>NZ_NCTE01000343.1 GCF_002114215.1 Streptomyces sp. 13-12-16 | reverse complement strand
CGCTCCTCCTCCTCGGCGCGCAGCCGCGCGAGCTGCTCCTCGCGCTCGCGCTCCAGGCGCTCCTCCTCGGCCTTGCGGGCCGCCTCCTCCTCCGCCTTGCGGCGGGCCTCCTCCTCGGCCTTGCGGCGTGCCTCCTCGCGGGCCTGGATCTCGGCCTCGGACAGCGGCAGCACCTGGTCGAGCCGGTGCCGGATCACCGTGGTGACCGCCTCCGGTTCCTGGCCGGCGTCGACCACCAGGTAGCGGCCGGGGTCGGCCGCGGCCAGCGTGAGGAAACCGGCCCGCACGCGCGCGTGGAACTCGGCGGGCTCCGATTCCAGCCGGTCCGGCGCCTCGGTGAAGCGCTCCCGCGCGGTCTCCGGGGCCACGTCCAGCAGCACCGTCAGATTCGGGACCAGTCCGTCGGTCGCCCAGCGGTTGATGCGGGCGATCTCGGTCGGCGACAGATCGCGCCCGGCGCCCTGGTAGGCGACGGAGGAGTCGATGTACCGGTCGGTGATGACGACGGCGCCGCGCTCCAGGGCGGGCCGTACGACGGTGTCGATGTGCTCCGCGCGGTCCGCGGCGTACAGCAGTGCCTCCGCACGGTGCGAGAGTCCGGCGCTGGAGACGTCCAGCAGGATGGAGCGCAGCCGCTTGCCGACCGGGGTCGCCCCGGGTTCACGGGTGAGGACGACCTCGTGGCCCTTGGCCCTGATCCACTCGGCGAGGGCCTCGGCCTGGGTGGACTTCCCGGCGCCGTCGCCGCCCTCCAGGGCGATGAAGAAGCCGGAGGCGGCGGGCGTCTGGTCCGGGTCGGCGCCGCCGAGCAGCGCGTCGCGCAGGTCCTGCCGCAGCGGTACGCCGGAGCGGTCGTCGACCTTGGCCAGCACCAGCGCGGCCACCGGCAGCAGCAGCGCGCCGACCAGCATCAGCGTGAAGGCGGCGCCGCCGTGCGCGAAGACGAACCGGCCGTTCTCCAGCCGGTGCGGCCCGATGGCCGCGGCGACCAGGGGGGCGATCACCGCGCCGAGCGCCACGAAGACCCGGACCACCGCGTGCAGGTGCTCGGTCGTACGGGTCCGCCGCTGGTCCTCGGCCTCCTGGTCGAGCAGCGTGTGCCCGGTGTTGGCGGCGAGCCCCGCGCCGACACCGGCCAGCGCCATGATCAGCACCACGCTGGTGACGTCCGGTACGAGTCCGGCGGCCAGCAGCGCGACGCCCGTGAAGGCGAGGGCGAGCGCGAGCAGCCGGCGCCGGGACAGGGACGGCAGCAGGGCGGGAGCCGTACGGATACCGACGACGACACCGCCGGTCAGCGCGCCCACCAGCAGGCCGTACAGCACGGGGCCGCCGCCCAGGTCCTTGGCGTGCAGCACCGACACGGCGACGGCGGCCGACACCGCGGCGGCGACGGACGCGGACGCGAGCACCAGCAGCGGCATCGCACCGGTGCGGCCCTTGTCGGAGCCGCCGGCGCTCCTCGGGCGGCGCAGCCCCTCCAGCGGGGACCGTGCGCGCGGGGTGCGGGCGCCGGGCAGTTCCAGGAAGGTCAGGACGGACAGCGACGCGGCGAACAGCCCGGCCGCGACGTACGAGGCGAGAGCCGCGCGGTGTTCGCCGAACCAGTCGATCCCGGTGCCGAGCAGGTTGTTGAGCAGGGACGCGACGACGAGCGTGACGGCCGCGAGCGGTATCGCCACGAAGCCCGTGCGCAGCGACAGCCGGCGCAGCGCGTCCATGTGGTCGGGCAGCGGGCGCACGGTCGCGCCCTCCGGGGGCGGGGCGGGCAGCAGGGCGGGCGCGGCGCTCTCCCGGCACACCGTCCAGAACCGCTCGGCGACCCCGGTCACGAAGGCGGTGACGAGGAGCACGGCCAGTGCGTCCTCGGGCGTCCAGTCGATCCACAGCGGCGCCACGATGAGCAGCGCGGCCCGCAGGCCGTCCGCGCCGACCATGGTCCAGCGGCGGTCCAGCGGTCCGTCCTGCGAGGTGAGCGACGTGAGCGGACCGAGGAGTACGGCGCCGAACAGCAGCGTCGCCAGGATGCGTACCCCGAAAACGGTCGCCACTGCGAACGCCACGCCCCGGTAGCCACCGCCGAAGGACCCCTCGGCGACCGCCGCCTGCAGGGCCAGGAGGACCAGTACCAGGAGGGCGAGGACGTCACCGACCCCGCCCACGAGCTGCGCGCTCCACAGCCGTTTCAGCTGGGGTCGGCGCAGCAGGGCGCGGACGGCACGCTCGCGGGAGTCCGCGACGAGGGCGTCGTCGGGGTGCGGTTGAGGGGCCGTTGGCTGCTCGGCTCGCGTCATGCGTTCAGCCTATCGGCCCGCGCCGACAGCTCGGCGCGACGCGCCTGGCATGCACACGCCCCGACGCCGAAGTGTTGTCGGGGCGTTCGCATTCCGAACCCTCGGCGAAGATCTCCGCGGACCCTTCACCGCATCACCGAAGATCCCCCGCGAGGGCTCAGTCCTCCGCCGCGTTCGAGGCGGTCGCCTTCTTGGCGACGGTCTTCTTCGCGGTCGTGGTCTTCTTCGCCACGGTCTTCTTGGCCGCCGCCGTCTTCTTCGCCGGAGCCTTCTTGGCCGCCGTCTTCTTGGCGGTGGCCTTCTTCGCCGTCTTCTTGGCGGGGCCCTTCGCCCGCTTCTCGGCGAGCAGCTCGAAACCGCGCTCCGGGGTGATCTCCTCGACGCTGTCGCCGGAGCGCAGCGTCGCGTTGGTCTCCCCGTCGGTGACGTACGGCCCGAAGCGGCCGTCCTTCACCACGACCGGCTTCTCGCTGACCGGGTCGGTGCCCAGCTCCTTCAGCGGCGGCTTGGCCGCGGCCCGACCGCGCTGCTTGGGCTGGGCGTAGATCGCCAGCGCCTCCTCCAGCGTGATCGTGAAGAGCTGCTCCTCGGACTGCAGCGACCGCGAGTCGGTGCCCTTCTTCAGGTACGGCCCGTAGCGGCCGTTCTGCGCCGTGATCTCCTGGCCCTCGGCGTCCGCACCGACCACGCGCGGCAGCGACATCAGCTTGAGCGCGTCGTCCAGCGTCACCGTGTCCAGGGACATCGACTTGAAGAGGGAGGCCGTACGCGGCTTGACCGCGTTCTTGCCGGTCTTCGGGGTGCCCTCGGGGAGGATCTCCGTGACGTACGGGCCGTAGCGGCCCTTCTTGGCGACGATGTCGTGACCGGTGTCCGGGTCGGTGCCCAGGACGCGGTCGCCGCTCGGCTCGGCGAGCAGCTTCTCGGCCAGGTCGAGGGTCAGCTCGTCCGGCGCCAGATCGGCCGGGATGTCGGCGCGCTGGTGCTGCTCGGTGTCCTTCTCCCCGCGCTCGATGTACGGGCCGTAGCGCCCGACCCGCAGCACGATGCCGTCGCCCACCGGGAACGACGACACCTCGCGCGCGTCGATCGCGCCCAGGTCGGTCACCAGCTCCTTGAGACCGCCGAGGTGGTCCCCGTCGCCGTTGCCGGCGTCGGCCGCGTCACCGTTGCTCGCGCCCTCACCGAAGTAGAACCGCTTCAGCCACGGCACCGCGCGCGCCTCGCCCCGCGCGATGCGGTCGAGGTCGTCCTCCATGCGGGCGGTGAAGTCGTAGTCGACGAGCCGGCCGAAGTGCTTCTCCAGCAGGTTGACCACGGCGAAGGAGAGGAAGGACGGCACCAGGGCCGTGCCCTTCTTGAACACGTAGCCGCGGTCGAGGATCGTGCCGATGATCGACGCGTACGTCGACGGACGGCCGATCTCCCGCTCCTCCAGCTCCTTGACCAGCGACGCCTCGGTGTAGCGGGCCGGGGGCTTGGTGGCGTGCCCGTCGACCGTGATCTCCTCGGCGGTGAGGGCGTCGCCCTCGGTGACCTGCGGCAGCCGGCGCTCGCGGTCGTCGAGCTCGGCGTTCGGGTCGTCGGCGCCTTCCACGTACGCCTTCAGGAAGCCGTGGAAGGTGATCGTCTTGCCGGACGCGCTGAACTCGACGTCCCGGCCGTCGGCCGCCGTGCCGCCGATCCTCACCGTGACGGAGTTGCCGGTGGCGTCCTTCATCTGCGAGGCGACGGTCCGCTTCCAGATCAGCTCGTAGAGCTTGAACTGGTCGCCGGTCAGCCCGGTCTCGGCGGGTGTACGGAAACGGTCGCCCGAGGGGCGGATCGCCTCGTGCGCCTCCTGCGCGTTCTTGACCTTGCCCGCGTAGGTGCGCGGCTGCGGGGGCAGGTAGTCGGCGCCGTACAACTGAGTCACCTGGGCGCGGGCGGCGGCGACCGCCGTCTCGCTCAGGGTCGTCGAGTCCGTACGCATGTAGGTGATGTAGCCGTTCTCGTACAGCTTCTGGGCGACCTGCATGGTCGCCTTGGCACCGAAGCCGAGCTTCCTCGAAGCCTCCTGCTGCATCGTCGTCGTACGGAACGGGGCGTACGGCGAGCGGCGGTACGGCTTGGACTCGACGGAACGCACGGCGAACCGCGTGTTCTCCAGGGCGGCGGCCAGGGCGCGGGCGTTGGCCTCGTCGAGGTGGAGGGTGTTCGCGCTCTTCAGCTGTCCCAGGGAGTCGAAGTCGCGGCCCTGCGCGACCCGCCGCCCGTCGACGGTCTGCAGGCGGGCGACCAGCGACGAGGGGTCCGACGCGTCACCCGCGCGGCCGGTCGCAAAGGTGCCCGTCAGGTCCCAGTACTCGGCGGAACGGAAGGCCATGCGCTCGCGTTCCCGCTCCACCACGAGCCTCGTGGCGACGGACTGGACGCGGCCGGCGGACAGCCGGGGCATGACCTTCTTCCACAGGACCGGCGAGACCTCGTAGCCGTAGAGGCGGTCGAGGATGCGGCGGGTCTCCTGGGCGTCGACCAGCTTCTGGTTGAGCTGGCGCGGGTTGGCCACGGCCGCGCGGATCGCGTCCTTGGTGATCTCGTGGAAGACCATCCGCTTGACCGGGATCTTCGGCTTGAGCACTTCCTGCAGGTGCCAGGCGATGGCCTCGCCCTCGCGGTCCTCATCGGTGGCGAGGAAGAGTTCGTCGGACTCCTTGAGCAGGTCCTTGAGCTTCTTGACCTGGGCCCGCTTGTCCGCGTTGACCACGTAGATCGGCTGGAAGTCGTGGTCGACGTCCACACCGAGGCGGCGGACCTCGCCGGTGTACTTCTCCGGCACCTCGGCGGCGCCGTTGGGAAGATCGCGAATGTGCCCGACGCTCGCCTCGACGATGTAGCCGGGGCCGAGGTAGCCCTTGATCGTCTTCGCCTTGGCAGGCGACTCGACGATGACGAGTCGGCGGCCGCCCTTCGCGGTCTCGCTGGTCGGGGACAACTTCGCTCTTCTCTCCGGTCGACGCTTGGGGCTCCCCAGGCGGTCTCCCCCGGGGTCGGGTCATGGTGACGCTGCGGAGTGTGACGGTACATCCCGCCCCCGTGTCAAACGGGAAAAGCCCGCAACGGCCACTCGAACGGTAACCCGACTACCACCGTTCCTGCCGCCCGGAGTGTCCAGACTCCGCCCGCGCTTATGCGGAGCGCTATCTACCGGTTACCGGGAGCTGTTAGGGTTCCGCGCTCCTCACAGGCGGGTCAGACACCATGCGCCGAGGACCAGGGAGATCATCGCGAACAGTCCCGCGACGGTGGCCGATGCGACGGGGCTCACACCCTGGGCGACGGGGCGGTGCTGCCGCGCGCGGGTCACGGTCCAGGCCAGCAACCCGCCTCCGAACAGGCAGAACACCATCCCCGCGAAGATCGCCGGTCCGCTCTCCATGGTCGCCCGATGCCCTCTTTCCCGTCCGCCGGTACCGGCCCCGGGGTGACGCTGCCACGCCCGGGCGGCGGGCAGACGAATCGGAGGTGAACGGGAGGGCCACGGACCTGATCGCGTGTCCGGAAACCGGCCCGGGGGCCCTTTCACGGAAATTCCGGATCGGTGCGAAAGGGCCGGGGCGGCCGCTGTGGCCGGCGTGAAGGAAGCGGCGGAAGACAGTGACGTGACTCATGAGGCGGCCCGCCGGGGTACCTCATGGGACCGCCGCGGGACCGCCGCCGCTCGTGTCAGCCGACGGGCTCCAGGAACCCCTGCTCCACCAGCAGCCGGATCTGGGCCGGCGTGCGGTCGCGCAGCAGCACGGGGTCCTCGCCGAGGAGCTGGGCGATGGCGTCCAGGATCCGGCCCGCGCCCATGGTGCCGTCGCACACGCCCGCGAAGCCCGCGCCGATCGTGTCCACCTTGGTGGCCCGGCGCATCCCGCGGTTCTGCCGCAGCACGACGTGCTCCGGGTCCTCGGCACCGGGCAGCCCGACCTGCTCCTGCACCACCTCGGCGGCCAGCGCGAAGCGCGCTTCGAGGAGCGCCGCGTCGTCGTGCGTCCGCAGGTAGTCGAGCCGGTCGAAGTGCGCCCGGACCGTCTCGCCGAGCGGCTGCTCGACCGGGTGCGGCCACTCCTCCACCGTGATCGACTCCGCGGCGGAGCCCGACTTGCGCAGGGTGATCCAGCCGAAGCCGACCGCCTTCACCTTGCGCGCCTCGAACTCGTCCAGCCACGCGTCGTACCGCGCCCGGTACTCGGCCTCGTCACCGCGGTGGTCGCCCGCGTCCCGCAGCCACAGTTCGGCGTACTGGGTGATGTCCTGCACCTCGCGCTGCACGATCCAGGCGTCGCACCCGCGGGGCACCCATGACCTGAGTCTGTCCTGCCAGTCCTCCCCCTCGACGTGCTGCCAGTTGGCGAGGAACTGCGCGAACCCGCCCTCGTTCAGCCGTTCCCCCGCCTCCTGAACGATCGTGCGGCACAGATCGTCCCCGCCCATCCCGCCGTCGCGGTAGGTGAGCCGGGCGCCCGGCGAGATCACGAACGGCGGGTTGGACACGATCAGGTCGTACGTCTCGTCGTCCCGGACCGGCGTGAACAGCGAGCCCTCGCGCAGGTCGGCGGCCGGGACCCCGGAGAGGGCCAGGGTGAGCGCGGTGATGTGCAGGGCGCGCGGGTTGACGTCGGTGGCCGTCACGCGCGTGGCGTGCCGGGCGGCGTGCAGCGCCTGGATGCCGGAGCCGGTGCCGAGGTCGAGCGCGGAGGCCACGGGCGTACGGACGGTGATGCCGGCCAGGGTCGTGGACGCCCCGCCGACGCCGAGCACGACCCCCTCGTCGCGGCTGCCGATGCCCCCGGCGCCGCCGACCGCGCACCCGAGGTCGGACACGATGAACCAGTCCTCGCCGCCCGGCCCGCCGTACGGCCGTACGTCCACGGCCGCGGTGAGCTCGTCCGCGCCGGCGCGCGTCAGCCATCCGCTCTCCAGGCAGACGTCCACGGGCAGTACGCCGGCCACGCGCGCGTACGGCACGGGCTGCTGCAGCAGGAACAGCCGTACGAGCATCTCCAGCGGCGTGTCCCCGCGGGTGGCCCTCAGGGCGGGCACGGTCTCGCTGCGGGCCAGCGCCGCGTAGGCGGGGGCGCCGAGCAGTTCGAGCAGTCCGTCGGCGGTGAAGGAGGCTCCGAGCAGCGCGTCCCGCAGCCGGGCGGCGGCTTCGGGACGGTCGGACGAGGGCAGGGGCGGCAGGCTGGCGTCACTCACGCCCTCCATTGTGGCCGCCGCCCTCACCCGGCGCGTCCCGCGGCGTCAGCTCTTGGTGGCCCCAGCCGTCGCGGTGGCCGTCTGGCAGCTCGCCTGCCGGGACATGGCCTCGCCGACCTCGCCCTCCTCCAGCGTGCTGAGGGCGTCGCTGCCGCTCTTGCCGAGCTTGTCCAGCTCGGCGGCGATGTCCTTCAGACCGTCGGCGAACTCCGCCTGGTCGTCCGTGTCGAGGCCGTCGACCTGCTTCTTCAGCGAGGCGTACGACGCGGAGATGTCGTTGAGCTCCTTGACCGCGTCCGTCTGCTTCTTCTCCCCGTCCTCGACGTCCGGCGCCCCGGCCTTGTCCACGGCGGCGCCGATCGCCTTGTAGGCGTCGGACATGTCCTGGAAGGCCTTCGAGTCGGCCTTCTGGACCTCTTCCGGCGTGCTGTTGTCCGAGGTCTCCTTCTGGATCGCGGCGTTGGCCGACTTGATCTTCTCGGCCTGCGGCTTCACCGCGTCGCAGACCTGCTTCGCCCAGGCGTCCAGCTTCTCGTTGTTGTCGTCGCCGCCGCATCCCGTCAGCGCCAGTACCAGTACCGCACCGCCGGACAGTGCGGCCGCGAGCTTCTTGTTCACCGGATTGGTCCCTTCCATGGCCTTCGGCCCCGGAACATACACGCCGGATGGCCTACACCCACCCGTCGCACATCCGATAAGGAACTTTTGAAGCCATTTGCACCACGCGAGAGAAGGCTCACGGCATGGGCCCCACGCGCGGGGAAAGGGCGGGCGGCGCGTCAATACGCGCTGCCCGCCCGCACCTTGATCAGGTGTCCGCCGTCCGGCTCTAGGAAACCACCGCCGGATCGGCCGACTTGGGCTCCGGCTCGGAGTCGTCCTCGTCCTCCACCGCGATGCCGCGCCGCTTGGACACGTACACCGCGCCGACTATGACGAGCAGCGCCAGGACCGCGACGAGCACCCGCATCCCGACGCTCTTGTCCGCGCCGTAGGAGAACTTGATGACCGCGGGCGCGATGAGCAGCGCCACCAGGTTCATCACCTTCAGCAGGGGGTTGATCGCGGGTCCGGCGGTGTCCTTGAAGGGGTCGCCGACGGTGTCGCCGATGACGGTGGCCGCATGGGCCTCACTGCCCTTGCCGCCGTGGTGGCCGTCCTCGACGAGTTTCTTCGCGTTGTCCCAGGCGCCACCGGAGTTGGCGAGGAACACCGCCATCAGGGTGCCCGCGCCGATCGCGCCCGCGAGGAAGGCACCCAGGGCACCGACGCCGAGCGTGAACCCGATGAAGATGGGCGCCATCACGGCGAGCAGTCCGGGCGTGGCGAGTTCGCGCAGGGCGTCCTTGGTGCAGATGTCGACGACCTTGCCGTACTCCGGCTCCTCGCTGTAATCCATGATCCCGGGCTTCTCGCGGAACTGCCGCCGCACCTCGTAGACCACCGAACCCGCCGACCGCGACACCGCGTTGATCGCCAGCCCCGAGAAGAGGAAGACGACCGCCGCGCCCGCGATCAGGCCGACGAGGTTGTTGGGCTGGGAGATGTCCATCATCAGGCTCATCGGCGCGCCCTCACCGCTGAGCCGCTCACCCACGTCTCTCGCGCCGGTGGTGATGGCGTCCCGGTACGAGCCGAACAGCGCCGCCGCCGCCAGTACGGCCGTGGCGATCGCGATGCCCTTGGTGATGGCCTTGGTGGTGTTGCCGACCGCGTCCAGGTCGGTGAGCACCTGGGCGCCCGCGCCCTCCACGTCACCGGACATCTCGGCGATGCCCTGCGCGTTGTCGGAGACCGGGCCGAAGGTGTCCATCGCGACGATCACACCGACCGTGGTGAGCAGTCCGGTGCCGGCCAGCGCCACCGCGAACAGCGCCAGCATGATCGACGTACCGCCGAGCAGGAACGCCCCGTACACGCCGAGGCCGATCAACAGGGCGGTGTAGACGGCGGATTCGAGACCGATCGAGATGCCGGAGAGGACGACGGTGGCCGGGCCGGTGAGCGAGGTCTTGCCGATGTCCCGCACGGGGCGCCGGGTGGTCTCGGTGAAGTAGCCGGTGAGCTGCTGGATGAGGGCGGCGAGCACGATACCGATGGCCACCGCGACGAGCGCGAGGATCCGCGGGTCGCCGTCCTTGCCCAGGATCGCCTCGTCGGTGACGCCGTCGAGATCGGCGTACGACGACGGCAGGTAGACGAACACGGCGATCGCGACCAGGACGAGGGAGATCAGCGCGGAGATGAAGAACCCCCGGTTGATCGCGCTCATGCCGCTGCGGTCGGCGTGCCTCGGGGCCACCGCGAAGATGCCGGCCATCGCGGTGAGGACACCGATGGCGGGCACCAGCAGCGGGAAGGCGAGCCCGGCGTCACCGAACGCCGCCGAGCCCAGGATCAGCGCGGCCACCAGGGTCACGGCGTACGACTCGAACAGGTCGGCCGCCATGCCCGCGCAGTCGCCGACGTTGTCGCCCACGTTGTCGGCGATGGTCGCGGCATTGCGCGGATCGTCCTCCGGAATGCCCTGCTCGACCTTGCCGACCAGGTCGGCGCCGACGTCGGCGGCCTTGGTGAAGATGCCACCGCCGACCCGCATGAACATCGCGATCAGCGCGGCCCCGAGACCGAACCCTTCGAGCACCTTCGGGGCATCGGCCGCGTACACCAGCACCACGCAGGAGGCGCCCAGCAGGCCGAGGCCGACGGTGAACATGCCGACGACGCCGCCCGTACGGAAAGCGATCTTCATCGCTTTGTGCGAGACGGCGGTGAGATCCTTTTCCGGCTCGCCCTCGGCCGGAGTCGCTTCGCGCGCCGCCGCGGCGACCCGCACATTGCTGCGCACGGCGAGCCACATACCGATATAGCCGGTGGCCGCCGAGAACGCCGCTCCGATCAAGAAGAACACCGACCGCCCGGCACGCTGATTCCAGTCGTCCGCGGGCAGCAGCATGAGCAGGAAGAACACGATCACGGCGAATACGCCGAGGGTGCGCAGCTGACGGGCCAGATAGGCGTTCGCGCCCTCCTGGACCGCTGCCGCGATCTTCTTCATGCCGTCGGTGCCCTCACCGGCCGCGAGAACCTGGCGCACCAGGACTCCGGCGACCACCAGTGCCGCCAGCGCGACGACGCCGATGACCACCACGAGCAGGCGGTTGTCGTCGGTCAGCACGGCGGCTGCGAGGGATGTGGACTGGCCCGACTCTTGTGTGAGAGAAAGCCCCGCCATTCGTCCTCCTTGACGCTTGGGCTGAGCTCAAGATGTGGACGGGATTGTAGGTACCGGAAGCTGATCAAAACAGTGCGCGTGAAATGTAAATGTCCTGCACGCACTCTTCCTTAATGATCGCCGGTGGTCGGCGACCGGAAATCGGTAATGCCTTTGGAGCATTCACGTGATCGCATTTCCATGGCACGGCCGGTCGTGAACGAATTCACGCGATCAACCGCACGAGACCACTGTAAGCGCGGGCACTGACACCCGCACATGACGAAGGGCCCCACGAGGGGGCCCTTCGGAAAAACGGTCGCCGTCCGGGTGAAGCGGTCAGGCGAGGAGGGTGGCCGGCGGCACGGTGGGCCACCTCATGCGGATCGATCCGCCCTGCCGCCCCGCGCTGACCTCGACGTCGTCGACGAGTCCGCTGATGACCGCGAGGCCCATCTCGTCCTCCTCGGTCTCCGCGTCGGCGTCGCCCGGGGCGTCACCGGGCGCCCGCTCGCCGGGGGTCGCGTGGGGCGCCTCGTCGCCGACCTCGATGGAGAACTGCTTCTCCTCCTCGATCAGCAGCACCTTCACGGGGGCCGAGATGCCGCCGTTCCGGTGCAGTCCCACGGCGCGGGTGCAGGCCTCGCCGACGGCGAGTCTGACCTCGTCGAGGACGGCCTCGTCCACTCCGGCCCTGCGCGCCACCGCCGCCGCCACGAGCCGGGCGGTCCTGACGTGCTCGGGCAGCGCGCTGAAGCGGAGTTCGACGGTGGCCATGCATCCCCCTCGCGACTACGGGCGTGCTGTGGAGAGGCCGGGCCGCCGAAAGCCCGGCCCTCCTCATGGTTCTCTTCCGCCACCCGGGCACGCGGCCCGGGAGCGGGGTGGTCAGTCGGTGGCCGCCACCGCTTCCTCGACCGAGGTGTGAATCGGGAACACCTTGGTGAGGCCGGTAATGCGGAAGATCTTGAGAATACGCTCCTGGTTGCAGACCAGGCGCAGTGAGCCCTCATGGGCACGGACGCGCTTCAGGCCGCCGACCAGCACGCCGAGTCCGGTGGAGTCGAGGAAGTCCACGCCTTCCATGTCGACGACAAGGTGGAAACTGCCGTCGTTCACCAGCTCGACCAACTGCTCGCGCAGCTTGGGCGCGGTATATACGTCGATTTCGCCACCGACCCTGACGATCGTGCGATCGCCCATGGTTTCGGTCGACAGGGACAGGTCCACGGATCCTCCAGCACCTAGCTATCGAGCGGTCGCCCTTGGGGCATCTCGGCTCAGCCCCCGGGACGGTTCGCCAGCCGCGATGGCATTCAATCACTTACCGGCAGGCGTGCACGACGCCTTGGCCCCATTGTCCGTCACGCCAGTGACACACTCGGTGCCGATGGCCAAGAATCACCGATCCGATCGACCCCCGACGGACCTCCCGTCCGGGCCCGCCCCGGGCGCGGTCCTGGACCGGCTCGCGTCCGGACCGAACCGGGCTTCGCGCATCACTCATACGGAGCACTTGCCCCCGCGCGGGGGTCGCCATGCCGTCTGGCCGGACCGGATCCGTCCGGAGGTCCTCGCCGCCGTGCGGGCCGCGGGCGTCGAACACCCCTGGGCCCACCAGGCACGCGCCGCCGAGCACGCCCTGGACGGCGAGTCCGTCGTGGTCGCCACCGGCACCGCGTCCGGCAAGTCCCTTGCGTACCTCATGCCCGTCCTGTCCGCACTCCTGGACGGCGCCGAGGCCCCGAACGGCCGTGGCGCGACCGCCCTGTACCTGGCCCCCACGAAGGCCCTCGCGGCGGACCAGTGCCGGTCCGTGAAGGAACTTTCACAACCACTGGGCCATTCGGTGCGCGCGGCCGTCCACGACGGCGACACGCCGTTCGAGGAGCGCGAGTGGATCCGCCAGTACGCCAACTACGTGCTGACCAACCCGGACATGCTGCACCGGGGCATCCTGCCGGCCCACCCCCGCTGGTCCTCCTTCCTCAAGTCGCTGAAGTACGTCGTCGTCGACGAGTGCCACACCTACCGGGGCGTCTTCGGCTCGCACGTCGCCCAGGTGCTGCGCCGGCTGCGCCGCCTGTGCGCCCGCTACGGCGCCTCCCCCGTGTTCCTGCTGGCCTCCGCGACCGCCGCCGAGCCCGCGGTCGCCGCCCGCCGCCTCACCGGTGTGCCGGTCGTGGAGGTGGCCGACGACGCCTCACCGCGCGGTGAACTGGTGTTCGCCCTCTGGGAGCCGCCGCTGACCGAGCTGCACGGCGAGAAGGGCGCACCGGTCCGCCGTACGGCCACCGCCGAGGCCGCCGACCTGCTGACCGACCTCACCGTGCAGGGCATCCGCTCGGTCACCTTCGTACGCTCCCGACGCGGCGCCGAACTGATCTCCGTGATCGCCCAGGAACGCCTCGCCGAGGTCGACCGCTCGCTGGCCCGGCGTGTCGCGGCGTACCGGGGCGGCTACCTCCCCGAGGAGCGCCGCGCCCTGGAACGCGCCCTGCACTCCGGCGAACTGCTCGGTCTCGCGGCGACGAACGCCCTCGAACTCGGCGTGGACGTCTCCGGCCTGGACGCCGTGGTCATCGCCGGTTATCCGGGCACCCGGGCCTCCCTGTGGCAGCAGGCCGGGCGCGCGGGGCGGTCCGGGCGGGGCGCCCTCGCCGTCCTGGTCGCCCGCGACGATCCCCTGGACACCTTCCTCGTCCACCACCCGGAGGCCCTATTCGACCGGCCCGTGGAGTCCACCGTCCTCGACCCCGACAACCCCTACGTGCTCGCCCCGCACCTGTGCGCGGCGGCCGAGGAACTGCCGCTGACCGAGGAGGACCTGGACCTGTTCGGCCCGGCCGCCGAGGAGCTGCTCCCGCAACTGGAGGCCGCGAAGCTGCTGCGCCGGCGGACCAGGGCCTGGCACTGGACCCGCCGGGAGCGGGCCGCCGACCTGACCGACATCCGGGGGCAGGGCGGCCGGCCGGTCCAGGTCGTCGAGGCCGGCACGGGCAGGCTGCTCGGCACGGTCGACGCGGGCGCGGCCCACACGAGCGTCCACGAGGGCGCGGTCCACCTGCACCAGGGCCTGACGTATCTCGTCCGCTCGCTCGACCTGGAGGACTCCGTGGCCCTGGTCGAGCGGGCCACCCCGACGTACACGACGGTGGCCCGGGACACGACGTCGGTCTCCGTGCTGGAGACGGACAGCGAGATCCCGTGGGGCGACGGCCGCCTGTGCTACGGCTCCGTCGAGGTCACCAACCAAGTGGTCTCCTTCCTCCGCCGGCGGGTCATCACCGGCGAAGTACTGGGCGAGACGAAGCTCGACCTCCCTCCTCGCACGCTGCGCACCCGCGCGGTGTGGTGGACGGTCACCGAGGACCAGCTGGACCGGGCCCGGATCACCCCGGAGATCCTCGGTGGTGCCCTGCACGCCGCCGAGCACGCGTCGATCGGCATGCTGCCGCTCTTCGCGACCTGCGACCGCTGGGACATCGGCGGCGTCTCGGTCCCGCTGCACCCCGACACGCTGCTGCCCACGGTCTTCGTCTACGACGGCCATCCGGGCGGCGCGGGCTTCGCGGAGCGCGCCTTCCGCACCGCCCGCGCCTGGCTCACCGCCACCCGCCAGGCCATCGCCTCCTGCGAGTGCGACGCCGGCTGCCCCTCCTGCATCCAGTCCCCCAAGTGCGGCAACGGCAACGACCCACTGCACAAGCGAGGTGCGGTACGACTCCTCACCGTGCTGCTGGAGGGCACACCGGCGGAGAAGCCGGAGGGCACGGAGGATGCCGCGGGGGCGGCCGGGACCGCGGGGGCGTAGCCGGGCACAGCGCCGGCGCCCGAGCCCGACACCGGCACCGGCACCGGCACCGGCACCGGCACCGGCACCCGAGCCTGATGCGGAACGCAGTCCTGAAGCGGAATCCGGGCTTGAGCCGGAACCGGGCCCTGTTCCGGCTCCGCGCCTGGTCCGGAGCCGGGGCTGCTCACGGCGCCCGAGCGGGGCCCTGGGCCGGCCCCGACGTCCCGGGCCCGCCCGGAGCCGGACCCGGGCGCGGAGGTTCCGCCGGACCCGCAGGCCCCG
>NZ_NCTE01000342.1:9997-12968 GCF_002114215.1 Streptomyces sp. 13-12-16 | reverse complement strand
CGCTGGCGCGGGACGAGCTGGCGCGGCTGTGGTGGCGCCTGCCGGGCGTCGAGAAGCCGCGCGAGCCGGGCGTGGTGGACTACGCGGGCGCCCGCTGGGTGGCGGCCTCGGACGCCAACTGGCGCCGCGCGGACCGGCCGGACGACTTCGGCGTCGACACGGTGATCGTCCATGTCACCCAGGGCAGCTTCGACAGCGCGGTGCAGGCGTTCCAGAACCCGGATCACAAGGCCGCCTCGCACTACATCGTGGGCCAGGACGGCCGCGTCACCCAGATGATCCGCGAGCTGGACGTGGCGTACCACGCGGGCAACCGCGACTACAACGAGCGCAGCGTCGGCATCGAGCACGCGGGCTTCGTGGACCGCCCCGAGGACTTCACGGACGAGATGTACGAGGCGTCGGCCCGCCTCACGGCCCGAATATGCGCCCGCTACGACATCCCGGTCGACCGCGACCACATCATCGGCCACGTCGAGGTCCCGGGCACGGACCACACCGACCCGGGCCCCCACTGGGACTGGGACCGCTACCTGAAGCTGGTCCGCCGCGCCCGCACGGAGCGGGCTCGCCCCAGCCCTTCGGCCACGACGGGCTAGCTCAGTCCCGCCGCGCGGGCTCGTTCCACCGCCGGGCCGATGGCCTTGGCCACGGCCTCCACGTCGGCCTCCGTGGAGGTGTGGCCCAGGGAGAAGCGCAGGGTCCCGCGGGCGAGGTCGGGATCCACCCCGGTGGCCAGGAGGACGTGGCTGGGCTGGGCGACGCCGGCGGTGCAGGCGGATCCGGTGGAGCACTCGATGCCCTGCGCGTCCAGCAGGAGCAGCAGGGAGTCGCCCTCGCAGCCGGGGAAGGTGAAGTGCGCATTGGCCGGAAGACGTCCCCCGGGCGCGGGGTCGCCGCCGAGGACGGCGTCCGGGACGGCCTCGCGGACCGCGGTGACCAGGTCGTCGCGGAGCCTGCCGATCTCCCGGGCGAACCACTCCTGCTGCTCGGCGGCGAGCCGCCCGGCGGTCGCGAAGGAGGCGACGGCGGGGACGTCGAGGGTGCCGGAGCGGACGTGGCGTTCCTGGCCGCCGCCGTGGAGCACGGGCACGGGGGTGTGCTCGCGGCCCAGGAGCAGCGCGCCGATGCCGTACGGGCCGCCGATCTTGTGGCCGGACACGGTCATCGCGGCGAGCCCCGACGCGGCGAAGTCCACCGGGACCTGACCGAAGGCCTGGACCGCGTCGGAGTGCAGCGGCACGCCGAACTCGGCGGCGGCCTCCGCCAGTTCGCGGACCGGCAGGATCGTCCCGATCTCGTTGTTGGCCCACATGACGGTGGCGAGGGCGACGTCGTCGGGGTTGCGGGCGATGGCCTCGCGCAGGGCGTCCGGGTGGACCCGGCCGTGTGAGTCGACCGGCAGGTACTCGACGGTGGCGCCCTCGTGCTCGCCGAGCCAGTGGACGGCGTCGAGGACGGCGTGGTGCTCGACGGGGCCGGCGAGGACCCGGGTGCGGGCGGGGTCCGCGGCGCGGCGGGACCAGTAGAGCCCCTTCACGGCGAGGTTGTCGGCCTCGGTGCCACCGGAGGTGAACACGATCTCGCTGGGCCGGGCGCCGAGGGCCTCGGCGAGGGTCTCGCGGGCCTCCTCGACGGTGCGCCGGGCGCGGCGGCCGGCCGCGTGGAGGGAGGAGGCGTTGCCGGTGACGCCCAGGTGCGCGGTGAGCGCCTCGACCGCCTCGGGAAGCATCGGGGTGGTCGCGGCGTGGTCGAGGTAAGCCATGGTGGGGCCGATTCTACGGGGCCCCGTGCAGCGGCCACGGATCGCGGTTGGCCGGGATGCGCCGCCCGCTCAGAAGCTCCACGAGATCGTGCCGTCCGCCTGGACGAACGCGGCGAGGACGAGGAGGTCGGCGACGCCGAGTCCGAGACCCAGGAAGGCCCGGCCGCGTCGGGCCGTGCCCCGCCACAGCGCCACGGCCGCCAGCACGATGGCGGTCGGGCCGAGGACGACGTTGAGGACGAGCAGGCCCAGCAGGCCCAGGACGAAGGACGCGACGGCCATGCCGTCGGCGTCACGGAAACCGGTGCGTCGGGCGGCCGGTGCGGTCAGGTGCATGATGATCGGCTCCCACGGTCGGAGGGACGGGGTGACGGGGTTCGAACGGCCTGGTGCGGGTCAGTGCGCCGGGCCGCGGCGTCCGCGGCCGTGGCGCTCGCGCAGGGCGAAGACGCCGAGCCACACGACGATGACGGCACCGGCGACGAGGGAGAAGGAGAGCGGGGCGTGGACGACGGCGCCCAGGACGACGCCCAGCAGGAGCAGCGCCGCGACGAGGAACAGCATGGGTGGATCCCCCAGATTCGGTGAACGATTGTGGTTACAGTTGTTCACTGAGTTCCCAGGCTAGCGCGGTCCATGACTTCCCAACTACGGAGAACAGTTGTTAACTGCATGGCATGAGTCACACCCTCGGCGTCCGGCAGGCCCAGAAGCAGAAGACCCGGCGGGCGCTGCTCGACGCGGCGCTGGAGCTGCTGGAGGAGCAGAGCCTGAGCAGCCTGGGGCTGCGTGAGGTCACCCGTGCGGTGGGAGTGGCGCCGACCGCCTTCTACCGGCACTTCCGGTCCATCGAGGATCTGGGGGTGGCGCTGGTCGAGGAGGCGCTGGGCAGTCTGCATCCGATGATCCGGACGATCGTGTCCACGACCGGGGACGGCGAGGAACGCATCGCGCGGGCCGTCGAGTTGATCGCGGGGCACGTCGACGCGCATCCGGCGCACGTGCGGTTCATCGCCCGGGAGCGGCACGGCGGGGTGCAGGTGGTGCGGGCGGCGATACGGGATCAGCTGGCGCTGTTCGCCGTGGAGGTGGCGGAGGCGCTGGCGGAGGATCCGGTGTCCGCGGGGTGGGGGGAGGAGGATCTGGCGATGCTGGCCCAGCTGTACGTGGACCAGATGCTGGGGACCGCGTCGCTGTTCCTGGAGG
>NZ_NCTE01000342.1:3794-9804 GCF_002114215.1 Streptomyces sp. 13-12-16 | reverse complement strand
GGGGTGGGGGGGGGCGGGTGAGGGGTTTCTCGCCCCCGCCGCCCCTGCCCTCCCCCAGAGGGGCTAAAGGCGGGCCCGGGCCAGCTGGCGGGACTGGGCCACCAGGCGGTCCTCGCTGTCCCAGACCTCTGCGTCCTCCTCCAGGAAGCCGCCGGCGAGGTTGCGGGTGGTGATCGAGACGCGCAGCGGGCCCGGGGCCGGGCGGCGGCGGACGTGGACGGTCAGCTCCACCGTGGGGACCCACCCGGACAGGCCCAGTTCGAAGGCGGTCGGCGGCAGGGCGTCCACCGCGAGGAGCAGCGAGAGCGGGTCGGGGTCCCGGCCGTCGGCGAGCCCGAACCAGGCCCGCATCTCCCCCTTGCCGGAGGGCTGTCCGAGCGCCCATCCCAGGGTCGAGGGGTCGAGCTTGAGCATCAGGCGCTCGGTGATGGCGGAGCTGCCGTCGACCGGGGTGGGGCCGTCCTCCGCGCCGAAGCACTGCTCCATCGGCGGTATCGCGGGCGGCCGGGCCGTCGTACGGACGTCGTCGGGCAGGGAGTCCAGGTCGCCGTAGGAGGCGAGGACGCGGATGCGCTCCACCTCGTCGCCCCGCTCGTCGAACTGGAACAGGGAGGCCTGGCCGGTCGACAGGGTCCGTCCGGTGCGCACGGTCTCGGTGCGGACGACCGCCGGGCCCGGCTGGGAGGCGGTCAGGTAGTGCGCGGAGATGGTGAACGGGTCGGCGTGCGGCAGGGCGTCCGCGAGCGCGCGGCCCAGGACCGCCAGCAGGTAGCCGCCGTTGACGGCGTTGATGATCGTCCAGCCGGCGGAGAGGTCGATGTCGTAGACGCCGGGCGCGCGGGGGGTGAGCGCGGTGTCGCGGTCGAACTCACTGGCGCCGATGGTGGCCCTGACGGGCTGGGCGGAGGCTGCTTCTGGCATGGCTGAACAGTACAAGAAGATAATACTAAGCGGTAGCTTTGTCGGTGTGCCCCGGTGGACTACTCCTCCTGGACCGTCGAACGGCGGTGCCACGCGCGGGGAGCCCGCCAGTGGTAGCGCATCGCGAGCAGCCGCAGCACGAAGGCCGTGACCACGGCGACGCCGCTGGTCCCCGCGTTCAGCACGTCGTAGCGGATGCACAGCGCGGTCAGGGCGGCGCCGACGACGGCCGGGACGGCGTACAGGTCGCGGTCCCAGCGCAGCAGTGACGGCACCTCGTTGGCGAGCACGTCGCGCAGCACACCGCCGCCGACCGCGGTGGCCAGGCCCAGACAGGCGGAGGCGGTCAGGCCGAGGCCGTGGTCGTACGCCTTGGTCGTGCCGACGACGCAGAACAGGCCGAGGCCGGCCGCGTCGAAGACGTTGACGCCGGTCTGGATGCGTTCCACGTGCGGGTGGAGGAAGAACACCAGGACCGTGGCGAGCAGCGGGGTGACGAAGTACCCCAGGTCCGTGAAGGCGGCGGGCGGTACGGCGCCGATGACCAGGTCGCGGAAGAGCCCGCCGCCGAGCGCGGTGACCTCGGCGAGTACGGCGATGCCGAAGACGTCGAAGTTCTTGCGGACGGCCAGCAGGGCGCCGGAGATCGCGAAGACGAAGATGCCGATCAGGTCGAGCGTATGCAGGACGGACGGACTGAACAGTTGCTGGAGCACCCTCATATTCTCACCCAACAAGAACCCCTCGCCTTGCAAACCAAGGCGAGGGGCGGTGTGAACTTGCTGTCCGCAACCTTTCAGCGGAGCCGTGCGAGGCCCCGGGAAGGACGGCGGTCCGTCAGCCGGTCTTGTCCTGCTTCTTCTCCTTGCCGGACGCGTCCGGTCCCGCGGCGCCGCTGTCCTTCGCGAGGGCGTCGCCGTCCTTCGCGACGGCGTCGGCCGTCCGGTCGCCCGGGGCCTCGGCCGCCGGCGACGCCTTCTCCTCGCTGGCCGACGACGCCTTCTCCTTGACCGCCGACGACGCCTTCTCCTCGGTGGCCGACGGCACCTTCTCCTTGACCGCCGACGGCACCTTCTCCTTGACCGCCGCGGCGTCCGGCTTGGTCGTCGAGTCGGCCGGCAGGAGTGCGGCGGGAACCTCCGCCTCCTCCTCGGTCCGCTCGACCACCACGCCTTCGCTCTCCTTGACGGCCTCGATGCCGGTGGGCCGGGTCAGCGCCAGCTTCCCCGACTCGATCTCCTCGGCGAAGTGGCAGGCCACCCGGTGGCCACCGCCGAGGTCCCGCAGCTCGGGCCGTTCGGTCGAGCACCGCTCGGCCTGGGCCCACGGGCAGCGGGTGTGGAAGCGGCAGCCGCTGGGCGGGTTGGCCGGGGAGGGCAGGTCGCCGGTGAGCAGGATGCGCTCGCGCCTGTCCTCCACCTCCGGGTCCGGCACCGGCACGGCCGACATCAGGGCCTTGGTGTACGGGTGCTTCGGCTCGGCGTACAGCGCGTCGCTCGGCGCCTCCTCGACCAGCGAGCCCAGGTACATCACGCCGATCGTGTCGGAGATGTGCCGGACCACCGCGAGGTCGTGGGCGATCACCACATAGGTCAGGCCGAGTTCCTCCTGGAGCTCGTCCAGCAGATTGATGACCTGGGCCTGGACCGACACGTCGAGCGCGGAGACCGGCTCGTCGCAGATGATCACGTCGGGTTCGAGGACGAGCGCGCGGGCGATGCCGATGCGCTGGCGCTGGCCGCCGGAGAACTCGTGCGGGTAGCGCGAGAGCGCGTTGGAGGGCAGGCCGACCTTGTCCAGGATCGACTTGATCTTCTCCCGGCGCTCCTCCTGGTCCTTGCCGATGCCGTGGGCGACCATGCCCTCGGACAGGATCGACTCGATGTTCTGCCGGGGGTTGAGCGAGCCCAGCGGGTCCT
Organism: Streptomyces sp. 13-12-16; assembly: GCF_002114215.1. GTDB lineage: Bacteria > Actinomycetota > Actinomycetes > Streptomycetales > Streptomycetaceae > Streptomyces. The sequence continues at coordinate 6,964 of NZ_NCTE01000342.1, read as the reverse complement.
GGAAGACCATCTGGAGCCGGCGCCGGAAGCGGCGCATCTCCTCGCCGGGCAGCTTCGCCAGGTCGGTGCCGTCGAGGACGACGGAGCCCTCGGTGATGTCCACCAGCCGCAGCACGGACCGCCCGAGGGTGGTCTTGCCGCAGCCGGACTCGCCGACCAGACCGTAGGTCTCGCCGGCCTCGACCTTCAGGGACACCCCGTCCACGGCGTAGACGTGACCGACCGTGCGGTCGACGAAGATGCCCTTCTTGATGGGGAAGTGGACCTTGACGCCGTCCAGTTCGAGCAGGCTCATGCGGTGACCTCCTCGGCCTTCGCGTCGTCGAGTACGGGGTTGACGCACCGCACCTGGTGGCCGGCCGCACGCGGCTCGGTGAGCTGCGGGGTGCCGGTCAGGCAGCCCATCTCGTACCGGTCGCAGCGGGGCGCGAAGGCGCAGCCGTCGGCCCAGGCGATGCGGTCGTTGATGGAGCCCCGGATGGGCTTGAGGGGCTCGCCCCGGGGAGCGTCCAGCCGCGGGATGGAACCCAGCAGTCCGTGCGCGTAGGGGTGGGTCGGGTGGGCGAACAGCTCACGGCGCCCGGCGGACTCCACGGTCTTGCCCGCGTAGAGCACGTTGACCTGGTCGCAGAGGCCGGCGACCACACCGAGGTCGTGGGTGATCATCAGCAGGGCGGTGCCCTCCTGGTCCACCAGTTCCTTGAGCAGCTCCAGGATCTGCGCCTGGATCGTCACGTCGAGGGCCGTGGTGGGCTCGTCGGCGATGAGCATGCGGGGGGCGCAGGCCACCGCCATGGCGATCAGCGCGCGCTGGCGCATACCGCCGGAGAGCTGGTGCGGGTACTCCTTGAGCCGCCGGGTCGGGTCGGGGATGCCGACCCGGTCCAGCAGGTGGGCGGCCTCCTTGCGGGCGGCCTCGCCCTTCATCCCCCGGTGGCGCTCCAGGATCTCGGTGACCTGCACGCCGATCGGCACGACCGGGTTGAGCGAGGACAGCGGGTCCTGGAAGATCATCGCCATTTCGCTGCCGCGCAGGTCGCGGCGGGCGGACGGGCTCATCGTGAACAGGTCCGCGCCGTCGAACTCGGCACGGCCGCCGATGGTGACGCCCTTGCTCGGGAGCAGGCCCATCAGGGCCAGGGAGGTGACGGACTTTCCGCAGCCGGACTCACCGACCAGGCCCACGACCTGGCCCTGGTCGACCTCGAAGGAGACGCCGTCGACCGCCCGGGACTCCTTGCGGCCACGGCCGCCGAAGGTGATGGTCAGTTCGTCGACATTGAGCAGAGACATGGTGGTTCAGCCCCTCAGCTTCGGGTCGAGGGCTTCCCGCATGGCCTCGCCGAGGAGGGTGAAGCCGAGGGCGGTGATGATGATGCCGACGGCGGGGTAGACCGCCATCATCGGCGCGTTGTCGAAGAACCGCTGCGCCTGGGTGAGCATGACGCCCCACTCGGGGATGGCCGGGTCGGGGTTGCCGAGGCCCAGGTAGGACAGGGCGGCCGCCTCGATGATCGCGGTGGCCAGGGAGAGCGTGGCCTGCACGATCACCGGGCTGAGCGAGTTGGGCACGATCTGCGAGAGGACGATGCGCCGCTTGCGCACACCGAGGGACTGGGCGGCGAGCACGTACTCCGCGCTGCCCTGGGCGAGCATGGAGCCGCGCAGCAGCCGGGCGAACACCGGGATCTGGACGACACCGACGGCGATCATCACGGTGGTCAGTGATTGCCCCATGACCGCGGCGATGGACACCGCGAGCAGCAGCGAGGGCAGCGCCAGCATCATGTCGATGAAACGCATGATGACGGAGTCGATCCGCTTGCCGGTGTCGCCGCCGAGGGTGGCGAAGGCGCCGGCGAGGCCGCCGATCACGAAGCCGATGACCAGGCCGATCAGCGTGGCGACGACGCCGACGAGCAGCGTCTGGCGGGCTCCGACCAGCATGCGGGAGAACATGTCCCGGCCGAGGTGGTCGAGCCCGAACCAGTTCTCGCCGCGTGCGCCGACGAACTCGCCCCGGTTGGGGAAGACCTCGTTCCGCCAGGTCTGGGCGGTCGGGGAGTGCGGGGCGATGTAGGGCCCGACGATCGCGAGGACGACGAACAGGGCGATGACGACCGCGCCGATGATCGCCATCTTGCTGCGCTTGAGGCGGCGGAAGGCCTCCCGCCAGAGGCTGGCGCCGGTGCTGGTCTCCTTGGTGGCGGCCAGTTCCGCGAGGCGCTGGATCTTGTCGGTCTTGGTGGCGACACTCATGTCAGTGCACCCGCACTCTCGGGTCGATGAGGCTGTACGCGAGGTCCACCAGCAGGTTGATCAGGACGTATATCAGCGCGATGAACATGATGAAACCGACGAGCACGGGGTAGTCGCGGCCGTCGATGGCGGTCCGGATGAAGGAGCCGATGCCACCGAAGGAGAACACGGACTCGGTCAGGACCGCGCCGGACAGCAGGGAGCCCGTGAGCAGGCCGACCGCGGTCACCACGGGGAGCATCGCGTTGCGCAGCACGTGCCGGCCGCGGATGACGCTCCGCTTGAGGCCCTTGGCCTCGGCGGTGCGGACGTAGTCCTCGTCCTGCACCTCGAGAACGCTGGCGCGGGTCATGCGCACGATGACGGCGAGCGGGATGGAGGCCAGGGCGACGGAGGGCAGGATCAGGTGCATGATCGCGTCCCAGGAGGCGTCGAACTCCCCGGTGAGGATGCCGTCCAGGACGGCGAAGCCGGTCACGTCGGTGGCGTTGATGCCGGTGTCCTGGCGCCCGAAGGCGGGGAAGATGCCGAGGTTGACGGCGAAGATCTGCTTCAGGAGCAGAGCCAGGAAGAAGACCGGGATGCAGATGCCGACGAGCGAGCCGGAGACGGACGTGACGTCGAGCCAGCCGCCTCGGTTGCGGGCCGCGAAGTAACCGAGCGGGACGCCGACGGCCACGGCGATGAGGATCGCGAGGAGGGACAGCTCCACGGTCGCGGGGAAGCGCAGGACGAACTCGTCCCACACCGGCTGTCCGGTCTGGGTGGAGGTACCCAGGTCGAGTTCGACGATGCGCTTGAGGAAACGCCAGTACTGGACGTAGACGGGCTGGTCCAGCCCGAGCGCGCGGTTGATGCGCGTTACTTCGGCCTCGGTGGCCTTCTCCCCCAGGATCGCTGAGGCGGGTCCC
>NZ_NCTE01000342.1:0-3784 GCF_002114215.1 Streptomyces sp. 13-12-16 | reverse complement strand
CGCTTGAGGAAACGCCAGTACTGGACGTAGACGGGCTGGTCCAGCCCGAGCGCGCGGTTGATGCGCGTTACTTCGGCCTCGGTGGCCTTCTCCCCCAGGATCGCTGAGGCGGGTCCACCGGGCAGACGGTCGAGCCACAGGAAGAGCAGAACCGACAGGCCGAGCAGCGTGGGTATGAGCTGGAGCAGTCTTCGTACGACGAGACGCAGCACCCCGCATGCCCCTTTCTTGCGTGATGTCTTACATGAATGGACCCGCCCGGCCGCCGAGTTGCGACGACCGGGCGGACCCCCCGTTTCGGTTTCCTACCGCTGCTCGCCTACTTGAAGGACGTCTCGGAGAAGACTTCCTGCGTCAGCGGGGAGACGTTCGGCGGGTTCACGTTCTTGGCGAAGGCGATGGCCGGCGGGGAGGACGAGATCGGAACACCGGGGAGGTACTCCATGATGGCCTCGTTGGCCTTCTCGTACGCGGCGGTGCGCTCGTCGGCCTTGCCCAGCTTCGAGCCGGCGTTCACGGCGTCGAAGACCTTCTTGTCCTTGAAGCCCCACTGCTTGTCGTACCCGGCGAACCAGGTGCCGATGAAGTTGAAGCCGTCGTTGAAGTCACCGGTCCAGCCGAGCATGTGCAGGTCGCAGGAGCCCGCCTCGGTGGCGTCGATGTAGTCCGGGGCCCACTTCATGGCCTTCGGCGTGACGGTGATGCCGGCCTTCTCCAGGTCGGCCTTCATCAGCTCGAACAGGTCCTGCGGAGCAGGCATGTACGGGCGGGTGACCTCGGTCGGGTAGCAGAACTCGACCTTGAGCTTCTCCTCACCGGCCTTCTTGAGGAGCGCCTTGGACGCGGCGGTGTCGAACGGGTACTTCTTGACGTTCTTGGAGTAGCCCGCGATGGTGTCCGGCATGAACTGGTCGGCGACCTTGCCGCCCTCGGGCAGCTGGGTCTTGACCAGGTTCTCCTTGTCGATCGCCTGCGCGATCGCCTGGCGGACTTCCTTCTTCTTGAGGGCCTTGTTGGCCTCCTGGCTCATGCCCACGTAGAAGAGGTTGAAGACGCCACGGGTCGGGACGACGTAGCCCTGGTCCTCGAGGGTCTTGACGTCGGCCGGGGCGACGAGGTCGTAGCCGTCGATGTCACCGGCCTGGAGCGCCTGGCGGCGACCCTCTTCGGTGTCGATGGTGCGGAAGACCAGGTTCTTGATCTTGGCCTTGTCGCCCCAGTAGTCGTCGAAGCGCTCAAGGGTGACTTCCTTGTTGCCCTTGTTCCACTTCGTGATCTTGTACGGGCCGGTACCGGCGACCGTGCCGGCCTCCTGGCTGTACTTGGGGTACGTGATGGCGTCGCCCTTGGCGGTCGCCTCCTCCTTCGCGTACTCCTTGAGGGCCTTCGGCGAGTGGATCGCCAGGGCCTGGAGGGAGAAGCCGCCGGGGAGGTTGGCGGAGGGCTTCTTGACCTCGATGACGGCGGTGTTCTCGTCCTTCGCGGTGCAGGACTTGTAGTTCGCCTCGGGCGTCTCCTTGTCCTCGTTCTTCGCGAAGCCGCCCATGATGGTCTGCCAGTAGTAGGAGACCGCGCTGGACTGGTAGGTGCCCGTCCAGTTGAACCAGTGGTCGTAGTTGGCGCAGACGGCCGCGGCGTTGAACGCCTCGCCGTCGTGGAACTTCACGCCCTTGCGGAGGTTGAAGGTCCAGACGGTGCCCTCGTCGTTGCTCGACCAGGTCTCGGCGAGGCCGCCGACCAGCTTGGTGCCGCCGGACTCGTGCTCGAGCAGGGCCTCGAACGCCTGGCGCGTCACGCGGAAGGTTTCACCGTCGCTCGCGAGGGCAGGGTCCAGGGAACCCGGGTCACCTGCACCGGCGAAGACGAAGGTGTCCTTCTTGCCGCCGCCGCTTTCGTTGTCAGCGTCCCGTTCGCTGGAGCAGCCCGTGGCGATCAGACCGACCGCCACCGCGGCCGTGATCGCCCGAGCCGGTCGGGACTTGAATATGCGCATACTGGGGCCACTCCGGGTCCGCTATGTGGATGCATCTTGACCGGCCGAACATTACAGACGTTCACAGTCGGTCAGGAACAGTCCGGATAGCGGTGATACCTACCTGAGATCTGAACAGTTGACATAAGGGACGGTTCAGGCGTCCCCCCGTCAGGATTTAACCTGCCGGACACAGAAGCGCCGTTCCGACAGTCGCCCAGGTGGCGCCGGACGGCGTGAAGAATGAGTGAAACCGCAGGTGACAGGCGGTCAACGAGTTGTCGCTGAGTGCGCATGGCCGAAAATGTGGCGCGAAACCAGCGGTGTGCGACAGGCCGGACGGACGCATCGGTTCCGGATCGCGCCACTGTCCACCTGATGGACAGTGACGCTCCGTCACCACGACGGTGTCCGGGCCGGTCAGCCCCGGTGCGCGGGCGGGTAGCCGTAGGCCGCGGCGGGGGACGGCGCGGCGCCGTGGGCCTCGCGGTCGTAGAACGGGCGGGAGTTGACGCGCAGCCACATCGCGACCGGGTCGTGCTCGTCGGACATCGCGACGGTCGACACGGGCAGTCCGTCCGGGACCGCGCCGAGGGACTGCCGCATCATCGCGCGTACGGCGTCCACGGCGGGCGGGGAGGTGTCGTACACGTCCAGGCCGATGGCGAGGTACGGGGCGCCCAGCGCGGGCTGCACCCAGGCGCGGCGCAGGGCGCGGACGGCCGGGGTGCGGTGGGCGTTCTGCGCGAGGAGGGCGTAGAACTGCGGGATCTCGATGGCCGGTTCGGACAGCCGCAGCGGTCCGGCGGGCTGACGGTCCAGGCCGCCGGCGATCCGGCGCAGGTCCAGCCAGGGGATGCCGACGCCGCCGCCGGGGGCGTGCGGATTGAGCCAGAGGCCGTAGTGGTCGGGGTAGAGCGCGCGGGCCACTTCGAGGCCGTCGACCACCTCGTACGACCGGTTCCAGCCGCTGGCGGACAGTTCCTGGGCGGAGGTGACGCAGGGCGCGTAGCCGAGGCCGTCGACCTCCATGTTCCCGTACTGGGCGTCCGGGGAGCCGGCCTGGCCGTGCCAGAGCAGCATCCAGACCTGGCCGGAGGCGGGGGTCGCGAGGGCGCGCAGCAGTGCCTCGTACGCGTCGTAACGCCCGGGCGTCACCTGGCGCAGCATGTGCTCGACCTGTCCGGTCGCCGCGGTGCCAGCGCTCACTTGTATCGCCCCTCCGTACATCGCCAGCCAACGAACCTAGCTTAAGCCGCTGACATTCGGGGGGCTCCCCGGCTGCGGCGGGTACGCGCGAGAGTTCGGGGCTGCGCGTCGTCCGGCGGGTGCCGGTCCGTTGCAGTGGGTCGCGCCCGCGCGGCGGAGCCGCACGTCGACACAGCCCCGCGCCCCTCAGGGGGTTACTGCGAGCGTTCGTAGAAGGGGCGGACCCTGGTGCGGAGCCAGTCGCCGACCGGGTCCTGGGCGATGTCCAGGACGATGAGGTTGACCGGCCAGGGTGCGGGGGTCCGGCCGAGGGCCCGGCCCAGGGCGTTCAGGGGGAGGGTGCGGGCGTCGCCCTCCCACCGGGAGAGTTCCACACCGACGAAGAGGACCGGGTCGGCCGTCTCGATCGCGGCGAGGCAGCGGCGGGCGGTGGTCACCACGCCGAGGGCGTCGAACTCCGCCGAGGCGGCGGCGAGGAAGTCCAGCGGGTCGTCCTGCCAGTCGGGCTCGAACAGCCGGACCCGGCCGCCGGCCGCCGGGCCGTCCAGCGGGGTGCGCCCGGCCCGGCACAGCTCGGCCACGGCCGGCGGCGGCAGCGGGATG
>NZ_NCTE01000341.1 GCF_002114215.1 Streptomyces sp. 13-12-16 | reverse complement strand
CCTGCCGCCGGCCGCGGCGGCGGCGGTGGCGCGGGCCGCCTCCGCCCAGGGGCGCACCCGCTCGAAGTGCCGCCGCAGGTGCCCGGGGCCGGCCTCGAAGTCCTCCATGTAGAGGTGGCCGAGTTCCAGGGAGAGGTGGGACAGGGGCACCGCCTGGGTGCGTGGTTCGGCGGCCGTCTCGCGGAACACCGCTTCCGTCATGGCCGCCCCCAGTGGTCGTCGTCGGTGAGCCGTCGCGCGATCTCCTCCAGCGCCTCCAGTGTCTCCTTGTTGGCGATCTGTGTGGAGAGGACGTCCTCTTCGGTGATGAGCTGTTCGCGCCACTGCAGGATGGGTTCCAGGGGGACGACGCCGAGCACCACGCTGTCGCCGATGCGGTGTTCCGCGGCGAGCCGGCGCAGCGCCTCGTCGCAGGACTGCATCCAGGCCGCCTGGGCGGGCGTTCCCTGGGACCACAGCGGCGAGTCCGGATCGGGTACGGCGGCCCGGACGAAGCGGACGGCGCCCCGCAGCGCCTCCTCGTCGTGGCCGCGTTCGACGCCGCCCTTGATGATGCCGTGGTCCTTGTGGACGAGTCCGGCGGCGGCGATCACGTGCTGCCGGGTCCAGCGGTGGAAGACCAGCCAGCGGAACGGGACGTAGCGCATCCGGGGGTGGGCGGTCGCGGCGAGGGCCATGTCGACGGCGTAGCTGCGGCCGGCGCTGAGGTCGACGACGACCACGTCGAACTCGCCGTGCAGCCGCAGCAGGAGGTCGACGCACCGTTCGAGGGCGTCCTCGCCGATGGCGAACTCGCCGCCGCCGGCGTCGCCGGGGAGCAGCACCAGGCGGCCGGCCTGGTTCGGGCGGGCGCGCAGCTGGAGGTGCTCGGTCTGCCGCCAGACGTCGATCCTGGCCGGTTCGGTGACCGAGCCCTCCAGGTAGGAGTGCAGGCCGCGTTCCTCGGTGCCGCGCATCGCGCCGGGCACGTCGAAGACGGCGGCGGCGGTGGGCGAGCCGAAGTCGAAGTCGACGTAGGCCACGTGGTCGCCGGCGAGGGCACGCTGGTAGGCCAGGTTGGCGCTGGTCACCGAACGGCCGGTGCCCCCTTTGTCGGAGGCGGCGAAGACGAGCACGGCTCACACCTCCTGGGCGGCCGCGCCCCGGGCCTGGGCAAGGGTGTCGAGTTCCTGGAGCACGGGCAGGGCCAGGGCGAACGCGGTCGCGGGCCGGTCGTCGACCAGGCTCCGGGCGTGGTCCAGGCGGCTTTCTATGCTCCGCATGGCCCGGCCCCGGCTGCCGTCGGGACTCGCGGAGGCCTCCAGCTGTTCCTTGCCGAAGAGGTGGGTGGCCTCGCTGAGCAGGTCCCGGGCGAGCTGGGCGAGTTCGGGGCTGCGGATGGGCTGTTGTTCGTAGAGGTTGCGGGCGGCGACCAGGCACTCGGTGACGCGTTCGGTGATGCTCCAGGAGAGGCGCTTGCCGACGCGCGTGTCCGGGTAGACGGCCCCCGCGTGGTCCCAGAGGCCCGCTCCCTCGCCGTCCTCGATCCGCCGGTTCCACAGGTGCTCGAACGCCTGCTCGCCGAGGCGGAGCAGCCGGTCCTGCGCGTCGATGTTCCGGGAGAGCTCCGCGAGCTGGATGATCCGCTTGAGGAGCTGGGCCGAGAAGTCGGTCATCCGCCACTGCAGCGGGGAGCCGGACCGTTCGGAGCCGGCGAGCGGCATGGTGACGCCCGGGCTGTGCAGCTCGATGACCGGGTCGTTCCTGGTCATGCGGCTGGTGACGCGGCCGCGGTCGGCGAGGCGCTCCATGATGGCGACGGTGCGGGTGAGGTCGTCGTCGGTGGCCTTCCGGCGGACCAGGTCGTGGACCAGGATGGCCGCGACGGTCAGGGAGAAGTACTCCGACTCCAGCCGCAGTCCGGTGGTCTGCCAGGGCAGGTCCTCCAGGGGCCAGCGCTCGCTGCCGAACCGGGCGATGGCCGACCAGTACTGCTGGCTGAGCTCCCAGCGCAGGCGTAACGCCTCGGCGAGCTTCTGCTGGTCGGCGTCGAGCAGTCCCAGGGTGAGGGTGCGGTCGGAGAACAGGTCCTGGATGCCGTCCAGGGCGATGACGGTGAAGTACACGTACGGCAGCCGGTCGGCGATGCCGTCGGGCTGGCCGGGGACCTGGACGTCCAGGTCGGTGATGGTCGGCGCGTCCTTGACCACGCCCCAGGCCCAGCCGCACTCGAAGAGCTGGCTCTCGTCGCGGATGGACTCGTCGACCTGGATGCCGCGGCTGAGGCTCTCGATGATCGTGGCGCGCAGCGGGCGGAAGCGGCGGGAGAACTGCTGGAGGACGGCCCGGTCGGACTGTCTGTCCTGGCCGATGACCTGGATGAGCCGCTGTCCCTGTTCGGACTCGGCGTCGAAGACGTTGACGGTGAAGGAGCGCAGCAGGCTGATCATCGCGGCGGTCAGCCGGGTGTTGGTGGCCTCCCTCAGCTCGGCGAGGGCCTTGCGCACGTCGGGGCGGGTGGTGCTGGGCTCGTAGACCTTGAGGAATCCGAGCGTGGCCAGGCAGAGCGTGACGGACATGGAGTAGGAGTCGACCACGCCGAGCTGGTACTGCTCGTGGGTGAGTTTCTGCTGGGGTTCGGACGGCCTGAAGTAGTGTCCGCCGGCGAAGGTGGGGCTGTCGTCGGGGCCGGTGTGGCTGCGCATGAACTGGGAGAGCGCGGTGATCAGGTTGGGCGGGATCTCCAGCCGGCTGCCGACCCCCTCCAGCGCGCGCAGCACGTCCCGTTCGGTGGTGTCGGGCTGGTCGAGGCGGAACGCGGGGACCTCGGTGGCGGGGTAGAGCAGGCAGAGCAGCCGCTCGGCGTCGGCGACGCTGCTCAGCCCGTCGGTGTCCTCCCAGACGAGCTTCCCGTCGTCGAACGAATGGCGGGCCATGGCCCGCCAGATGTCCAGCATGTGCTGCCGCGGCTTGATCTGCATCCCCGCACCCCTCGTACAGATCTCGTTGCCCTGTGTTCAGACATGGTCCCCGTTCCTACGGGGTGGCAATCGCCGGATTCCGCCGCCCCAGGGCGAGAATCATTCCCTCGTGACCCGGCCGCACCATGTGGTCCATGTCGTGGATTTCCAGTTCGGCGGCGAAGGGTTCCAGGCTCTTCCGGATCCGGTCCGCGTTGACCCGGTAGGCGGGGTACCTGTGTGCGCCGACCTGGTATCCGAGGGATTCCTTCATGAACGCGGCGGCGAAGGGCGCCCCCTCGTTCAGCGCGTCCATGAAGCACTCCACTCCCCGCCGGAACTCGTCGGGGCACTCGGACATCGAGTCGGCGACGAAGAACATCGTGCCGATGTCCCAGCGCCGCTGTCCGTCGAGGTCCAGCAGGTTGGCGCGTTCCACCCGGACGATCTCGCCGAACCTGCTCCGCGGCTCGACGTCCCGGTAGGCGGGAGCCTCGCCCAGTACGTCCCAGAACGCGTCCCACGCCGTGTCGTACCCCCCGCCGGACGCCTGTTTCTCCAGGTATTCGACATTCGGAGTCGCGTATTCCAGAAGGAGGATCTTCTCGCACCAGGGCAGCATGGAAAGGGCCGGATAGAGATTCGCGCCGGCGCCCACGTCGACTCCCCGGACCGATGCCGGAACGCCCTGTGCGTAGCAGCGGCTGAAATAGTCGCGCATGAGCCGCACGATCAGCAGATCGACCTCGAGCGGGGTGCGGTAATTGAGGTCGACGTACACCTCCGGATCGAACTGCGACCATGGTGCGTCGGCGTTGCGATCCATCATCACCCTGCCAGGTTCCATTCGGTGTCGGACAAGACCGTGTGCCCAGCGCACGAGTCCCCGGTGGACGTCGGCGGACGAAGAAGCGGCTCCGGTGCTCGCACGGTAAGCCCGGTCGGCACGCGGAGACAGCCAGGAACACGCCAGTCCGCCGTGACCGGGCGCACATCAGGCGCACGCCAGCACAGTCCTGTCACACCTGAACTCGCCCTTGCAAGCGGCGAGTTGGACGCTCACTCTAGCCAGAAGCAGTCACCGGCCGCCACCGGGGTCCCCATTCCCTCCTTCGTGTGAACGGCGGCCACGGCTGCCGTGTTGACGTCTCACGTCCCGACTGGGGGTGGCATGACCGCCGAACCGCTTGAGCGCGCCCTGGACCACGAGAAGCGCCTCACCCGGCCGACACCTCCACCGGAACCACGGCCCCCGCTGCTGCGGCCGGCCCGGGAGTCCGACCTGCCCGAACTGCAGCGGCTCGACGAGGAGGTCTTCCGGGAGGTCGCCTATCCGGCGTTCCTGCTGCGGCAGCTCCACGACCTGTACGCCGGTCCCGCCGGTCACCTCCTCGTCCTCGACGACGGCGACGGCCGGCTGCGCGGCTACGTCCTGGCGGCCACCGCGGCGTTCCACCGGGACAGCTGGATACTCGGTCTGTGCGTGGCCGAGGACCGGCGCCGGCACGGCCTGGGCCGGGAGCTGATGGTGGAGGTCCTGGAGCGGCTGCGCCGGTGCGGGACCGAACGGGTCCGGCTGACCGTGGAGCCCGCCAACGACGCCGCGATCCTGCTCTACCGTTCCCTGGGCTTCCGTCCGGAGCCGCCCGACGGGGGGATGCGCCGGGACTACTTCGGTCCGGGTGAGGACCGCGAGGTGATGTGCCTGGTGCTGTGACGCGCCCCGTGCCGTCCCGGCGCCGCATCAGGACGGGGTGCGCGCCGCCGCCAGCAGGCGGGTCACGTCGTCCGAGCAGATGGTCAGGGCCGCGCCCACGGTGGCCAGGGCGTCGCGTTCGGCGGGGGTGTAGGGGCCGTCGGCGAGGGCGATACGGGCGCCCTGCAGCAGGATCGACTCGCGGCCCGGCGCGGCGAGGTGCGGGGCGAGGGGGTCCAGGGCCTCGTGCAGCTCGATCGCCAGGCCCGCCGTGCAGGGCTCCCCGGTGAAGCGTCCGGTGTCCGCCTCCAGCGCCTCGACGAGTGCGGCGAGCTGCTCCTCCGTGCAGTCGTCGAAGCCGGCGGCGCGCACCCCGGCCGCGGCCGTCTCCAGGGAGGCGCGCGAGCAGGTGCCGCCGGCGGCCAGCACCGCGAGGGCGACGGTGTGGACGGCGTCGCGGAGCATCGCGGAGAAGCGGGTGGTGGTGGGGTGGTCCAGGACGTCGGTGCCGAAGTGGCGGCGGCAGGCGGCGCATTCGACGACCGGCCCGGTCCCGCCGCGCGGCAGCACGGGCACGCCGAGGAGGGCGAAGCGGCGGTGTCCGGTCAGCCGCTGGTAGTTGCGGTCGCCGCCGCAGCCGGGGCAGAAGAACTCCCCGTCACCGACGGCCGTCCACGCGGTGCGGGTGCCCAGCAGGCGCGACAGTCTGGTGGCAGCGGCACGGCCGTTGGGTCCCCGTCCTGGCAGCACGTCGCACCTCCATAACCGCCACAGCGTCGTCGCCGCGCTTGCGTGATGTTAGCCACATCATGGAGGCGGAGTCAGTACCCAGGACGAGACCTTTCCGTGACCATCACAGATATATGGCCGGTATATGACGGGGCCCCGCCCGCCGGTCTCCGGCGAGCGGGGCCCCAAACCGCCGATTCGGCTGGTCAGCGCGATGCGCGGTTGACGGCCGAGACGACCGCCTTCAGTGAGGCCCGCGTGGTGTTCGCGTCGATTCCGATGCCCCACAGCACCTTGTCGCCGATCGCGCACTCGATGTAGGAGGCGGCCTGCGCGGAGGCGCCCTCGCTCATCGTGTGCTCCTGGTAGTCCAGCAGCCGTACGTCGATGCCGACGCCCTGCAGCGCGTGGAAGAACGCCGAGATCGGACCGTTGCCGCTGCCGACCAGGGTGGTCTCCGTGCCGTCGACCGTGGCCTCGACGGTGAGGGTGTCCACGCCGTCGCGGTCGGTGGTGGACTGGCCGTTGGCGACCTGGATGCGGCCCCAGGGGTTCTCCGGGTTGGGCAGGTACTCGTCCTGGAAGACGTCCCAGATGGCGGCCGGCGTGATCTCGCCGCCCTCGGCGTCCGTCTTCGCCTGGATGATCTTCGAGAACTCGATCTGCATCCGGCGCGGCAGGTCCAGCTTGTGGTCGTTCTTCAGGACGTACGCGATACCGCCCTTGCCGGACTGCGAGTTGACGCGGATGACGGCCTCGTAGGAGCGGCCGACGTCCTTGGGGTCGATCGGCAGGTACGGGACCGCCCACTCGATGTCGTCGACGGTGACGCCCTTGGCCTCGGCGTCGGCCTCCATGGCGTCGAAGCCCTTCTTGATGGCGTCCTGGTGGGAGCCGGAGAAGGACGTGTAGACCAGGTCGCCCACGTACGGGTGGCGCGGGTGGACCTCCATCTGGTTGCAGTACTCCCACGTGCGACGGATCTCGTCGATGTCGGAGAAGTCGATCTGCGGGTCGACGCCCTGGGAGAACAGGTTCATGCCCAGGGTGACCAGGTCGACGTTGCCGGTGCGCTCGCCCTGCCCGAACAGGCAGCCCTCGACGCGGTCGGCGCCGGCCATCAGCGCCAGCTCGGCCGCCGCCACCGCCGTACCGCGGTCGTTGTGCGGGTGGACCGACAGGCAGACGTACTCGCGGCGGGAGAGCTTGCGGCCCATCCACTCGAAGCGGTCGGCGTGCGTGGACGGGGTGGAGCGCTCGACGGTGGCGGGCAGGTTGAGGATGATCTCGCGGCCGGGACCGGGCTGGTAGGTGTCCATCACCGCCTCGCAGACCTCCAGCGCGAAGTCCAGCTCGGTGTCGGTGAAGATCTCCGGGCTGTACTGGTAGCCGAACTCCGTCTCCGGGCCCAGCAGCTTCTCGGCGTACTCCATCACCAGGCGGGTGCCGTCGACGGCGATCTGCTTGATGTCGTCCCTGGAGCCGCGGAAGACCACGCGGCGGAAGACGGGGGCGGTGGCGTTGTACAGGTGGACGGTGGCCCTCCTGGCGCCCTTCAGGGACTCCACCGTGCGCTCGATCAGGTCCTCGCGGGCCTGGGTCAGTACGGAGATGGTGACGTCGTCCGGGATGGCGTCCGGGTCCTCGATGATCGAGCGGACGAAGTCGAAGTCGGTCTGGCCGGAGGCCGGGAAGCCGACCTCGATCTCCTTGTAGCCCATCTTGACCAGCAGGTCGAACATGGCGCGCTTGCGGGCGGGCGACATGGGGTCGATCAGGGCCTGGTTGCCGTCGCGCAGGTCGGTGGAGAGCCAGCGGGGGGCGGTGGTGATCCGCTTGTCCGGCCAGGTGCGGTCGGGGATGTCGACCTGCTCGTAGCGGCCGTACTTGTGGATCGGCATGGGGCTGGGCTGCTGGCGGTTCGCCATGATGCGGGGGCTCCTCGGTGTGTCCTGGTGGACGGCCGACGGCGCACGCCGAACTCCGCGGGGAGGGGGTCGGCCTCTACTGCAGACCCTCACCGCGGCAGCTAAGGAGAAGCAGCCCGAAACGCATGATGCGGAGCATGCTAGCCGAGCTTCCCCTGGCGCGGGCCTCGTGTATCAGTATGCGGGACCGCCGCACTCGAAAGGAGTGCGGGGAACTGCGCAATGGGTCACAAAACACCCACCCGGATAACACACCGCCACCGACAAGGCGGCGGATTAACGACATTTCATCCGATCAATGTCGCTGCTAGTGACAGGATGTCGACACAGTGCGATGGTTCCGGACATGACCAAGAACGGGGGCTTCGAGCCCGTCTTCTGCACGATCATCCCGCCGCACGTCCTCGACCGGCTCGCGCAGGCCGAGGACCCCCTGCTCCACGGTCCCGCGCGCCGCACCATCCGGCGCGACGCCTACGAGCGCACCCAGCGCCACCTGACCACGGTCGCCGGCGCCCCGGCCGTCGCCCTGCTCGGCGAGGCCGAGCCCGGCAAGCCGCAGCGCACCGTGTACGACGCCCGGCACGGCACCGACCTGCCGGGGACGAAGGTGCGCGGCGAGGGCGACGAGCCCGGCCAGGACGCCACCGTCAACCGCGCCTACGCCGGTCTCGGCGCCACGTTCGAGCTGTTCCTGAAGGCGTACGCCCGCGACTCCATCGACGGCAACGGGCTGCCGATGGACGCGACCGTGCACTACGACGAGGAGTACAACAACGCCTTCTGGAACGGCGAGCAGATGGTGTTCGGCGACGGGGACGGCGAGATCTTCCTCGACTTCACCATCCCCGTCGACGTCATCGGCCACGAACTCGCCCACGGCGTCACGCAGTACACCGCGAACCTGACCTACTTCGGCCAGCCGGGCGCGCTCAACGAGTCGGTGTCGGACGTCTTCGGCGCGCTCATCAAGCAGTACACGCTCGGCCAGACCGCCGACGAGGCCGACTGGCTGATCGGGGCCGGGCTGCTCGCCCCGCGCGTCACGGGCAAGGCGCTGCGCTCCATGAAGGAGCCGGGCACGGCGTACGACGACGACGTCCTCGGCAAGGACCCGCAGCCCGCGACGATGGACGACTACGTCCGCACCGGCCGGGACAACGGCGGGGTGCACATCAACTCGGGCATCCCGAACCACGCCTTCTACCTGGCGGCCACCACCCTCGGCGGGCACGCCTGGGAGCGGGCGGGGCAGGTCTGGTACGACGTGCTGACCGGCGGGGAGCTGGAGCAGGACGCGAAGTTCACGGACTTCGCGACGCTGACGGTGAAGGCGGCGCGCGCCCGGTACGGGGAGGGCGAGGAACTCCAGGCGGTGTCGAAGGCATGGGAGCGGGTGGGGGTGCGGACGCTGTAGTTCCGTACTAGACACGGACCCATGCGTATTCAGGTGCGGCGTACGGGCGGGTTCGCGGGGATCGAGCGGCGGGCCGAGGTGGACACCTCGGGCCGGGCCGACGCCCACGAGTGGCACGCCCTGGCCGAGCGGGTCATGGCCACCGGCCGGGCCACGCCCCCGGCCGGGGTGCCGGACGGTTTCGGCTACCGGATCACGGTGGACGGGAGGTCGGTGTACTGCGCGGACCCCCGGCTGACGGACGAGCAGCGGGAGCTGATCAGGAGGGTGCTGAAGGAGGGTGCGTAACTTGCTTGTGCCGCACGGGCGTTGACTTGGTCCGGCTCGGGTACGGATGATCCGGGCCATGGCGACGACGAACCCGATCCCCCGTTTCCCGGCCGGTTTCCTGTGGGGCGTGTCGACCTCCGCGCACCAGATCGAGGGGGCGGCGGACACGCGCGAGCCGTCCGTGTGGGACGTGTTCTCGGCCGAACCGGGGCGGGTGCGGGACGGCTCGACGGCGGCGGTGGCCTGCGACCACGTCCACCGCCATCGCGAGGACGTGGCGCTGCTGGCCGGCCTGGGCGTGGACGCGTACCGCTTCTCGGTCTCCTGGCCGAGGGTACGGGCGCGGGGCGGCCTGGACTTCTACGACCGGCTGGTCGACGAGCTGTGCGCGGCGGGCGTACGGCCGGTGCCGACGCTGTTCCACTGGGACCTGCCGGCCGATCTGGACTGGCTGGAGCGCGGTACGGCACAGCGGTTCGCGGAGTACGTGGCGGAGGTCGCCGGACGGCTGGGCGACCGGGTGACGAAGTGGATCACCCTCAACGAACCCGCTGAACACACCCTGCTGGGGCACGCGCTGGGCGTGCACGCCCCCGGCCGGAAACTGCTGTTCGACGCGCTTCCCGTGGCCCACCACCAGCTCCTCGCACACGGACTCGCGGTACGGGCGCTGCGTGCGTCGGGGGCCGACGACATCGGGATCGCGAACTCCCACGGCCCGACCTGGCCCGCCTCCGAGGACGAGGCGGACGTGGCGGCGGCCGACTTCCACGACCTGCTCCTGAACCGCCTCTTCGCCGACCCGCTGCTCCTCGGCCGCTACCCGGAGGGGATCGGCGAGCTGATGCCGGGCGACGTCGAGGCGGACCTGAAGGTCATCGCGGAGCCGCTGGACTGGTACGGGGTCAACTACTACGCGCCGACGAGCGTGGGCGCCCCGCAGGGCACGGAGATCGACTTCGGCGGGGTCCGGATGCCGGCCGAACTCCCCTTCTCGGTGAGGGAGATCGAGGGGTACCCGGTGACGGACTTCGGCTGGCCGGTGGTCCCCGGGGCCCTGACGGAACTCCTCACCACCTTCCACGCCCGGTACGGCGACCGCCTCCCGCCGGTGGTCGTCACCGAGAACGGCTGCGCGTACGACGGCCTGGACGACCGGGACCGCATCACCTACCTCGACGGCCACGTCCGCGCACTGCACCGGGCGGTGGAGGCGGGCGTGGACGTACGCGGCTACTTCGTGTGGTCCCTGATGGACAACTTCGAGTGGGCGGAGGGCTACGCCCGCCGCTTCGGCCTGGTCCACGTCGACTTCGACACGCTGGAACGGACCCCGAAGGCGTCGTACGCCTGGTACAGGGAGCTGCTGCGCGAGCAGCGCCGCCGCTGATCAGGCCGCATCGGTATGCGGCCACCGCCGCGCGGCCGGGGTGCCGAGGGGCACCTCGATCCGCTGCCGACGCCCGCCCCCGTCAGAAGCCCAGGCGCCGCAACTGCTTCGGGTCGCGCTGCCAGTCCTTGGCGACCTTCACGTGCAGGTCCAGGCCCTACCGACATGCGGCCACCGCCGCGCGACGGGCGTTCCCCGGGGAGCCACTGCGCGAGCAGCACCGCCGCTGATCAGAAGCCCAGGCGCCGCAACTGCTTCGGGTCGCGCTGCCAGTCCTTGGCGACCTTCACGTGCAGGTCCAGGAACACGGGTGTTCCGAGGAGTGCCTCGATCTGTTTGCGGGACTTGATGCCGACGTCCTTCAGGCGCTTGCCCTTGGGGCCGATGACGATGCCCTTCTGGCTGGGGCGCTCGATGAAGAGGTTGGCGTGGATGTCGAGGAGGGGCTTGTCGGCGGGGCGGTCCTCGCGCGGGAGCATCTCCTCGACGACCACGGCGATGGAGTGCGGGAGCTCGTCGCGGACGCCCTCCAGGGCCGCCTCGCGGATCAGTTCCGCGACCATGACCTGCTCGGGTTCGTCGGTGAGGTCGCCCTCGGGGTAGAGGGCGGGGCCCTCCGGCATCAGGGGGATCAGGAGGTCGGCCAGCAGGTCGACCTGCTTGTTCGCGGTCGCCGAGACCGGGACGATCTCCGCCCAGGTGATGCCCAGCTCCCGGCCGAGCTGGTCGACGGCGATGAGCTGCTCGGCCAGCGCCTTGCCGTCCACCAGGTCGGTCTTGGTGACGATCGCGATCTTCGGGGTCTTCTTGATCCCGGCCAGTTCCTTGGCGATGAAACGGTCGCCGGGGCCGATCTTCTGGTCGGCGGGGATGCAGAAGCCGATCGCGTCGACCTCGGCCCAGGTGGTGCGGACCACGTCGTTCAGCCGCTCGCCGAGCAGGGTGCGCGGCTTGTGCAGTCCGGGGGTGTCCACCAGGATGAGCTGCGCGTCCTCGCGGTGCACGATCCCGCGCACGGTGTGCCGGGTGGTCTGCGGCCGGTTCGAGGTGATCGCCACCTTCTGCCCGACCAGAGCGTTCGTGAGGGTGGACTTGCCCGCGTTGGGGCGGCCCACGAAGCAGGCGAAGCCGGCCCGGTGGACAGCTTCGGCGGGCTGCTCGGATGACTGGGTACGAACACTCATGCCGCCCATTCTCCCTGATGCGGGAGACCCCGCCGCACCACCGTCCGGGACGGGGCCGGACCGGGCACCCGTGAGGGCCCGGTCCGGACGCCCGTCCGGCGGGGTCAGTCGAAGACGAACGGGCCCGGCGTCTGCGGTGCGGTCGCCGTGCAGGTGATGGTGATGAAGCCGAACGCCGTCACCCTCAGCGTGCCGCCGTACGCCTCCAGGCTGTCGCCCGGGGCCACGGTCCCGGTGAGCGGGCCGACCTCGAGCGCGTCGCCGGTCGCCATGGCCGGGTTCTCGGTGCCGCTGAAGACGACCGTGCCGCCGCCGGCCTTCACCAGGGTGAGCCTCGAGACCAGGGAGTCCTGGCCGATCGCGAGGGGCGCGGTCACCGCGGAGGTGGTGATGGTGACGGTGGCGGACGTGCCGTTCTGGGTGGCCGTGAGGGTGGCGTCGCCGCCGCCCCAGCTTCCGCAGTCGGCGTCGACGGTCGCCGACCCGGGGGCGACGGCGGCGGCGGTGGGGGCGAAGGCCAGGCCGCAGACGGCGAGAGCGCCGGCCGCCAGGGACACACCTGTTCCGAATCGCTTGCCTCTCATGGGATTCCGGTCCCTTTCCGTGGGGGGAACTGCTCGGCAGCGTGGGTCCGGACCCGCCGCGATCACGCCGGCTGACGTGCCGTCAGTGCCGACGGGTTCCATTGATGCGCGGGAGGCAGTGCGCGACAAGGTGGGATTCCGGCCTACTTACCGCCGGTAACAGACGGGTGCCCTCCGCGGTCTCAGCCCGCGGTGACCGTCTCCCGGACCGTGCCGTCCGTACCGGCCACCAGGACCGGGGTCGAGGGGCCGCCGAGGTCCCGTACGGCCGCGCGGTCCTCGGCCGACGCCGACTCCGCCTCCGTCACCACGGCCGCCGCCTCCAGCGACTTCGCACCGGACGCCACGGCCATCGCCACCGCCGTCTGCAGGGCGCTGAGCTTCAGGGAGTCCAGGGCCACGGTCCCGGCGACATACGTCCGGCCGGTCTCGTCGCGTACGGCGGCCCCCTCGGGCACACCGTTGCGGGCCCGCGCGGAGCGGGCCAGGGTGACGATCTTGCGGTCCTCGGGGTCGAGCGCGCTGCTGTCGGTCATGATCCGAGCATAGAGGGGGCTCAGGCCCGGTCGAGACGGAGGCGGGCGGCGCGCGGCAGACCGGCCACCACCAGGTCGTACGAGTCCTCGACCAGCTCCCGGACCAGCCGGTCCGGGAGGGTGCCGTCCACCGTCACCGTGTTCCAGTGGCGCTTGCTCATGTGCCAGCCCGGGACGATCAGGTCTGGGTGCTCGGCGCGGAGCCGGATCGCGTCGTCCGGGTCGCACTTGAGGTTGACCTTGAGCGGCCGCGCCTCCAGGTCGGTCAGGGCGAAGATCTTGCCCTGGACCTTGAAGACGGAGGTCTCCGGGTTGAAGGGGAACTCCTCCACCGCCGCGTTGAAGGACAGGCACAGGGCGCGCAGCCGCTGCGGGGTCACTCCGGCTTCTCCTCCTCGTCGGCCGGCGGATCCGCCGGCTCCGCGGGGGCCACCGGCTCCACCAGCACCGTCACGATCTTGTTCCGGCGGCCGGCCGCCGCCTCGGCCGTCAGCCGCAGCTCGCGGGCGTCGGGGAGCGCGACCAGGGACGAGGCGCCCGCGATCGGCACCCGGCCGAGGTGCTTGGCGAGCAGCCCGCCGACGGTCTCCACGTCCTCGTCGTCGAACTCCTCCAGGCCGTACAGCTCGCCCAGGTCGCCGATGTCGAGGCGGGCGGTGACCCGGTAGCGGTCCTCGCCCAGCTCCTCCACGGGCGGCAGCTCACGGTCGTACTCGTCGGTGATCTCGCCGACGATCTCCTCGAGGATGTCCTCGATGGTGACGATGCCGGCGGTGCCGCCGTACTCGTCGACGGCGACGGCGACGTGGTTGCGTTCCTTCTGCATCTCGCGCAGCAGGTCGCCGGCGTTCTTGGTGTCGGGCACGAAGAACGCGGGCCGCATCGCCGTGGACACCAGTTCGCTCTCGGCGTCCCGGCTGATGTGCGTCTTGCGGGCCAGGTCCTTGAGGTAGACGATCCCGACGATGTCGTCCTCGCTCTCACCGGTCACCGGGATGCGGGAGAAACCGGAGCGCAGGGCGAGGGTGAGGGCCTGGCGGATGGTCTTGTACCGCTCGATCACCACGAGGTCGGTGCGCGGCACCATCACCTCGCGCACGAGCGTGTCGCCCAGTTCGAAGACCGAGTGCACCATGCGGCGCTCCTCGTCCTCGATCAGCGACTCCGCCTCCGCGAGGTCCACCATCGCGCGCAGCTCCGCCTCGGAGGCGAACGGTCCGCGCCGGAAGCCCTTGCCGGGGGTGAGCGCGTTGCCGATGAGGATCAGCAGGTTCGGGATCGGCCCCATGACCCGCGCGAGCGGCACCAGGACGTACGCGGCGGCCGTGGCGGTGTTCAGCGGGTGCTGGCGGCCGATGGTGCGCGGGGACACCCCGACGGCGACGTACGACACGAGGACCATGATCGCGATGGCGATCAGCAGTGCCTCGGCGGTCCCGTCGAACTCGCGCAGGCAGCCGTAGGTGATCAGGGAGGCGGCGGCCATCTCGCAGGTGACGCGGACCAGCAGCGCCACGTTGAGGTAGCGGGTGGGGTCGTCGGCGATCTGCGCGAGCTTGGCGCCGCCCCGGCGGCCGGAGCGCACGGCCTCCTCGGCGCGGAAGCTGGAGACGCGCGCGATGCCGGCCTCCGCGGAGGCGGCCAGCCAGGCGACGACGACCAGGGCGATCGCGCCGAGGACGAGTGTCGGACTCATGACACGGTCGGGGCCGGGGACGGGCCGGTGAGGCCCTTCTCCGCGCGCCAGCCGTCCACGATGGCGGCCTGCAGGCCGAACATCTCGGCCTTCTCGTCCGGTTCCTCGTGGTCGTAGCCCAGCAGGTGCAGCACACCGTGGACGGTGAGCAGTTGGAGCTCCTCGTCCATGGTGTGCCGCGTCTCCGCTTCCTGCCCCTGCCTGGTGGCGACCTCGGGGCAGAGCACGATGTCGCCGAGCAGCCCCTGCGGGGGCTCGTCGTCGTCCTTGGACGGGGGCCGCAGCTCGTCCATCGGGAACGACATGACGTCCGTCGGGCCGGGCAGGTCCATCCACTGGATGTGCAGCTGCTCCATGGCGCCGGCGTCCACGACGATCACCGAGAGTTCGGAGAGCGGGTGGATACGCATCCGCGCGAGCGCGTAGCGGGCGATGTCGAGGATCGCCTGCTCGTCGACCTCGGTTCCGGACTCGTTGTTGACGTCGATCGACATCTGGTGCTCGGTCTACTTCCCCTTGTGCCCGGACTTGCCCCGGCCGCCCTTGTGGGTGCCGTTCTGGGTGCCGTGCTGGCTGTCGTACTGCTCGTACGCGTCGACGATACGGCCCACCAGCTTGTGCCGGACGACATCGTGGGACGACAGCCGGGAGAAGTGGACGTCGTCCAGGCCCTCCAGGATGTCCTGCACCTGTCGCAGGCCGGACTTGGTGCCGTCCGGCAGGTCGACCTGCGTGACGTCACCCGTGATCACTATCTTCGAGTCGAACCCGAGGCGGGTGAGGAACATCTTCATCTGCTCGGGGCTGGTGTTCTGGGCCTCGTCGAGAATGATGAACGCGTCGTTGAGCGTGCGTCCGCGCATGTACGCGAGCGGCGCGACCTCGATCGTGCCCGCCGCCATCAGCCGGGGGATCGAGTCGGGGTCGAGCATGTCGTGCAGCGCGTCGTAGAGCGGGCGCAGGTACGGGTCGATCTTCTCGTAGAGCGTGCCCGGCAGGAATCCGAGCCGCTCGCCGGCCTCGACCGCGGGGCGGGTCAGGATGATGCGGTTGACCTGCTTGGACTGCAGGGCCTGCACCGCCTTGGCCATGGCGAGGTACGTCTTGCCGGTACCGGCCGGGCCGATGCCGAAGACGATGGTGTGCTTGTCGATCGCGTCGACGTAGCGCTTCTGGTTGAGCGTCTTGGGGCGGATCGTGCGGCCGCGCGAGGACAGGATGTTCTGCGTGAGCACCTGGGCCGGGGTCTCCTGGCCGTCGCTCTCCCCGTTGTCGCTCGCCTTGAGCATGGCGATCGAGCGTTCCACTGCGTCCTCCGTCATCGGCTGCCCGGTGCGGAGCACCAGCATCATCTCGTCGAACACGCGCGAAATGAGGGCGACCTCGTTCGCGTCGCCGACCGCGCTGATCTCGTTGCCCCGGACGTGGATGTCGGCCCCCGGGAAGGCCTTCTCGATCACGCGCAGGAGGGAGTCCCCGGACCCCAGCACGGTCACCATGGGGTGCTGGGCGGGGACGGTGAGCTGCACTCTCGCCTGCCCCTGCGCGGGGGTGTGAGCTGTGGGTGTCTGAGTCATGGGCCGGCTCTGAAGGCCTGCGGATCCTCCTAGTCACGGCCGCCTGGCTGAGGGCGGCCTCGCGATTCCCAGGGTACGACGGAGGGGTGACAACCCCGTAGGCCTTTTAACGGACCGAGCCGGGACCGCGCCCCGAGCCCATGCCCCATCGAGCCGGGGCGCCCCCGGGCCCGTGGCCCACTTCCCAGCCGACCGAGCCGGGTGGTGGGTGGGCGCAGGCCGGGGGTCCGGGGGGTGGGAGCCCCCTGGCGGGGGTGTGGGGGCGGGGCCCCCGCAGCGGGGCGGGGGGCCGAGCCCCGGCAGCGGGGGTGCGGGGGCGGACCCCCGGCGACGAAAGTGCGGG
>NZ_NCTE01000340.1 GCF_002114215.1 Streptomyces sp. 13-12-16 | reverse complement strand
GGCCGGCGCCGGCGGGCCCCACGAGGCGTCCCGCACACCCACGCCGGGCGGGACCGACGCGGCGGCCGACGGCGGCGCCTACCAGGTGCTGCGCGACCGCCTCGCCGCCCAGGCAACCGAACTGGCCCGTCGTGCCGAGGCGTTGAACCACCGCCGCGCCGAGGAGTTCGGCGCCCCCGAACTGCGCCTCACCGGCACCGAGCGACTGCGCACCGACCGCACCGCCGTGCCCCGCGACATCGTCGCCGTCGGCGACGTCCTCCTCTTCGGGTACGAGACCCGGCCCCGGCCCGACCGGGAGACCACGGTCGCCGACGTCCTCGCCCCGCACGACCGCGACCTGGGCCGCCTCCCCGACGACGCGGTCCCCGGGCTCCTCGACGACCCCGGCTTCGTCCGCGAGTTCGCCGCCCTGCACCGCTACTACCGCCAGGCCCGCCTGCTGCGGCTGCGCCGTGTCGACGGCAAGCTGCTCGCCGTCTTCCAGACCGGTGAGAAGGCCGGCGACATCCGCGTCCTGCGCTGGACGATCCCGGAGGACGGCCGGTCGGCGGTCTTCCTGGACGCGCGCGGCGACCGCGACCACGCCCGCACCCCGCCCGCCGACATCGACTGGACGCCCGCCACCCGTGAGGACCACGTCCTCGGCCGCCACCCGCACGTCTCCGTCCGGGGCGAGGTCTTCGTCGACACCCTCGGCGGCACCCTCACCGTCAAGACCGAGAACGACACCGACACCCCGGACGGCGTCCACGGCGAACCGGTCGACGAGCCCCTGCAGTCCCTCGCCGACGCCGAGATCGCCCACGCCCGCGTCGGCCCCCTGATCCTGCTGCGGATCCTCCCCTACAAGGAGACCGCCCACCGCCACCTGGTCTTCAACACCCTCACCCGGTCCGTCGTCCGCCTCGACGGCATCGGACAGGGGGCCCGCCGGCTCCCCGACGACCAGGGCATCGTCTTCCCCGGCGGCTACTGCCTCGCCGCCGGCCCCCACAAGACGTACGAACTCGACACCACCGGCATGGAGTTCGCGCGCGAGGTGCGCTCCCCGTACGGCGAGGACGTGCTGTACGTCTTCCACGCGCCCGGACACGGACGCGCGCTGCTGCTGTCGTACAACCTCATCCGCGAGGCGGTCGCCACCCCGATGGCCTGCCACGGCTGGGCGCTGTTCGACGACGGACTCCTCGCCCTGCTGCGCCCCGACGGCGACGAACCCGCCCGCGTCCACCCCGTGCAGCTGTGGCGCTCGCCCTACGTCTCCGACACCCACGCCGCCGGCCGGCCCGCCGGCGAGGGCCCGCTGGCCCGGGTCGGCAACGCCGACCTCGTACGCGGCATCTCCGACTGCCTGTCCCTGGCCCGCTCCGTCGCCGAGACCACCCCCACCACCGAGGTGTACACGGCCCTGGTGGCCGCCTGCGTCCGCGCCCTGGACACCCACCACTGGCTGGGTGACGGCGAACTCGGCGACCTGCGCGCCCCGCTGGCGGAGATGCGCGCCACCGCAGACCAGGTACTGACCGAGTTCGAGACCGTACGCGACCTCACCCACCGGGCGGCCGAAGCACTCGACGAGGCGGCCGGCCGGATCGCCTCGGTGGTGCGCCGGCTGCGCGGCGAGCAGCCCCGCGAGGCCGCCGCCTGGGTCACCGGACTGACCGAACTCCGCCACGCCCAGGGTCACCTGCTGACCCTGAAGGAGATGCGGTACGCGGACCACGCCCGCATCGACGCGCTCGCCGACGGCGCCGAGGGCGACCTCGCCTCCTTCGGGCAGCGCGCGATCGCCTTCCTGGCCCGCGAGGACGCCTTCGCCGCCCACCACGCGGACGTCGAACGGCTGGTCGCCGACGCCGGGTCGGTCACCACCACCGCCGAGGCCGCCCCGGTCGCCGCCCGCCTGGACGAACTGGCCGACGGGCTGCGCACGGTGACCGAGGTGGTCGCCGGGCTCGACATCACCGACGCCACCGTCCGCACGGCCGTCCTGGAGCGGGTCGCCGAGGCGATGGGCGGCGTCAACCGCGCCCGCGCCACCCTCGACGCCCGCCGCCGGTCCCTCCTCGACCGGGAGGCGCGCGCCGGTTTCGCCGCCGAGCTCTCCCTCCTCGGCCAGACGGTCACCGGCGCCCTCGCGGCGGCGGACACCCCGGAGAGCTGCGACGAACAACTGACCCGGGTACTGGCCCAGCTGGAGGCCCTGGAGTCCCGGTTCGCCGAGTTCGACGACGTCCTCGGCGAGCTCGCCGACCGGCGCACCGAACTCTACGAGGCGTTCTCCGCCCGCAAGCAGAGCCTCTCCGACGCCCGCGCCCGCCGTGCCGAACAGCTCGCCTCCGCCGCCGAGCGCGTACTGGAGACGATCACCCGCCGCTGTGCCGCGCTCCCCGACACCGACGCGGTGAGCACCTACTTCGCCTCCGACCCGCTCGTCACCAAGGTCCGCCGCACCGCCGACGAACTGCGCGGACTCGGCGACCGCGTCCGCGCCGAGGAACTCGACGGCCGGTTGCGCTCCGCCCGCCAGGAGGCCGCCCGCGTCCTGCGCGACCGCACCGACCTCTACGCGGACGGCGGACGCGCCATCCGCCTGGGCGACCACCGGTTCGCCGTCTCCACCCAGCCCCTCGACCTCACCGTCGTCCCGCACGGCGACGGCCTCGCGCTCGCCCTCACCGGCACCGACTACCGCGCCCCCGTCACCGACCCCGCCCTCCTCGCCGACCGCCCGCTGTGGAACCGGCACCTGCCGTCCGAGTCACCCGAGGTCTACCGCGCCGAGCACCTCGCCGCCCGCCTGCTGCACGAACCCGGCCCCGACGCCCTGACCGGCGCCGACGACCTCGCCGCCCTGGTCCGCCGGGCCGCCGAGGAGGCGTACGACGAGGGGTACGAGCGGGGCGTCCACGACCACGACGCCACCGCGATCCTCACC
>NZ_NCTE01000339.1 GCF_002114215.1 Streptomyces sp. 13-12-16 | reverse complement strand
CGTCCCCGGTGAACAGGGTGGGGTCGGCGAGCAGGGGACCGTACGTCGTGAAGTGTCCCTTGACGATCCCGCGGCCGTTCAGGTCGTCCAGTCGCCAGTAGGGAGCGGCGGTGTCCACGGGCCGGTACAGGCCGGTGATCCGGATCGTCGCCGGCGGTCCGTCGAGCCGGTTGTCCAGGGTGAGGCGGGCGCCCGGCTCCAGGGCGAGGGCGCGGGCGGCGGTCTCCGGGAGGGCGGCCTCGATCTCCGCACCGGTGGCCTCCGCGGGCATCCGGCCCTCGGCGATCCGCACCTGGGTGCGGTCCAGTGCGGCGAAGTGCGTGAGGTCGGGTTCGTCCGTCTTCGCGCGTTCGTCCGGAGGGCGGAGGGAGCCGGGGAGGGCGTACGGGCCGGAGCGGACGAGGGTGCGCAGCGTCACCGGCAGGCCGTCGAAGGCCTTGCGGGTCCCTTCGCGCACGGCGGTGTCGGCGGCGGTGCGGCTCGCCGCCGGGACGGTCTCGGCCTTGACGACGAGCGTGGTGTCGGCGGCGTCGCGGGGGGCCGCCAGGGCGTGGCGCAGGGACGCGTCGCCGATGGCGGTGGAGTAGGCGGTGAGGGTGGCGAGGACGGCCGTGGTGAGGAGGACGGTGAGGAGGGCGGCTGCGAGGAGGGGCTTGTGCGCGTGTGCGCGGGCGAGTGCGAATTTCGCCGAGTCCCCTGCGGATGGCACCGCAACCCCCCGTGGTCGTCCGGACCTCCGGGTGATGTTGTCAGAGGGGGTGGGGCGGAGGTAACCGTTCAGGGGGTGGGATTGATCGGATCGTGATCGGAAATCGGGGTCGGGGGACCGGAATGCGATCGGAAGGGGGAGGGGTTCCTTCGCCCCCGCCGCCCCTTCCCGTCCCGGTCCGGGACGCCGCCCCGGACCCCGCTCCTCGGACTCCCCCGGAGGGGCCGGATCGTCAGTCCGGTGAGTTGATCATCGACGCCGCCGCGTACGTCATGTACTTCCACAACGTCTGTTCGTGTTCCTCGGGCAGGCCCAGTTCGTCGACGGCGTCGCGCATGTGCTTCAGCCACGCGTCGTGTGCCGCCCGGTCCACCTTGAACGGGACGTGGCGCATCCGCAGCCGCGGGTGGCCGCGGTTCTCGCTGTAGGTGGTCGGACCGCCCCAGTACTGCATGAGGAACAGCACGAGCCGCTCCTCGGCCGGGCCCAGGTCCTCCTCGGGATACATGGGCCGCAGCAGCGGATCGTCGGCCACCCCCACGTAGAAACGGTGGACGAGCCGGCGGAAGGTCTCTTCCCCGCCGACCTGCTCGTAGAAGGTCTGCTCCTGAAGCGTGCCGCGCCGAATCTCTGTCACGCCGTCCATGGTCTCAGACGCGCCGGCATAGGACTTGAGGCCTAGGACCGCCCTACTGTGGAGACATGGGTGGACGGGACCGCGGGTTGCGGGCCGCGCTCGTGCGGGAGATCGGTGCGAGCGGGGCCTTCGACGCCGACCCGGTGTGGCGGGAGGCGTTCGCCGCCGTACCGCGCCACCTGTTCGTGCCGTACTACTACGTGGGCGTCGTCGGCGGCTACGAACGCCGGTGGGGCGAGAACCCCGACCCCGAGGCGCGCGAGCGGTGGCTGCGCGGCGCGTACGAGGACACCCCGCTGGCGATCCGGCTGCGCGACGGCGAGCTGCTCTCCTCCAGCAGCCAGCCCTCCCTCATGGCGCTGATGCTGGCCGGCCTGGAGGTCCGGGAGGGGCAGAGCGTCCTGGAGATCGGCACCGGCAGCGGGTACAACGCCGCCCTGCTCGCCCACCGGCTCGGCGACGACGACCTGGTCACCACGGTCGACCTCGACCCGGACATCACCGAGTCGGCCACCCGGCACCTGGACGCCGCCGGACACCGTCCGGCCGTCGTCACCGGCGACGGCGCGCGCGGGGTGCCCGCACGCGCCCCCTTCGACCGGATCATCGCGACCTGCGCCCTGTCGTCCGTCCCGCGGGCCTGGCTCGCCCAGTGCCGTCCGGGCGGCCGGATCCTCGCCCCGTTCGCCACCGGCCTGGTCGCGCTCACCGTGCGCGACGCCGGGCACGCCGAGGGGTGCTTCCTGCACACGCCCGCCTACTTCGTCCCGATGCGCGGCGCGAGCCGCTCGTGGCAGGAGCAGCCCGATCCGGAGGGGCTGCCGGCCACGGCCCGGGGAAGCGATCTGTTCCGGTTCCTGCTGGCACTGACCGGCGGCGCCCTCGCCCCGCTGGAGGCGTACGGCCTCTGGGAGCGCGAGGGCCGGCCGCGGCGCGAACGCTACGGCCTCACCGTCGACGCCGAGGGCGACCGCGCCTGGCTGGACGACCCCGAAGGGCCGCACACCTGGCCGGTGCCCGCCGCCCGGGGCCCCGAGCCGTAAGTCCTCTGCCGGATACGACGTTCGAGCCGAGCGGCCCTCGCCCGCCGGCGGGGGACCTGCCCCGACCGGGCGGGCGGCG
>NZ_NCTE01000338.1 GCF_002114215.1 Streptomyces sp. 13-12-16 | reverse complement strand
CGGGCCGCCTCGGCATGGAGGGTGCCATGACGCCGGCGTCGCCGCCGGGGTGCCGGGCCGCGCCCCGAAGGTCACCCGGCCGGACCGACGTCGCCGAGGCGGACCGTCACGTACCCCGTCCGGGGCAAGGAGACGGCCGTCGACGAGCCGTCGCGCGGTGGCGCGGTGTAACAGTTCTCTATGAGTCATGGACGAAACACCCCCATGGGTGACGTGCGGAGTTCGCGGGGGATCCGGATCCGGGCCGCCGTGATCGCCCTGATCGCCGCGGCCGCCCTGGGCACGGCCGGCGAAGCGGAGGCGTCGCCCCGGTCGGCTCCCCGGGGCACCGACTGGGACGCCATCGCCGCGTGCGAGTCCGGCGGCGACTGGCAGGCGAACACCGGCAACGGTCACTACGGCGGCCTGCAGTTCACGCAGTCGAGCTGGGTCGCGGCGGGGGGACTCGAGTACGCCCCGCGTGCGGACCTGGCGACCCGCGAGGAACAGATCGCCGTGGCCGAACGCCTGGCCCGGCTCCAGGGGATGTCGGCCTGGTCCTGCGCCTGACTCCCCGCCCCGCGGCGGCGAGCGGCGACCCGGCCCGCGCCGACGTGGTGTGTCCCGGCCCCGCAAGGACCGTGTCCGACCCGTCCGGGCAGGTCGTCGCCGTCACCGGTGGTCCGACCGGCAGCCGGTGAACAGAGGCGGAACGGGCGGGCCTCAGCCGTGGGAGAGGGCGAAGGAGACCAGGAAGCCGCTCACGGTGACCAGCCCGATGGCCAGGTGGGCGTCCTCGAACGCCTCGGGGATCATCGTGTCGGCGATCATCGCGAGGATGGCCCCGGCGGCCACCGCGGTCACGGCGGCGATCACAGCCGGGGAGAAATCCCCGATCACCGTGTAGCCGAGGACCGCCGCGAGGGTGCTCGCGGCGGCGATGGCGGCCCACACCCCGAAGACGTAGGCCCTGCCGCGCCCGGCCTTCTTCATGCCCGCCGAACTGGACATCCCCTCGGGGACGTTGCTGATGAACACCGCCGCCACGGTCACCGGACTCACCGCTCCGCCGTCGAGCAGGCTCACGCCGATGACCGCGGACTCCGGGACACCGTCGAGCAGCGCCCCGAGGGCGAGGGCGAGGCCGGATCCGGCCTGCTGCCCCTCCGACGGCTGCGTCTGTTCCCGCCGGTGCCCGGAGCGCTTGCGGTGCCGGGCGCCGCGGCGGGCCAGCCACATGTTGCCCGCGGTGTAGGCCACCGCGCCGGCCAGCGCGCCGACCGCCGTGGGAACCATCCCGGCCTGGTCGTAGGCCTCCCCGACCAGTTCGAAGCTGACCGCCGACAGCAGCACCCCGGCGCCGAAGGCCATGACCGTCGCGATCACCTTCTGCGGGACCCGCAGTCCGTATCCCAGGGCCGCCCCGAGCAGCAGCGCCGAGCCCGCCACCAGTCCCCACCAACCCGCCTGAAGCACTTGTGTCATGTGCTTCCGGTACCCGTCACGGGCCGCCCCCTCGCCGCGTCAGCCACAGGGGCTGATGAGGAGCAGGGCGATGTCGTCGCCGGGAGCGGGGGCGTGGCGGATGAGGGTGCCGGCCATGGCGTCGAGGTCGGCCGGGTCCGCCTGTTCGAGGAGCCCCGCGAGAGCCGCGGTGGCGTCGTCGAGGTCCACTCCGGGAGCTTCGACGAGCCCGTCGGTGTAGAGGGCGAGCACACAGCCGGCCGGCAGGGGGAACTCCAGGGCCGGGTAGCGGGAGTCCGGCTCGATGCCGAGGAGGAGACCGGGGGGAACCGGGAGGACCTCGGTGCGTCCGTCGGCATGGCGGAGCAGGGGCGGCGGGTGGCCGGCGGTGGCCACGCACGCGAGGCGCGTGGTGAGGTCGAGGTGGATGTAGAGGCAGCTGGTGAACAGGCCCGGTTCGAGGTCGGTGAGCAGACGGTTGGTGCCGGCCAGGACCTGATCGGGGGCCGAGCCCACGGTGGCGTGGGCGTGGACGGCGGTGCGGACCTGGCCCATGAGCGCCGCCGCGTCCACATTGTGGCCCTGCACGTCGCCGATGGCGGCGCCGACGGTGTGCTCGTCGAGACGGATGAGGTCGTAGAAGTCGCCGCCCACACCCAGGCCCTGGGCCGCCGGGAGGTAGCGTGCGGCGACCTTCAGGCCGGGGACGTCGGGAAGCGTGTGCGGCAGCAGGGCGGACTGCAGCCGGTGCGCGAGGTCGTCCTTGGTGTCGTAGAGGCGGGCGCGGTCCAGGGCCTGCCCCACCAGACCCGCCATCGAGGTGAGGACGGCGCGCTCACCGGGCGGGAAGGCGCGGGGCCGGCGGTAGGAGAGGAGGAGGGAACCCCTGGGGCGGCCGGAGGCGATCAGCGGCAGGACGGCCCAGGCGGCCATCCCGTCCTCGTGCACCGTCGCCGGGAACGCGCGCCGGAGCTCGGTGAAACTCGTGAAGAAGTACGGGACGCCGGTGGTCAGAACCCTGGCGACGGGGAGGTCCGAGCTCAGGGGGACGGTGTCGAAGCGGTCGATGATGTCGGCGCTGTAGCCGCGGTGGCCGATGATCCTCAGCCGGTCGTCGTCGGGGGCCATCAGCACCATGCCCTGGGCGCCGAGGGCGGGCAGGAGCTGGTCGGCGGCCTGGTCGACCACGTCCTGTACGCCGATGGCCTCGGTCAGGGTGGCGGCCAGCTGCATCAGCTGGTACAGCAGGACGGCGCGGCTGGGGCCGGCGGCCGACGCGGAGGGCGGAGCGGGAGCGCTCTCGGACGGGTCGGTGCCGGTGATGCGGACACTGACGCCGGAGGGGTCCGGGTACAGCTCGAAGGCCAGCCAGGTGTCCGGGGGGCGCAGGACGGTGAACGCCTGCGGCTGATGACTGACCAGCGCGGCCCGGTAGCGGTCCTCGACCTGGGGGACGTCCATCCACGGCAGTGCCTCCCAGGGCAGGGCGCCCACCAGCTCGTCCGGACCGGCGCCGAGGAGGTCGGCGCCGGCGGGGGTGACGAAGGTGATGCGGCCGTTCATGTCCAGCGCGCAGGACCCTCCGGGCAGGCGGTCGATGAAGGCCGTGACCGCGGCCGCCTCGCCGGGCGGGGCGGTGCGCCCCGACGGCAGGGGCAGGGTCCGCGGCCGGCCGGCGGGCCGCAGCGGAT
>NZ_NCTE01000337.1 GCF_002114215.1 Streptomyces sp. 13-12-16 | reverse complement strand
CAGGTCGTCGATGACCCCCCGCCGTGCCGCCTCCTCCTGACGCACCGCCAGCCGCTGCGCCCGCTCGTACCCCTCGGCGAACGCGTCCACGACCTGCTGCACGGCCGCGAGCGCGCCGTCGGCCGAGTCCGCCCCGCGCGGCCACGCGCCGCGGGCGCCGGACAGGTGCGCGCTGACGAGGGAACGCAGACCGAAACCCGCCTCCGCGGCCCGTTCCCCCAGGGCCCGCCGGGAGGCGATCTCGTCGCGGGTGAGGCGTCTGCCCGTGGCCGCGACCTCGGCCAGGATGCGGGCACAGCCTTCGAGATACTCCTCCGGGATCTCCCGTTCCGGCACGTGTTCCCCCCGACTCTTGACGCTTCCCTGACGCGCCGGCTGTGTCACACCGGCATCAAGACCCTAATGAACGTTGCCGGTTTCCGGCAATGCGCGAGCATGCCCCGGGCGGGCAGCATGGTCCGCGGGGAGCACCGCGGATGGTTCCGGTGCCGGGCACCGGCAGGTGTCCGCGCCGGAACCCGGAGGGGAGCGGTGCCACCCCCCCAAGAACGTGAACGGTGAGTGGTGAGCGGAGGGGCGCGCAGGATGCGGACGGCATCCGTCCGCGTCCGGCGCAGAACCGCGGCGCCGACTGAGCCGTCTCCTCCTCCACCGGACCTTCGTCCGCCTCGTCAACGAGGCACCGCTCGACCCACTTCCTAGCCCGGGAGGACGTGTCCCATGGATGCCGCCACCGTGGGCATCGCCGTACTCGTCGGCCTTGCCCTGCTGCTCATGCTCATCGGCCTGCTCGTCGTCTCCAAACTGTTCCGCAAGGTGGAGCAGGGCAAGGCGCTGATCGTCTCCAAGGTCCGCAAGGTCGACGTGACCTTCACCGGGTCGGTCGTGCTGCCGGTGCTGCACAAGGCCGAGGTGATGGACATCTCGGTGAAGACCATCGAGATCACCCGGGCCGGCAAGGAAGGCCTGATCTGCCGGGACAACATCCGCGCGGACATCCGCATCACCTTCTTCGTCAAGGTCAACAAGACCGTCGACGACGTCATCAAGGTCGCCCAGGCCGTCGGCACCGCGCGGGCCAGTGACCGCAACACGCTCCAGGAGCTGTTCCACGCCAAGTTCTCCGAGGCGTTGAAGACCGTCGGCAAGCAGATGGACTTCACCGACCTCTACACCAAGCGCGAGGAACTGCGGTACCGGATCATCGAGGTCATCGGCGTCGACCTCAGCGGCTACCACCTCGAGGACGCGGCGATCGACTACCTGGAGCAGACGCCGCTGACCCAGCTCGACCCGGGCAACGTCCTCGACGCGCAGGGCATCCGCAAGATCACCGAGCTGACGGCGGTGGAGCACGTCCGCACCAACGAGGCCCAGCGCAACGAGCAGAAGGAGAT
This sequence comes from Streptomyces sp. 13-12-16, assembly GCF_002114215.1. Taxonomy (GTDB): domain Bacteria; phylum Actinomycetota; class Actinomycetes; order Streptomycetales; family Streptomycetaceae; genus Streptomyces. The sequence continues at coordinate 1,488 of NZ_NCTE01000337.1, read as the reverse complement.
CACCCGGCAGGACGTCGACGCCCGCGAGGCGATCCTGGAGCTGGAGCGTCGGCAGGCGGACGCCGAGATCAAGCAGCGCCGGGAGATCGAGACCGTACGGGCCCGCGAGGAGGCCGAGACCGCGCGGGTGGTGGAGGAGGAGCGGCTGCGCGCGCAGAGCGCCTTCCTGCGCACCGAGGAGCAGCTCGGCGTGCAGCGCGAGAACCAGGCCCGTGAGGTCGCCGTCGCCGCCAAGAACCGCGAGCGGGTCATCGCCGTCGAGAGCGAGCGCATCGAGAAGGACCGCCTGCTGGAGGTCATCGCCCGCGAGCGGGAGACCCAGCTGACCCGGATCGCCGCCGACAAGGAGGTCGAGGCGGAGAAGCGGGAGATCGCCGAGGTCATCCGCGAGCGGGTCGCGGTGGACCGCACGGTCGCCGAGCAGGAGGAGTCGATCAAGAAGCTGCGGGCGGTCGAGGAGGCCGAGCGGCAGCGGCAGGCCGTGATCATCGCCGCGGAGGCCGAGGCGCAGGAGAAGCTGGTCAAGGACATCAAGGCCGCCGAGGCCGCCGAGCAGGCCGCCACGCACCGCGCCGCCGAGGAACTCACCCTCGCCGAGGCCCGGTTGAAGACCGCCGATCTCGACGCACGGGCCAAGCTGCGGCTGGCCGAGGGCGTCCAGGCGGAGTCCGCGGCCGAGGGGCTGGCCGTCGTCCAGGTCCGCGACAAGGAGGCCGACGTCATCGAGAAGGCGGGCCGCGCCGAGGCCGAGGCCACCCAGGCCCGGTTGCGCGCGGAGGCCGAGGGGGCGCGGGCCAAGGCCCTCGCCGACGCGGAGGCCATCAGCGGCAAACTCCGCGCGGAGGCGGCCGGCCTCACCGAGAAGGCGGCGGCGATGGCCGCCCTCGACGAGGCGTCCCGCGGTCACGAGGAGTACCGGCTGCGGCTGGAGGCCGAGAAGGACATCCGGCTGGCCGGACTGGACGTGCAGCGGCAGGTCGCCGAGGCGCAGGCCACGGTCCTCGCCACCGGACTGGAGAACGCGGACATCAACATCGTCGGCGGCGAGTCGGTGTTCTTCGACCGGCTGGTCTCCTCGATCGCGCTCGGCAAGAGCGTGGACGGCTTCGTCCGCAGCTCCGAGACGGCGCAGGCCCTCGCCGGGCCCTGGCTGGACGGCTCGGCGAGCTTCACCGACGACCTGAGCCGGATCCTGGGCTCCGTCTCCACCGCCGACGTGCAGAACCTCACGGTGTCCGCGCTGCTGATGCGACTGATGCAGCAGGGCGGTGAGAACACCGGCCGGTTCAAGGAACTGATCGAGAAAGCCGGTGAGCTGGGCCTCTCGGACACACCGCTGGCCGAGCTGAACGGCCACGCCAGGGCCTGACCACCCTCCGGTCGGGAGCCGCCGCACAGGGGACGGCGGCTCCCGGCCGCACCTTCCGAGAGGCAGCCAGTCATGACCACCGGCACCCACGAGCCCACGAACACGGCCCCGCGCGAGAC
>NZ_NCTE01000336.1 GCF_002114215.1 Streptomyces sp. 13-12-16 | reverse complement strand
CGCTCGCGGCGCCAGAGCCTGTCCGGCCGTCCGGGCCGGAGCCGGACGGACGGCCTCGACGCGACGGGACCCCGCGCGCGGCGGATCCCCCACGCACGGGGGAGGGACCGAGCGCGGCGGGCCGCCGGCCGTCGACGCCCTCCCGGACGGCTCCCAGTACACCGGCCCTTGGAGGGACACCATGCCCGAGCTGCCCGAGGTCGAGGTCGTACGGCGCGGACTCGAGCGGTGGGTCGCCCACCGGACCGTCGCCGACGCCGAGGTGCTGCACCCGCGCGCGGTACGCCGTCACGTGGCCGGCGCCGACGACTTCGCGCACCGGCTCGAGGGGCACCGCATCGGCGTCCCCAGTCGTCGCGGCAAGTACCTGTGGCTGCCCCTGGAGGACACCGGCCAGTCGGTCCTGGCCCACCTCGGCATGAGCGGCCAGCTGCTGGTCCAGCCGCACACGGCACCGGACGAGAAGCACCTGCGCATCCGCGTCCGCTTCACCGACGCCCTGGACACCGAACTCCGCTTCGTCGACCAGCGCACCTTCGGCGGTCTGTCGCTGCACGACACCACCCCCGACGGACTGCCCGACGTCATCGCGCACATCGCCCGGGACCCCCTCGACCCGCTCTTCGACGAGGAGGCGTTCCACCAGGCGCTGCGCCGCAAGCGGACCACCATCAAGCGGGCCCTGCTCGACCAGTCGCTGATCAGCGGCGTCGGCAACATCTACGCCGACGAGGCGCTGTGGCGGGCCCGCATCCACTACGAGCGACCCACGGCCGGCTTCACCCGCCCGCGCACCCTGCTCCTGCTGGGCCATGTCCGGGACGTCATGAACGCCGCGCTCGCGGTGGGCGGCACCAGCTTCGACAGCCTCTACGTCAACGTCAACGGGGAGTCCGGCTACTTCGACCGCTCCCTGGACGCCTACGGCCGTGAGGGTCTGCCCTGCCGCCGCTGCGGCACGCCGATGCGCCGACGGGCTTGGATGAACCGGTCCAGCTACTTCTGCCCGAGGTGTCAGCGGGCGCCGCGCGTCCCGTCGTAGCGCTCACGGGCCCGGAGCACCGCGTCCATGCTGTTCTCGACGCACTGGATCAGGGAGAGCAGACGCCCGGCGACCTCGTGGCCGAGCGGGGTCAGTTCGTAGTCCACGCGGGGCGGGTTGGTGGGCTGGGCCTCGCGGTGCACCAGCCCGTCGCGCTCCAGCGCGTGCAGCGTCTGGGAGAGCATCTTCTCGCTCACCCCGTCGACCCGGCGGCGCAGCTCGTTGAACCGCAGCGAGCCCTCATGGAGCGCGCCGAGGGTCAGCGCACCCCAGCGCCCGGTCACATGCTCCAGCGTGCCGCGGGACGGGCACGCCTTGGCGAACACGTTGAAGGCGAGTTCCTGCTCCTCCGGGCGCCGCGCGGTCGTCATGCCTGCAAGCCTACGTCAGAGCAGCGCTGACCACCCGATTGCGCTAGCCAGGAGTCAGTACCCGAAGTTCTGGGTCCACCACGGGCCGCCCGACCCCATGTGGACGCCCACGCCCAGCGTCTTGAAGTCGCAGTTCAGTATGTTCGCCTTGTGGCCGGGGCTGTCCATCCAGGCCTGCATCACGGCCGCGGCGTCGGCCTGGCCCCGGGCGATGTTCTCGCCGCCCAGGTTGCTTATGCCGGCCGTCTTGGCCCTGTCCCACGGGGTGTCGCCGTCGGGGTCGGTGTGGTCGAAGAAGCCGCGGCCGGCCATGTCGTCGCTGAACGCCGTGGCCAGATCGGTCAGCGCGCTGCTCGCGGTGACCGGGCTGCAACCCACCTTGGCCCGCTCCACGTTGACCAGCCGGAGCACCTCGGCGCCGGCGACGGCCTCCGCGGAGGAGGGGGCCCGGTCGCTCGTCTTCTTCTCCTGCTCGGGCTGCGGCTCCGGCGCGGCCTCGCGGGACGGCGTCTTCTCCGCGGTCTTCTCGGGGGCCGCCGCGGGCTCCTTCTTCTCCGGGGTCTTCTTCTCCGGGGTCTTCGTCGGCGCGGCCGACGCCGAGGCCGACGCGGACGGCTCGGGCGAGGCGGAGCGCTCGGCGTCACGGCTCGCCGGGGTGCCGGCGTCGCGGCCCGGGCTTTCCAGGCTGCCGGACGTGCCGCCCTGCTCGCTGGGCGAGTTGGTCGGCGCGTTCCCGGCCTGCACGCTGTCGCCGGGGGCGCTGTCGCCGCCGAGCTTGTAGTTCTCCAGACCGGGCACCGCGCCCGTGGCCACCGCCACCGTGCCGAGGGCCACCGCGGCGGAGACACCGAGCAGGCCGGTACGGACCGGGGTCGCGGCCTTCTTCTTCCGGCGCCGGTGTCCGTCGGGGCGGGGCGCGTCGTCGCCGGGCGCGAGACCGTCACCGGCGAAGGCGTGGCCGATCCGGTCCATGGCGGTGCCGCTCCGGTCCGGACCCGTCGAGAAGTCCGGGTTCGTAGAGAAGTCCGGGCCCGTCGAGAAGTCCGGGCCCGTCGAGAAGTCCGGGCCCGTCGAGAAGTCGGTGCCCGGGAAGCCGCCGCGGGTGAAGTCGCCACCCCCGGCGGGGGTTCCGGCGCCGTCGGTCGCGTAGAGGTAGGCCTCGCTCCTGGCGTACGTCTCGGCGTACGCCTGCGGGTTCAGATACGGCGCGGTGCCCATCGTGGGCGGGCCGTCCCCCCGGTCGCCCCTCGGAAGCGGGCCGCCGTCGTAGGGGTCGTCATGAGTGACCCCGGTGGCGCGGCCCGTGGCGGCGCGGCCGGCGGCGGAGCGTCGGTGGCGTCCCATGTCCTGGCCTTCCTCGTCCTTGCGGTCGACTCATGCTGGCGACCAACCCGAAACCCGATGATCACGAAACTCACACGAACGAGTGAGTTTCATATGAGATTCATGGCTGGGGACGCTACCGCATGGCGCAAGGGCCAGGTGTGCCCCAAGTGACTTTGTCCGGTTAGGTTGCAGCCATGAGCGAGGATGTGCGAATGGTCGCCTGGGTGCGCGGGCGTGTCCAAGGTGTGGGTTTCCGCTGGTTCACCCGTGCCAAGGCGCTGGAGATCGGCGGCCTGAGTGGTTTTGCTCTCAATCTGGGCGACGGCAGGGTCCAAGTGGTCGCCGAGGGCGCCCGCGAACGCTGCGAGGGACTGCTCGACTGGCTCCAGGCCGGCGACACGCCCGGACACGTGGACGGAGTCACCGAGATCTGGGACACACCGCGCGGCGGCTACGAGGGCTTCGCCATCCGCTGATCCCGCCCGCTCCGGCGGCCCCGGACACCGCGGGCGGCCCGTGCGACGATCCCTCCCCGACGAAAAAGTCCTGGTGATTGCCGAGAAGGGCTTGCCGTGGGCGGCGCCGGCCGTCAAGATGATCGCCACGTCCCGAGGACCCGTGAGACTCGCGCCGCCGCCGTCAGCCGGCCGTGCGCACCCGGTTGTCCGCCAATACGGGGCGTGATCGTGTTGACCCTCAAACTTTTTGGTGAGACGCTGAAAGCCCCGCGCACCTTAGCTGTTTGGCATGGCTGAACGGCAGCACAACTCCAGGCATGCCAAGCACCGCGGGTGCGAATCCCTCACGACCCACACCGCATCGGTCGGTCACTCATTGTGGAGGACCATCCATCATGGCAAAGGCGCTTCTCGGTTACGTCGGCGGCTCCGACCCGCGACTCCTCGCCGAGATGCGACGGCTCCAGCAGCGTGTCCAGGACCTGGAATCCGAGCTCGTACGGATCCAGGCGGAGAAGGACGCGCTGGCGGCTGCCGCTTCTCACGACAGGATCATGGAGAGCGTTGACGCACACCAGGCGGAGCCTGCGCTCACCTGATCACTGCACCGCTGATCACTTCACCGCTGTACGAACGGCACAGCAGTGGTCGGGCCCGCCCGTCACCACCGCCGAGCAGTCAGAATTGCAAGGGACGCCCCGGCGTCCCTTCTTTCTTTCCCGCCTCCGTGATCCCGCTCCGGCGTCCGCACCCCCGCGCACGACGCTCGTTGTCCCGCGCATCCTTTCACCCTCTTCAACGTCTGGTCTGCCCTGCGCGTTCACCCGCGAAACCGCGCGTTCATGGAGTGGGATCCGCCCGGCGGGTAAAGTCCGGCGGCGTGCACCTCAAGGCCCTGACCCTCCGTGGCTTCAAGTCGTTCGCCTCCGCGACCACGCTCCGGTTCGAGCCGGGGATCACGTGCGTCGTGGGTCCGAACGGCTCGGGCAAGTCCAATGTCGTGGACGCGCTCAGCTGGGTCATGGGCGAGCAGGGCGCCAAGTCGCTGCGCGGCGGCAAGATGGAGGACGTCATCTTCGCCGGCACCACCGGCCGCCCCCCGCTGGGCCGTGCCGAGGTGTCCCTGACCATCGACAACTCCGACGGCGCCCTCCCCATCGAGTACGCCGAGGTCACCATCACGCGGATCATGTTCCGCAACGGCGGCAGCGAGTACCAGATCAACGGCGACACCTGCCGGCTCCTCGACATCCAGGAACTGCTCTCCGACTCCGGCATCGGCCGGGAGATGCACGTCATCGTCGGCCAGGGCCGGCTCGACTCCGTACTGCACGCCGACCCCATGGGCCGCCGCGCCTTCATCGAGGAGGCCGCCGGCGTCCTCAAGCACCGCAAGCGCAAGGAGAAGGCGCTGCGGAAGCTGGACGCGATGCAGGCCAACCTCGCACGGGTGCAGGACCTCACCGACGAGCTGCGGCGCCAGCTCAAGCCGCTCGGCCGCCAGGCCGCCGTCGCGCGGCGGGCCGCCGTCATCCAGGCCGACCTGCGCGACGCGCGACTGCGCCTCCTCGCCGACGACCTCGTACGGCTGCGCGAGGCGCTGCGGGCCGAGATCGCCGACGAGGCCGCCCTCAAGGAGCGCAAGGAGGCGGCCGAGGCCGAGCTGGGGAAGGCCCTCCAGCACGAGGCCCGCCTGGAGGACGAGGTGCGCCGGCTCGCCCCGCGGCTGCACAGTGCCCAGCAGACCTGGTACGAGCTCTCCCAGCTCGCCGAACGGGTGCGCGGCACGATCTCGCTGGCCGACGCGCGCGTGCAGAGCGCGACCTCCGCGCCCCCCGAGGAGCGGCGCGGCCGGGACCCGGAGGACATGGAGCGCGAGGCGGCCCGCATCCGCGAGCAGGAGGCCGAACTGGAGGCCGCACTGGAGGCGGCCGAACGCGCGCTGGAGGACACGGTCGTCCACCGCGCGGAGCTGGAACGCGAACTCGCCCAGGAGGAACGGCGGCTGAAGGACGCCGCGCGGGCCATCGCCGACCGGCGCGAGGGGCTCGCCCGACTCAAGGGGCAGGTGGGCGCGGCCCGTTCGCGTGCCGCCGCCGCCCAGGCGGAGATCGAACGGCTGGCCGCCGCCCGTGACGAGGCCCAGGAGCGGGCCGTCGCCGCGCAGGAGGAGTACGAGGCCCTCCGGGCCGAGGTCGACGGCCTCGACGCGGGCGACGCGGAACTCGCCGAGCTGCACGATGCCGCCAAGCGGGGGCTCGCGGACGCGGAGGCCGCCCTCACCGCCGCCCGTGAGGCGGCCACCGCCGCCGAACGCAGCCGCGCG
>NZ_NCTE01000335.1 GCF_002114215.1 Streptomyces sp. 13-12-16 | reverse complement strand
CGGCGGTTCCTCCGGGAGGCCGGGACTCGTGGGCGGCCTCCTGGGATGACTCGCACACGGCAGTGGGGTCCCGCACGGACGGCGTGCGGGACCCCACTGCCGTGGAAGCGGTGGCTACGGCCGTCACGCCCCGCCCGCCCGGCCGCGCTGACGCAGCGCGATCCGGTTGCCGTCCGGGTCCACGGCCTCGATGCGCACCCCGAACGGATAGTCCTCCGGCTCGGGCTGGTCGAACGTCACACCGCGGTCGCGCCACACCGCGAAGTCCTTCCGCAGGTCGTCCGATTCGAGGAAGACCGAACCGAGCGCCCTGCCACCCGTCTCGCCCGCGGCCGGCTGCCCCGTGTCCGGCTGTCCCGTGCCCGCCGGGCGCGGCCACAGGAGGAACTCCAGAGCACTGCCCGGGACGCCCACCGTGAGGAAGCGCCCCTCGGGGCCCTGATGGTCCACGCGCTTCTCCAGGCCGAGCTGGTCCGTGTAGAACCTCAGGGACCGGTCCTGGTCGGTCACGTTGATCGTCACGTACATGACGCTGGTCAGCATCGTGCGTTCCCTTCCTGCCACCCGTCCGACGCGGCGGGTCGCCACGTCGTGTCACCTCACTGACGGACGGCGGCAGGACGATGTGACGGGCGGAAGGGAAAAGATCTCAGCGGCCCTGCGCCGAGAGCTCCTTCGCCGCCTCCGTCAGGTCCTTCGCGGTGTCGATCGCGCGCCAGTAGGAGCCCTGGGGGATGGGGAAACCGGCCAGACGGCGTTCGCGCGCGAGGTGCGGGAACGTGGTGCGCTCGTGGTCGCCGCGCTCCGGGAGCAGACCGGCGAACTCGGGGGAGAAGACGTACACGCCCGCGTTGATCTCGAAGGTCGACGGCGGGGCCTCGATGAAGTCGGTGATGTGCCCGAAGCCGTCCGTGCGCACCGCGCCCCACGGGATGCGCGGCCGGGCCAGGGCGAGGGTCGCGACGGCGTCGCGCTCGGTGTGGAAGTCGGCCATGTCGCGCAGCGAGAAACGGGTCCAGATGTCGCCGTTGGTGGCGTACCAGGGCCGGTCCGGGTGCGGGAGGCGGGCGGCGGCGTACTTCAGGCCGCCGCCGCGGCCGAGGGGTTCCGTCTCGACGACGGTGGTGACGGAGAGGGGCAGGTCGGCGGTGTCCAGCCACTTCTGCAGGACCTCGGCGAGGTGGCCGCAGGAGACCACCACGTCCGTCACGCCCTCCTCGGCGAGCCAGGAGAGCTGGTGGCCGATGATCGGGGTTCCCGTGCCGGGGATCTCGACCATCGGCTTGGGGCGGTCGTCGGTGTACGGCCGAAGCCGGGATCCCTGGCCTCCGGCCAGGACTACGGCTTGTACGGGGCGGGCGACGGCTCGCGGATCGGTCATGCCCGCACTTTACGCGGCGCGGCGGTCGGTGCTTTTGCGGGTGCCGGTGCTTTGTGGGGTGACCCGTGCTGGTGCCGGCCGGGGGGTGGGTCTGCGCAGCCCGGCGCTTGCGGGGTGCCGTCGCGCCCACCCGTGCCGCCCTGCGGCACGACTGCCCGCGGGGACGGTGGCGTGCGGCGCGGCTGCCCGCGGGAGTGGGGCAGCCGGGGTCAGCGGTTGGCCGTGGTGACGCCTGAGGCGAAGGAGGTGTCGCAGACCGGGCGGGCGTAGGACTGGGCCTTGGTGGGGCCGTAGACGCGGACCGCCGCCTTGCCGAGGGCGCGGGCGATGGACGCGCAGTGCTTCGCCAGCGACGGGCGGTCGTTCACGGCCTGCTGGAGGTGGGTGAGCGCCACGCCCGGGTTCTCCTCCTGCAGTTCGACCAGCAGCCTGTCCCGCAGCGCGTGCTGCGGCGCCTGGGCGCCGGCACGGGAGGACGCGTCGGAGGCGGCCGCGAGCACGGGGCTCGAGGAGGCCCCCGACCAGTTGACCCGCGCGACCGCGAAAGTCCCGGAGAGCACCAGGACGACGGGCAGGACGAAGGCGAGGGAGCGGCCGATCCGGCGGGCGGGACCCCGGCCGCGACGCGTCTGACGGTTAGTGGAGTGCTTCACGCGTGTGAGGGTAGCGCCCGGTAGCGACAAGAAAACATTCCGTCACCGTTACGGGGGACAAGGAACCCCGGACTCCGGACGACGTGTTGACGTACAGGGTCGAAATGGCCCGGTATGCCGGGGTATTTGTCGACAACGCGAAGGGCCCCGCAGTGATCTGCGGGGCCCTTCGCACAACAACGTCAGTCGGACAGGCGCGCACCGCTCGACGTCGAGAACACGTGGGTCTCACCCGCGCGCGGCACGACGTGCAGCTGGCTGCCCTTCTCCGGGACCTCACGGCCGCCGACGCGGACCACGATGTCCTTGGCCTCGCCGCCGACCTGCGCGGTGCCGTACACGAACGCGTCGGAGCCCAGCTCCTCGACGACGTTGACGGTGACCGCGAGACCCTTGTCGGCGTCGGCGCCGGCCACGTCGAAGTGCTCGGGGCGGACGCCCACGGTGACGGTCTTGTCGCTGGTCGCGGAGAGCGCGTCACGCTGCACCGGCACCACCGAGTTGCCGAACTTCACACCGCCGTCGGTGACCGGGACCTCGACCAGGTTCATGGCCGGGGAGCCGATGAAGCCGGCGACGAAGAGGTTCGCGGGCTTGTCGTACATGTTGCGCGGGGTGTCGACCTGCTGGAGCAGACCGTCCTTGAGGACCGCGACGCGGTCGCCCATGGTGAGGGCCTCGACCTGGTCGTGGGTGACGTAGACGGTGGTGATGCCCAGACGGCGCTGGAGCGACGCGATCTGCGTACGGGTGGACACACGGAGCTTGGCGTCCAGGTTGGACAGCGGCTCGTCCATGAGGAACACCTGCGGCTCACGCACGATGGCGCGGCCCATCGCGACACGCTGACGCTGACCACCGGAGAGCGCCTTCGGCTTGCGGTCCAGGTACTCGGTGAGGTCGAGGATCTTCGCGGCCTCTTCGACCTTCTGCCGGATCTCCGTCTTGTTGACGCCGGCGATCTTGAGCGCGAAGCCCATGTTGTCGGCGACCGTCATGTGCGGGTAGAGCGCGTAGTTCTGGAACACCATGGCGATGTCCCGGTCCTTCGGCGGCAGGTGCGTGACGTCGCGGTCACCGATGCGGATGGCACCGCCGTTGACGTCCTCGAGCCCCGCGAGCATGCGGAGCGAGGTGGACTTGCCGCAACCGGACGGGCCGACCAGGACGAGGAACTCGCCGTCCGCGATGTCGATCTCCAGGGCGTCGACGGCGGGCTTGGTGGAACCGGGGTAGATCCGGGTCGCCTTGTCGAACGTGACAGTGGCCATGGTGAATGGTCCCCTTCTACCGGCAGGAACGTGCCGGACGATCCGAGTAGGAAGGTGATGCCACGACGGGTGTTCCGTTGTGGTGTTGGTCCACACGAGTGAACTGGCACAGGACGGTACCTGGCGTTCACCTGCTTGTCAGTAGTTCCAGGGCTGTGAATTTCGCGGAAACTTTCGACCGCGGGGATGACGGTTCGGTTGCGTAAGTGATCACAGGCAGGCTGCACATGGGGTGGGACCCGGCCGCGTACGGGGATCACCGGCTGGTCGTGTGCGCGGCGATACCCGGCCGTGCACGGGATCACCGCCCGGCCGCGTACCGGTCCGCCAGCACCGCCACCGCCGACGCGACCGCCTCCCGCAGTCCGGCCGGGCCGAGCACCTCCGCCTCGACGCCGAGCCGCAGCAGATCGCCGGT
>NZ_NCTE01000334.1 GCF_002114215.1 Streptomyces sp. 13-12-16 | reverse complement strand
GCGGGGGGCGGTCGCCGGCCCACTCCGGTGCCGGGCGGGCGGGGCCGCCGCCGCGGACGCAGGAGAAGCAGCGGGGCGGACTGCTGATGGGGCGCCCGTTCGGAGTGCCCGTGTACGTGGCACCCAGCTGGTTCCTCGTCGCCATCCTCATCACCTGGGTGTTCGGCGGACAGATCGACCGCGTGCTGCCCGAGCTCGGCGCCGCCAGCTACCTCGTCTCCCTGTTCTTCGCGGTCGCCTTCTACGCCTCCGTCCTGGTCCACGAGCTCGCCCACACCCTCGCCGCCCTCCGCTTCCAACTCCCGGTGCGCCGCATCCAGCTCCAGTTCTTCGGCGGCGTCTCCGAGATCGAGAAGGAGGCCGAGACCCCCGGCCGCGAGTTCGTGCTGGCCTTCGTAGGCCCCCTGCTCTCCCTCGTCCTGTCCGGTCTCTTCTACCTCGGGCTGCTGGCCGTCGACCCCAGCAGCGTCCCCGGCGTCCTGCTGGCCGGCCTGATGATCTCCAACCTCATCGTCGCCGTCTTCAACCTCCTGCCCGGCCTCCCCCTGGACGGCGGCCGCATGCTCCGCGCCGTCGTCTGGGCGATCAGCGGCAAACCCATGACCGGCACCATCGCCGCCGCCTGGGTCGGCCGCGCCCTCGCCGTCGCCGTCCTGATCGGCCTCCCGCTGCTCACCCAGTCCGGCGCCCTCGGCTCCGACGCCGTGGACAACGTGGGCATGGACACCGTCCTGGACGCCCTGCTCGCCGCCATCCTCGCCGCGATCATCTGGACCGGCGCAGGCAACAGCCTGCGCATGGCCCGGCTGCGTGAACACCTCCCGGAACTGCGCGCCCGCAACCTCACCCGCCGCGCGGTGCCCGTCGAGACCGACACACCCCTCTCCGAGGCCCTGCGCCGGGCCAACGCCGCCGGTGCCCGCGCCCTGGTCGTCGTCGACCCCGACGGCGCCCCCCTCTCCCTGGTCCGCGAGGCCGCCATCGTCGGCGTGCCCGAGCACCGCCGCCCCTGGGTACCGGTCGGCGGACTCGCCCAGGACCTCACCGACGGCATGCACGTCTCCGCCGAGCTCGCCGGAGAGGACCTCCTGGACGCCCTGCGCGCCACCCCGGCCACCGAGTACCTGGTGGTCGAGGACAGCGGCGAGATCTACGGCGTCCTGTCCGCGGCCGACGTCGAGCGGGCCTTCGTGAAGGCGATGGCGCGGCCCAGCTGAACCTCCCGCCCGCACCGGCGGTGGTCGGCGCCCCCTCCGGGGACGGGTAGGCTGTTCACATGTCCGAACCGACCGGTGCCGCCCGCAGGCGCGGGCCCTTCAAGGTCGGGGACCAGGTTCAGCTGACCGACCCCAAGGGCCGCCACTACACGTTCACGCTCGAGGCCGGGAAGAACTTCCACACCCACAAGGGTTCCTTCCCCCACGACGAACTGATCGGTGCTCCCGAGGGCAGCGTTGTCCGCACCACCGGGAACGTCGCCTACCTCGCGCTGCGCCCCCTGCTCCCCGACTACGTCCTGTCCATGCCCCGCGGGGCAGCCGTCGTCTACCCCAAGGACGCGGGGCAGATCCTCGCCTTCGCCGACATCTTCCCCGGCGCGCGCGTCGTCGAGGCCGGCGTCGGCTCCGGCTCGCTCAGCAGCTTCCTGCTGCGCGCCATCGGCGACCAGGGCATGCTGCACTCCTACGAGCGCCGCGAGGACTTCGCCGACATCGCCCGGCAGAACGTCGAGCGCTACTTCGGCGGCCCGCACCCCGCCTGGCAGCTCACCGTCGGCGACCTCCAGGACAACCTGTCCGACACCGACGTCGACCGCGTCATCCTCGACATGCTCGCCCCCTGGGAGTGCCTGGAGGCCGTCTCCAAGGCGCTCGTCCCCGGCGGCATCCTGTGCTGCTACGTCGCCACCACCACCCAGCTCGCCCGGACCGTCGAGTCCATCCGCGAGATCGGCTGCTTCAACGAGCCGACCTCCTGGGAGACGATGATCCGCAACTGGCACATCGAGGGCCTGGCCGTCCGCCCGGACCACCGGATGATCGGCCACACCGGCTTCCTGCTCACCGCCCGTCGCCTCGCCGACGGTGTCGAGCCGCCCATGCGCCGCCGCCGCCCCGCCAAGGGCGCCTACGGCGAGGACTACGCAGGCCCCAACGCCGACGGAGGCGCCGCCCGCTGACGCGGCCCGCCACCCCACAACGAACAGGCGCCGTGGCGCAGTTCCCGGCAACCGCTCGGAACTGCGCCACGGCGTCCTCACGTTGACCCGACGACCCGGCCGACGGCACGGAGAGCGAAACCCTCCCCGGTTCCCCCGCACCGGAACCGCACACCCCCGCCGTTCCCTCCGTACTGTGACGTGTGGCACGATGCTGGCCACCCCCACCGGCACAGCCCTCACAGGAGACACTCCTAGTGCAGCCATCCGCCGTCCCGGAGCTCGCCCACACGCACACCCGGCCCATCCACTGGGTCGCCACCGCCACGGCTCTCGCCGGTGTCGTGGCCCTCTCCCCGGCCCTGGGGCCCGACGCCGCCACCGCGGCCCCGACGCCCGGACCCCACACGAAGAGCGCCCCGGCGCACATCGCCCCGCCGGACCCCGCGGCCGCCGAGTTCCCCCTCGACTGCGGCAGGGTGAAGGCCGTGGTGAAGAAGAAGGCGTCCGGCGACCTCGACGGCGACGGCCGCCCGGAGACGGTGGCCGTGGTCCACTGCGACTCCCCGATGGGCACCCCGCCCGACGGCGTGTACGTCCTCACCCGGAGCGCGGACGGCGCGGCACCACGTGTGGTCGCCACCCTCGCCGACCCCGAGGACCGCACCAACGTCGGCGACTTCGCCGTACGTGACGGCGAGGTCACCGCCGTGCTCTTCGGCTACTCCTCCGCCGACGTGCCCAGTTGCTGCCCCGACGTGCGCGAGAACGTGAAATGGCGGTGGGAGAACGGCGCGTTCGTACGGTCCACGCCGTCCGGCGCCAGGAGCGTGTGACCCACGCGCGGGCGTACGGCGAGGCGTGCGCCCCGATGTGTGATAAATCAGACAGTCGTGACGCGCCGTATCAAATCGATCACTCGGTGTCCGGCCCGTACACCTCGACGCCGTCCGAAACCCGACGGACGTGGATGCACTCGCCCGGGCACTCCTTCGCCGAGTCGACCACGTCCGTGAGGAGCGGCAGCGGCACGGGCGTTGTCGCCCCCTTGTCCTGCAACAACTCGTCCTGCGGGCTCTTCACATAGGCCAGGCCGTCGATGTCCAGCTCGAACACCTCGGGCGCGTACTGGGCGCAGATGCCGTCGCCGGTACACAGGTCCTGGTCGATCCAGACCTCCAGGGCCTCGCCACCGACTCCGGTCTCCTGCCGCACGCTCATCTCTCCTGCCGTTTCCTGCGTCGAACCGAACGGGAATCCGGCCAGCTCTGACGGGTGTTGAACACTTCGACCCTACCTTCGCCTGGGTTCCAATCATCTTCGGTGGGTATTCCCCTGGCGTGAGGGAGAGCGCAAGGGTGAAGATCGGACACACCCCGACCGTCTTTGTGATCTAGGGGTTTCAATCGACACCCGCCCAGGTAGGGTCTGGAAGCGTCCAGCTCCCCTTGGAGGAGGTGAGGACCGTGGCAGCCCACGACGACGACATGAACCGCGGCATCCGCCCGGGACGCGGGTCCGACGACCCGGCCGGGCAGATTGCCTACCTTGAGCAGGAGATCGCCGTCCTGCGACGCAAGCTCGCCGACTCTCCGCGACACACGAGGATTCTCGAAGAGCGGATCGTCGAGCTGCAGACCAACCTGGCCGGCGTGTCCGCCCAGAACGAACGACTCGCCGGCACGCTCCGTGAGGCCCGCGACCAGATCGTGGCCCTCAAGGAGGAGGTCGACCGGCTCGCACAGCCCCCGGCCGGCTTCGGGGTCTTCCTCACGGCGAACGAGGACGGCACGGCCGACATCTTCACCGGTGGCCGCAAGCTGCGGGTGAACGTCAGTCCGAGCGTCGAGCTGGAAGATCTCCGGCGCGGCCAGGAAGTGATGCTCAACGAAGCGCTCAACGTGGTCGAGGCCATGGAGTTCGAGCGCGTCGGCGACATCGTCACCCTCAAGGAGATCCTCGAGGACGGCGAGCGGGCACTCGTGCTCGGGCACACCGACGAGGAGCGGGTGGTGCGGCTCGCCGAGCCGCTGCTGGACGTCACCATCCGCCCCGGCGACGCCCTGCTCATGGAGCCCCGCTCCGGATACGTCTACGAGGTCGTCCCCAAGAGCGAGGTCGAGGAACTCGTCCTCGAGGAAGTCCCCGACATCGGCTACGAGCAGATCGGCGGCCTCGGCGGCCAGATCGAGGCCATCCGCGACGCGGTCGAGCTGCCGTACCTCTACCCGGACCTGTTCAAGGAGCACGAACTGCGGCCGCCCAAGGGTGTGCTGCTGTACGGGCCCCCCGGATGCGGCAAGACGCTCATCGCCAAGGCCGTCGCCAACTCGCTGGCCAAGAAGGTCGCCGAGGTCACCGGCCAGGCCGCCGGCAAGAGCTTCTTCCTCAACATCAAGGGTCCCGAGCTGCTGAACAAGTACGTCGGCGAGACCGAGCGGCAGATCCGCCTGGTCTTCCAGCGTGCGCGTGAGAAGGCCAGCGAGGGCACCCCCGTCATCGTCTTCTTCGACGAGATGGAGTCCCTCTTCCGCACCCGCGGCTCCGGCGTCAGCTCGGACGTGGAGAACACCATCGTCCCGCAGCTGCTCGCCGAGATCGACGGCGTGGAGGGCCTGCAGAACGTGGTCGTGATCGGCGCCTCCAACCGCGAGGACATGATCGACCCCGCCATCCTGCGGCCCGGCCGGCTGGACGTGAAGATCAAGATCGAGCGTCCGGACGCCGAGGCGGCCCAGGACATCTTCGGCAAGTACCTCACCGAGCGCCTCCCGCTGCACGGCGACGACCTCTCCGAGCACGGCGGCGACAAGGCCATGACGGTCCAGAGCATGATCCAGACCGCCGTGGAACAGATGTACGCCGAATCCGAGGAGAACCGCTTCCTGGAAGTCACCTACGCCAACGGCGACAAGGAAGTCCTCTACTTCAAGGACTTCAATTCCGGCGCCATGATCGAAAACATCGTGGGCCGCGCCAAGAAGATGGCGATCAAGGACTTCCTGGAGAAGAACCAGAAGGGTCTCCGCGTCTCCCACCTGCTCCAGGCCTGCGTGGACGAGTTCAAGGAGAACGAGGACCTGCCCAACACCACCAACCCGGACGACTGGGCCCGCATCTCCGGAAAGAAGGGCGAGCGGATCGTTTACATCCGCACCCTCATCACCGGAAAGCAGGGCTCGGACACCGGACGCTCCATCGACACGGTGGCGAACACCGGTCAGTACCTGTAAAAGCCAGGGCGGCTGCGGGTGCCCTCGACGGGTACCCGCAGCCGATTGCTTTTCGGGCCACGGCTGGAGCACAGCAATGACGCAAATGATCTCCCCACCAGCGCAAAGGCGTTCTAGGCTCTTCCGTACCGCCGAGTCGCGCAGTGCGGGGACGGGCACCGCACACGCACCGGAGCGCCGGCGGTACAGCAGCGCCCCCGACCGGGGACGCCGCCGGGCAAGGAGGGCCGCATGACCGTACGGCGAGTAATGGGCATCGAGACGGAGTACGGCATCTCCGTCCCCGGCCACCCCAACGCCAATGCCATGCTCACCTCGTCCCAGATCGTGAACGCCTACGCGGCGGCGATGCACCGGGCCCGCCGGGCCCGCTGGGACTTCGAGGAGGAGAACCCGCTGCGGGACGCACGAGGCTTCGACCTCGCCCGTGAGGCCGCCGACGCCAGCCAGCTCACCGACGAGGACATCGGCCTGGCCAACGTCATCCTCACCAACGGTGCGCGGCTCTACGTCGACCACGCCCATCCGGAGTACAGCGCCCCCGAGGTCACCAACCCGCGCGACGCCGTCCTCTGGGACAAGGCCGGCGAGCGGATCATGGCCGAGGCGGCGGAACGCGCCGGACAGCTTCCCGGCGCCCAGCCCATCCACCTGTACAAGAACAACACCGACAACAAGGGCGCGTCCTACGGCACGCACGAGAACTACCTGATGAAGCGGGAGACCCCCTTCTCGGACATCGTGCGCCACCTGACGCCGTTCTTCGTCTCCCGCCAGGTCTTCACCGGCGCCGGCCGCGTCGGCATCGGCCAGGACGGCCACGAGCACGGCTTCCAGCTCAGCCAGCGGGCGGACTACTTCGAGGTCGAGGTGGGCCTGGAGACGACCCTCAAGCGGCCCATCATCAACACGCGCGACGAACCGCACGCCGACGCCGAGAAGTACCGGCGGCTGCATGTGATCATCGGCGACGCGAATCTGTCCGAGATCTCGACGTACCTGAAGCTGGGAACGACGGCGCTGGTCCTGTCCATGATCGAGGACGGGTTCATCGCGGTGGACCTGGCGGTCGACCAGCCGGTGCGGACGCTGCACCAGGTGTCGCACGATCCGTCCCTGAAACGGCTCGTCACGCTGCGCAGCGGGCGGACGCTGACCGCGGTGCAGCTCCAGATGGAGTACTTCGAGCTGGCTCGCAAGTACGTCGAGGAGCGGTTCGGGGCGGACGCCGACGAGCAGACCAAGGACGTGCTGGTCCGCTGGGAGGACACGCTCACGCGGCTGGAGAACGACCCGATGAGCCTGGCCGGCGAGCTGGACTGGGTCGCCAAGCGGGAGCTCATGGAGGGCTACCGGCGCAGGGACGGCCTGGACTGGGATGCCGCCCGGCTGCACCTGGTGGACCTGCAGTACGCCGACGTACGCCCCGAGAAGGGCCTCTACAACCGTCTGGTGGCCCGGGGACGGATGAAGCGGCTGCTGGACGAGGGAGAGGTCGATCGGGCCCGTACGAAGCCTCCGGAGGACACCCGCGCGTACTTCCGCGGGCGCTGTCTGGAGCAGTACGCGGACGACGTCGCGGCGGCCTCCTGGGACTCGGTGATCTTCGATCTGCCGGGCCGGGACTCGCTCCAGCGGGTCCCAACCCTGGAACCGCTTCGCGGAACGCGTAATCACGTCAAGGAGCTCCTGGACCGCTGCCGCACGGCAGAAGACCTGGTCAGGGTGTTGTCGGGAAACTGAGCGGGTACCGGGGGTACCCGGGAAGGGCCGGCCGGACAGGGTGGAAAACGCCGGGTCCGGGAATCATCGAGGTGGTCCCCGTACGTTGGAGCAACTGCGGGGGCATTGTCGGACCCGGCGAGTAGGGTCTGATCTTGACCGAGCAAGTGTGTCGGGCGAACCGAGCGGGGTGAGGGTGATGGCGACCAAGGACACCGGCGGCGGACAGCAGAAGGCCACCCGGTCCACGGAGGAGGTCGAGGAGCAGGCGTCGGAAGCGCAGGCTTCGGAGGACCTCAAGGAGCGTCAGGAAAAGCTGAGCGAGGACGTGGACGACGTTCTCGACGAGATCGACGATGTGCTCGAAGCCAACGCCGAGGATTTCGTGAGGTCCTTCGTTCAGAAGGGTGGCCAGTAGGTCACTTTCACCTTCGGATAGAAGGTGAAGTCGGGGGAGTTCTGGGTGAACCAAGGGTCGGATGTGAGGCGCTGTTCGCGCTGCAAGCAGTGCCTGCCACGTGCGGCGTTCGCAAGTGACAAGGCGATGCCCGATGGCCTCCAGGCATACTGCCGGGAATGCTCCGCCGAGTACTACCGGTTGCGCCAGGAGGCCAAGGGGAAGAGGGTCCGGGAGAAGGTGCCGGTCCCACCGGGGCACAAGCGTTGTCCGCAGTGCGGAGACGCGAAGGCGCACTCCGAGTGGGAGCGCAACAGATCCTCTTCGGACGGCTGGGCGAGCTACTGCCGGACATGCCGGGCGGAACGGAACCGGATCAGTTACTTCAAGCGCAAGTACGGGCTGACGCCGGCGGACTTGGACGTGTTGGTCGCGGAGCAGCAAGGCATCTGCTGTACATGCCTTGCTGCTCCGGCCGAACATGTGGATCACTGCCATGAGACGGGTAGGGTCCGTGGCGTACTGTGCTTCAGCTGCAACGCGGCGCTGGGGCAGTTCAAGGATCGGCCCGATGCCATAAGGCGGGCTGCCGCATACGTGGAAGGAATCGCGTGGAAGCCAATACTCGTAGCACCGGGCGTCTACCAGCTGCCTTCCTGACGCCGGGATCCTCCTCCTTCATGGACTTCCTCTCCGAGCACCAGCCGGAACTGCTGCCGGGCAAGAGGTCGTTGCCGCCCGTGAAGGGTGTGATCGAGGCGCCGCACGGGACGACGATCGTGGCCGTGACCTTCCCGGGCGGCGTCGTGCTCGCCGGTGACCGGCGGGCCACCATGGGGAACGTCATCGCGCAGCGGGACATCGAGAAGGTGTTCCCGGCCGACGAGTACTCGGCGGTGGGGATCGCCGGTACGGCCGGTCTCGCCGTGGAGATGGTGAAGCTGTTCCAGCTGGAGCTGGAGCACTTCGAGAAGGTCGAGGGCGCGCAGCTGTCGCTGGAGGGCAAGGCGAACCGGCTGTCGACGATGATCCGTTCGAATTTGGGCATGGCCATGCAGGGGCTGGCCGTCGTCCCGCTGTTCGCGGGGTACGACGTGGACCGGGACAAGGGACGGATCTTCTCCTACGACGTCACGGGCGGACGTTCGGAGGAGCAGGGGTACGCCGCGACCGGTTCCGGGTCGATCTTCGCCCGTGGTGCGATGAAGAAGCTGTTCCGGGACGACCTGAGTGAGGCCGAGGCCACCACACTGGTGGTGCAGGCCCTGTATGACGCGGCAGACGACGACTCGGCGACCGGTGGTCCCGATGTCGCCCGCCGGATCTACCCGATCGTCACCGTGATCACCGATGACGGCTTCCGCCGGCTCACCGAGGACGAGGCGTCCGACATCGCCCGGTCGGTGCTGGAGCGGCGGCTGGAGCAGCCGGACGGGCCGCGGGCCTCGCTGCTGTAGGCCGCGCCGGCGGGTTGTTCGGTTGTTTGGTGGTCCAGTGACTTTGACAGAAAGGGACGGATAACCGGTGTCGACGCCGTTCTATGTCTCACCCCAGCAGGCGATGGCGGACCGGGCGGAGTACGCCCGGAAGGGCATCGCCCGTGGTCGCAGCCTTGTCGTGCTGCAGTATGCCGACGGGATCGTGTTCGTCGGTGAGAACCCGTCCCGTGCGCTGCACAAGTTCAGCGAGATCTATGACCGGATCGGGTTCGCCGCGGCCGGCAAGTACAACGAGTACGAGAATCTGCGGATCGGGGGCGTGCGGTACGCCGATCTGCGGGGCTACACCTACGACCGGGACGATGTGACGGCCCGGGGTCTGGCGAACGTGTACGCGCAGACTCTGGGGACGATCTTCTCGAGTGTGGGGGAGAAGCCGTACGAGGTGGAGCTGGTGGTGGCCGAGGTCGGGGAGACCCCGGAGTTCGATCAGATCTACCGGTTGCCGCACGACGGGTCCATCGTGGACGAGCACGGCTCGGTGGCGGTGGGGGGCAACGCGGAGCAGATCAGCGGGTACCTGGACCAGCGGCACCGGGACGGGATGACGCTGGCGGAGGCGCTGAAGCTGGCGGTGCAGGCGTTGTCGCGGGACACCAACGGCAGTGAGCGGGAGATTCCCGCGGAGCGGCTGGAGGTGGCGGTGCTGGACCGTACGCGGCCGCAGAAGCGGAAGTTCAAGCGGATCGGGGGGCGTCAGCTGTCCCGGCTGCTGGAAGCGGGCGGCGCGGAGACGGCCTCCGAGGCGGAGGCCGAGACGGACTCCGGCGGAGACGTCGAGTAGGGGGAGTGCGCGTCTGACGCCTGCGGCGCCGCCGTTCGCCCCGGTGGGGGTGCGGGTCTCGTGCCTGCGGCGCCGCGTTCCCGCGGGCACGTCGTGCCTCCCCCCAGTGCCTCAAGGGCCTGGGCGGTGCCCCCAGGGCGATGGGGGTCCCCCGCTCATGGGGGTCCCCCGCTCGAGCGAAGCCGAGAGTGGGGGAGAAGCCGAGAGTGGGGGAGGTACCCCGCAAGCGCCGGGCTGCGCAACCCCACCCCGGTCCACACCCGCGCCGAAGCACCCGCACGGTGTCGGCCGCGTGAACCCGGCCGACACCGAGGCCGGGAGCCGTCGGGCTGTGAACCCGCCCCGCCCGGCATCGACGCCGAGCGGCTGCCGCGGCCCTCAGCGGGGCGCCGGGGCCGTGGACCCCCGTACCACCAGTTCGACCGGGATGTCGCCCGCAGCGGGGGTGCGGCCCTCCAGGACCGCCAGCAACGCCTCCATCCCCCGCTCACCGAAGAGCTCCGCGTCCAACCGCACCGTGGTCAGCTCCGGATCGATCGCGCTCGCGAGGGCCAGATCGTCCAGACCGGTGACGGACAGGTCCTCGGGAACACGCAACCCCAGACGCCGCGCGGCCTTGTACGTGCCGGCCGCCAGATGGTCGTCGTCGCAGACCACCGCGGTGGGGCGGTCCGGCACCGCCGCCCCGCGGAGCGCGGCCTCCGCCGCCGACTCCGCCCCCTTGATCGAGATCGGCGCCCGCGCCGTACGCAACGACGCGCCCGGTACCCCCCGCAGCCGCGCCGCCAGCTCCCGCGCGCGCACCTCGAAGGTCCAGGACGCCACATCCGCCGCCAGGTGCAGGAAGCGGCGGTGGCCCAGCGCCAGGAGATGGTCGGTGACCTGGCGGACGCCGTCGGCGATGTCGAGGTTGACCGTGGCCGCGCCCACACTGCCCTCGGGGTCGCTGTCCAGCATCACCAGCGGCAGCGCCTCGCCGCGGATCGCGGTGAGGGCCTCCGCCGCCATGGAGGAGGCGATGACGCCGTCCAGGGCCGCCTGCGCGGACGCGAAGGGGTCGCGGGCGGGGCCGATGCCCTCGGGGGAGGGGTAGAGGACCACGCCGAAGCCGTGCCGGGAGGCCACCCGGGCGGCCCCGGTGTAGACGCCGGCGAAGAACTCCGTGGTGAGGGCGGGGACGACCAGGAGGACCGTACGGGTGCGGCCCAGCCGGAGGTTGCGGGCGGCCAGGTTGGGGCGGTAGCCCAGGGTGCGCGCGGCCTCGCGGACGCGTTCCGCCGTGGTCTCGGAGACCCGGCCGCGCCACTTGTCGCCGAGGACCAGGGAGACCGCGGCCTGGGAGACGCCGGCGGCCTGGGCGACGTCCCGGCTCGTGGGGCGGGTGCCGGCTCGGGGCATCGTCGGGCCGCTCCTTCGTCTGGACTGGTGAACAGCGGACATGGTACGTATGGAGTGTTTAGTTATACGTAAAACTTCCAATGAAGGGGCCCGTATGGCCACGGGATACCTGGAGATCCTCCGGGCACGGCACGCCGCCCGGCTGCTCGTGGGCACGCTCGTGGGGCGGCTGCCCAACGCGACCGCCGCCATCGCGATCGTGCTGTTCGTGCGCGCGGAGGGCGGTACGTACAGCCTGGCCGGCGCGCTGGCGGCGGTGTACGGCGTCGCCAACGCCGTGGGGCAGCCGGTGCTGGGGCGGCTGGTGGACCTGCGCGGGCAGCCGCGGGTGCAGTTGCCGGCCGCGGTGCTGTCGGCGCTGGCGATGGCCGTGTTCGCCTTCGCCGGGACCGGGTCGCCCGCGGTGGCGTACGGCGCGGTGGCCGCGGCGGGGCTTTTCACCCCGCCCCTGGAGGGCGGGCTGCGCGCCCTGTGGTCCTCCGTGCTGCCCGAGGAGGACCATGTCCACCGGGCGTACGCCATGGACGCCGTGGCGCAGGAGGTGATGTTCACCGTCGGGCCGCTGCTGGTGACGGTGTGCGCCTCGTTGTGGTCGGCGCAGGCCGCGCTGCTCGTGCTGAACGTCATCGGGGTGCTGGGCGCCCTCTCCGTGGTCGTCTCGCCGCCCTCGCGGGCCTGGCGGTCGGCGCCGCGCGAGGCGCACTGGCTGGGCGCGCTGCGCTCGCCGGGGCTGCTCGCGCTGCTGGGTGCCTTCCTGGCCGTGGGGATGGCGCTGGGGTCCATCACCGTGGCGGCGGTGTCGTACGCGGACGAGCACGGCGGTGACCATGTGTACGGCTGGCTGATGGCCGGGATCGGGCTGGGTGCGCTCATCGGCGGCATGGCGTACGGGGCGCGGCAGTGGGCGGGAGAACCCGCGCGGCGACTGCGGGTGCTGGTGGCCCTTCTGGCGGTGTGTTACCTGCCGCTGATGCTGATGCCGGGCGTGGTGGTCATGACGTTGCTCACCGTGGTCGCCGGGCTCTTCCTGGCGCCGGCCATCGCTTGTGCTTTTGTGCTCGTGGACCGGCACGCGCCGCGCGGGACCGTCACGGAGGCGTTCTCCTGGCTGGTGACGACGTTCACCGTGGGCGCGTCGGTCGGAACGGGCCTCACCGGCCCGGTCGTCGAGGCGGGCGGGGCGCTGTGGGGGTTCGCCGTGCCGGGGGTCGCGGGTGGCGTGTCGCTGCTGGTTTTGGTCGCCACGGGACGGGTACTGGCGGTTCCCGCCGGGAGAGCGGTGGTCGCGGCCCGTTCGGAAAATGATCCAAATCGTGCCGTCGAACCTCGTTTCAGGTCGGGGGATCGGGCGTAATGTTCCCTCATGGACCGCCGCATTTTCGGGCTGGAGAACGAGTACGGCGTCACGTGCACGTTCAGGGGACAGCGCCGCCTGTCGCCTGACGAGGTGGCGCGGTACCTCTTCCGCCGTGTCGTGTCATGGGGCCGAAGCAGCAATGTCTTTCTGCGGAACGGCGCCCGCCTCTATCTCGACGTGGGATCACATCCGGAATACGCAACGCCGGAATGTGACAACGTGACCGAACTGGTCACCCACGACAAGGCCGGCGAGCGCATTCTCGAAGGACTCCTGGTGGACGCCGAACGACGCCTGCACGAGGAGGGAATCGCGGGCGACGTCTACCTCTTCAAGAACAACACCGACTCCGCCGGCAACTCCTACGGCTGCCACGAGAATTACCTCGTGGCCCGGCACGGGGAGTTCTCGCGGCTCGCGGACATCCTCATCCCGTTCCTGGTGACCAGGCAGCTGCTCTGCGGCGCCGGCAAGGTGCTGCAGACGCCGCGCGGCGCCGTGTACTGCGTCAGCCAGCGGGCCGAGCACATCTGGGAGGGCGTCTCCTCGGCGACGACCCGCTCGCGGCCGATCATCAACACGCGCGACGAGCCGCACGCGGACGCCGAGCGCTACCGGCGCCTGCACGTCATCGTGGGCGACTCGAACATGTCCGAGACGACCATGCTGCTCAAGGTCGGCGCCACCGACCTGGTGCTGCGCATGATCGAGGCGGGCACCGTGATGCGCGACCTCACCCTGGAGAACCCCATCCGGGCGATCCGCGAGGTCAGCCACGACATCACGGGCCGGCGCAAGGTGCGCCTGGCCAGCGGCCGGGAGGCCTCCGCGCTGGAGGTGCAGCGCGAGTACTACGAGAAGGCGCTGGACTTCTGCGAGCGCCGGGGCATCCGCACCGGCACCGTCGAGCAGGTGCTGGAGCTGTGGGGCCGTACGCTGGACGCGATCGAGGCCGAGGACCTCGACCGTATCGGCACCGAGATCGACTGGGTCATGAAGTACAAGCTCCTCGAGCGGTACCGGGCCAAGCACAACATGACGATGTCGCACCCGAGGGTCGCGCAGATAGACCTCGCCTACCACGACATCCACCGTCGGCGGGGCCTGTACTACCTGCTGGAGAAAAAGGGACAAGCGGCCCGGATCTGCAACGATCTGAAGATCTTCGAGGGCAAGTCCGTTCCGCCGCAGACCACTCGGGCCCGGCTGCGGGGCGACTTCATCCGGCGGGCCCAGGAACAGCGCCGCGACTTCACCGTCGACTGGGTGCACCTCAAGCTCAACGACCAGGCCCAGCGCACGGTGTTGTGCAAGGACCCGTTCCGTTCGGTGGACGAGCGGGTGGAGAAGCTGATCGCCGGAATGTGAGAGACGCGTTCCACCGGGGGATCCCAAAATTCCCGGAACGTCACACGGGCGCCGTACGTTACACCGTGCGGCGCCCTTCTCACGCCGTAGAGTTGCGCGGACGCCATCCACAAGATCGATGATTACGAGGCCCCCACCGTGCGCCGACGCTCACTACTCATTGCCGTTCCCGCTGGACTGGTGACCCTCGCCGCGTGCGGCGACGACAAGTCCGACTCGGGCAAGGCCAGCGACAGCGCCTCGCCCTCGGCGCCCCGGACGTCCGCGGCGCCGTCGCCGAAGATCGTCGACGGGCCGCTGCCGGCGATCACCGCGGGCACGAAGTTCGGGGAGAAGCCGACGGTCGCCAAGGGCAGTGGTGAGCCGTCCAAGGACCTCGCGGTCAAGACGGTCATCGCGGGCGGCGGCAAGACGGTCGCGGAGAACGACTTCGTCGTGGCCCACTACCTGGGCCAGGTGTGGAGCACCGCGAAGGTGTTCGACAACTCCTACGACCGCAAGACCCCGCTGGCCATCCAGCTCGCCCAGGGCACCATCATCGACGGCTGGCGGTACGCGCTGGCCGGCAAGAAGGCCGGCAGCCGCGTCCAGATGGCCGTCCCGCCCACCTGGGGCTACGGCGAGCAGGGCAATGAGCAGGCGGGCATCAAGGGCACCGACACGCTGGTGTTCGTGGTCGACATCCAGGACTCGTTCAACGCCAAGAGCTCCGCCAAGGGCACCGAGGTGGCGCAGGACGACAAGGACCTGCCCAAGGTCGGCACCAACACCGACGGCAAGGCCCCCTCCATCGAGGTGCCCGACGCGGACGCCCCGAAGAAGCTCGTGTCGAGCTATGTCATCGAGGGCGACGGCGAGGAGGTCGGCGCCGAGAACAGCGTCCTCGTGCAGTACAAGGGCGTGCTGTGGGACGGCGGCAAGGAGTTCGACTCCACGTACGAGCGGGGGCAGCTCACGTCGTTCTCGCTGCAGCAGGTCGTCAAGGGCTGGGCGCAGGGGCTGACCGGCAAGAAGGTCGGCAGCCGGGTCCTCATCGTCATCCCGCCGGAGCTGGGCTACGGCGACAACCCGCCGGAGGGCAGCGGCATCAAGAAGGACTCGACGCTGGTCTTCTCGGTCGACATCCTCGCGAAGCTGTGACGCCGTGGGGATGTAAGACTGTGCGTGTTCGCCTTTCCGCAGACAAGCAGGAGCTTTAGACGTGAGCATCGACAAGCCCGAGATCGACTTCCCGGGCGGCGAGCCCCCGGCGGACCTCGAGATCAAGGACATCTGGGAGGGCGACGGCGAGGTGGCGCGGGCCGGCCAGACCGTCACCGTGCACTACGTCGGCGTGGCCTTCAGCACGGGCGAGGAGTTCGACGCCAGCTGGAACCGTGGCGCCCCCTTCCGCTTCCCGCTGGGCGGCGGCCGGGTCATCAAGGGCTGGGACCAGGGCGTGCAGGGCATGAAGGTCGGCGGCCGTCGTCAGCTGACCATCCCCGCCCACCTCGCCTACGGCGACCAGAGCCCCACCCCGCTGATCAAGCCCGGTGAGACCCTGATCTTCGTGGTCGACCTGCTCGGCGTCTGATCCGACCGAGGCCGATCATCCGGGGCCCATGCCTGTCCGGGCATGGGCCCTCGGCTTTTACCGCGCCACCTCGGGACGGTACGGTCGTCGGTCGTAAGCACCATAGGGAGGCGAAGCGGGTCGATGGCCATTGCCAAGGCCGAGCGGCTGATGAATCTGGCGCTGTGTCTGCTCGGGACGCGCCGGCCCCTCAGCAAGCGTGAGCTGCGCGAGTCGATCGAGGCCTATCTCGAAGCGGGCTCCGACGACTCCTTCAACCGCATGTTCGAGCGCGACAAGGACGACCTGCGCGAACTCGGACTGGTCATCGAGACCGTGGAGAACCTCGACGGCGAGGTCGGCTATCTGGCCCGCCGCGACAGCAACCGGCTGCCGCCCATCACCCTCGACGCCGAGGAGGCCGCCGCCCTCGGGCTCGCAGCCAAGGTGTGGCAGCAGGCCCGGCTCGCCGGAGCGGCCAGCGGCGCCCTGCAGAAGCTGCGCGCGGCCGGTCTGCCCGAGGACGTCGACCCGTACGGTGCCCACGGCGCGCTGGAGCCGCGCATCCCGGTGCACGAGGCCGCGTTCGAGCCGCTGATGCTGGCCTGCCGCGACCGCCGGCCGGTCGTCTTCGACTACCGCAAGGCCAACGCCGCCCAGCCCGGACAGCGGCACGTCGAACCATGGGCGCTGGAGTGCTGGCGCGGCCACTGGTACCTGGCCGGCTGGGACCGCGACCGGGGCGCCGAGCGGGTCTTCCGGCTCTCCCGGATCACCGGGAAGGTGCGCTCGCGCAGCGGCCGGTTCACCGTCCCGGTGCCGGACGTCGTCACCGTGCGGGAGACCGTGGCGAGCTGGGCCGGGGAGACCGCGGACCGCTCGGCGCGGATCCGGCTGCGCTCCGACGCCGGTTACCCCCTTCGGGCGAAGGCCACCGTGGTGCGGGAACTCGGCGACGGCTGGGACGAGTTGGAGATTCCGTACGGGCACGGCCTGGACGCCTGGCTGGTGGAGTTCGGACCGGACGTGGTGGTCCTGGAGCCCGCCGAGCTGCGGGCCGACGTGATGGACCGGCTGCGTGCCGTGGCCAAGGGCTGAGGGGGAGCGGACAAGAACGTGGCAGGCAAACCGGTCAGGCCAGTGAACGCCATCGACCAGACCCGGCGGATGCTCTCCCTGGTGACGTACCTGCGGGAGCGTCCCGGCGCGCGGATCGAGGACGTGGCGCGCGCCTTCGGGATCACCGAGGACGAGCTGGTCTCCGACCTCGATGTGCTGCCCATGTGCGGCACCAGCTTCCGCGGCGGCGATCTGCTGGACATCGACACCGACGGCGAGCGCATCTGGTGGCACAACCCGGCCGCCCTCGGCGCGGAGGCGGCCGAGCCGCTGCGGCTCGCCGCCGACGAGGCCACCGCGCTGCTGGTCGCCGCCCGCGCCGTGGCCAC
>NZ_NCTE01000333.1 GCF_002114215.1 Streptomyces sp. 13-12-16 | reverse complement strand
GGCCGTGTCCGGCCGGGGCGGCGGGGCGGGGGTCGTGTCCGCTCGCGGCTGCGGTGTCTGCGGGGCCGTGCTCGTGGCGGCCGACAACGCCTCCGCGAGGCCGCCCAGTTCCACGTGGACCACCAGGACGGGTTTGGACGGGGTCGCGGCGGCGGCCGAGCGCAGGGCCTGCGCCAGGGCCGCGTCGCCGACCGAGCCCTCCCCCACCGCCGGGATCGCGGTCACGACGACCGCGTCGTTCGTGTCGTCGGCCAGCGCGTGGGACAGCGCCGCGTGGAAGTCCGCGGCCGAGGCGGCGGTGGTGAGGTCCAGCGGGCGGTGCGGACGCAGCCCCTCGGCGAGGCAGGCGTCGTAGGTGAGCAGGCCCAGGGACTCGGAGTTGCCGAGGATCGCCACCCGGGGTCCGGCCGGCAGGGGCTGGCGGGCGAGCAGCAGGCCCGTGTCGACCAGCTCGGTGATGGTGTCCACGCGGATCACCCCGGCCTGCCGCAGCAGCGCGGACACCGTCGCGTGGGGCAGCCGGGTCGCCCGTACGGCGTGTCCCCGGGGCCCCGCTCCGTGGCGTGCGCCCTGGACCACGACCAGCGGCTTCGCCGCCGCGGTGCGCCGGGCGAGGCGGGTGAACTTGCGGGGGTTGCCGATGGACTCCAGGTACATCAGGGCGACGTCGGTGTCGGGGTCCTCGTACCAGTACTGCAGGACGTCGTTGCCGGAGACGTCGGCCCGGTTGCCGGACGACACGAAGGTGGACACGCCCGTGACGCCGGTGACGCCGCCGCCGCGCCGGTGCAGGCGGGACAGCAGGGCGATGCCGATGGCGCCGGACTGGGCGAACAGTCCGATCCGGCCGGGCCGGGGCATCTCCGGGGCGAGGGAGGCGTTCAGTCGCACGTCGGGCGAGGTGTTGATGACGCCGAAGGCGTTGGGGCCGATGATCCGCATGCCGTACGAGCGCGCCTGCCGTACGAGGGCGCGCTGGCGTTCGCGGCCGTCGGGGCCGGACTCGGCGTATCCGGCGGAGACGACGACGAGCCCCTGCACGCCGTGCTCGCCGCACTCGGTGACGATCTCGGGGACCCGCTCGGCGGGCACCGCGACGACCGCGAGGTCGACGGGCCCGTCGATGTCCCGCACCGAGCGGAACGCGGCCACCCCGCCGAGTTCCTCCTCCCCTTCCCCCAGAGCCTTGTTCACGGCGTACAGCCGGCCGGTGAACCCGGTGTCCCGCAGGTTGTCGAGGACGCTGCGGCCCACGCCGCCGGGGGCGCGGCCGGCGCCGACGACGGCCACCGAGCCGGGGGCGAGCAGCCGCTGCACCGAGCGTGCCTCGGCGCGCTGTTCGCGCGCGTACTGCACGGCCATGGAGCGGTCGGTGGGTTCGAGGCCGAACTCCAGGCGGACGACGCCGTCCTCGAAGCTGCGCTTCTGGGTGTACCCGGCGTCGGTGAACACCTTGATCATCTTGTTGTTGGCGGGCAGCACCTCGGCCGCGAACCGGCGGATGCCGCGCTCCCGCGCGACGGCGCCGATGTGTTCGAGGAGGGCGGAGGCGACGCCCCGGCCCTGGTGGGCGTCCTGGACGAGGAAGGCGACCTCGGCCTCGTCGGCCGGTGCCGACGCGGGCGTGCCGTCGGCGCCGATCCGGTCGTAGCGTACGGTGGCGATGAACTCGCCGCCGATGGTGGCCGCGAGTCCCACCCGGTCCACGAAGTCGTGGTGCGTGAAGCGGTGGACGTCCTTGGCGGACAGGCGAGGGTAGGGCGCGAAGAAGCGGTAGTACTTCGACTCGTCCGACACCTGCTCGTAGAAACTGACCAGGCGCTCGGCGTCATCGACGGTGATGGGGCGGATGCGCGCGGTGCCGCCGTCGCGCAGCACCACGTCGGCTTCCCAGTGGGCGGGATACTCGTGCCGGTCCGACGAGGTCTGCATGGGCCCCAGAGTACGGCTCGCGTACGACAACGGCGCGAGGCAGTCTGTGGTGGACGACAGCCGGGCCGAGGCCGCGGTCCGGCTGTCACCGGGAGCGGGAGCGGATGCCCCTTCGGGCACGTTCCCGGCACGTTCCGGGCATGCTTCACGATGTGGGAAACTGGTCTAGACAACCCTGAACAGCGAAGGGCAGCAACACATGGCTGAGCGCCGCGTCAACGTCGGCTGGGCCGAGGGTCTCCACGCCCGCCCCGCCTCCATCTTCGTCCGAGCCGCCACGGCCGCAGGCGTCCCGGTGACGATCGCCAAGGCCGGGGGCGGCCCCGTCAACGCGGCCTCCATGCTGGCCGTCCTGAGCCTGGGCGCCCAGGGCGGCGAGGAGATCGTCCTCGCCTCCGACGCCGAGGGCGCGGACGCCGCCCTGGACCGTCTGGCGAAGCTGGTCTCCGAGGGCCTCGAGGAACTCCCCGAGACCGTCTGAGAACGCGATACCGAAAGGCCCGCCCGGACCACCGGGCGGGCCTTTCGCTTTCCCCCTCCACGGGCAGCTTTTCCCTTTCGCGGGCAGCAGAAAAACCCCCCGATAAATGCTCTCTCTTTTGTATACGGCACCCGTGTTAATGCCGAATGCTCGGCATGTTTACGGCATGTTGCGAGTTCCTCACACGGTCCGCGCGGCCGGCGCCGGAGGCGAAACGCAGGCGGTGCCCGGCGCTCGCGCGCTCGGTGTGCAGCGCCGTGACGGACCGCGCGCGGTCGCCGTCACCGCGCGCCACGGCGTCCACGATCACGCCGTGCTCCGCCCAGTACTCGACGGGGTCGGCCGGTCCCTCGGCGGCGTACATCCAGGCGATCTTGTGCCGCAGCTGGGTCAGTGCCGAGGTCAGTGCCGGGCTGCCGGTGGCCTGGGCGAGCGTCTCGTGGAACCAGCCGCTCAGGGAGCGCAGGTCGTCGCTGTTGCCCTGGCGGGCGCGTTCCTGCCCCAGCCGGACCAGGCCGCGCAGCACCTTCAGATGGGCCTCGGTGCGGCGCTGGGCCGCGCGGGAGGCGCCGAGCGGCTCGAGGAGCATGCGCATCTCCAGCAGATCGGCGGCCTCCTGCTCGGTGGGTTCCGCGACGCACGCGCCCGCGTGCCGCCGGGTCACCACGAATCCCTCGGCCTCCAGCGTGCGCAGCGCCTCCCGGACGGGGACGCGGGAGACACCGTAACGGCGGGCGAGCACTTCCTCGGTGAGCCGGCCGCCGCGCTCGTGGACACCCGCGACGATG
The DNA here is from genome assembly GCF_002114215.1 of Streptomyces sp. 13-12-16. Classification (GTDB taxonomy): domain Bacteria; phylum Actinomycetota; class Actinomycetes; order Streptomycetales; family Streptomycetaceae; genus Streptomyces. The sequence goes on along the minus strand of NZ_NCTE01000333.1, from coordinate 804 downwards.
TCGTCCCGGATCGCCGTGCACACCGAGTGCGCGGGAATACGCATGACGAACCTCCGGCTTAATCCCCGTGAAACGTCGACGATTGACGTGTGTTCCGCGACTCTATTGCAATCGGCGGGAATTCACGACGGCGGACCGGAATCCATACATATTTTTTGGACAGGCGACGCCCGGAAACACCGGTGCCCCGGCTCGGGGAGCCGGGGCACCGGGAAGCGAGTGGGTCAGAGGTTCACGCCGTGCGCGCGGAGGTAGGCGACGGGGTCGAGGTCGGAGCCGTAATCGGCGCCCGTGCGGGCCTCGAAGTGCAGATGCGCGCCCGTGACGTTGCCGGTGGCGCCGGAGAGGCCGATCTGCTGCCCGGCGGCGACCTGCTGGCCCACCGAGACGCCGATGGACGACAGGTGGGCGTACTGGGTGTACGTGCCGTCGTGCATCTTGATGACGACCTGGTTGCCGTACGAGCCGCCCCAGCCGGCCTCGACGACGGTGCCGACGCCGACCGACTGGACGGGGGTGCCGCTCGCGGCGTGGAAGTCGACACCGGTGTGGCTGCCGGAGGACCACAGCGAGCTGCCGGCCTGGTAGCTGGTCGAGACGTACGAGCCGGGGATCGGGGAGACGAAGGTGTTGAGGCGCTCGCGCTCGGCCTCCCGCGCGGCACGCTCCTTCTCCGCGCGGGCCTCCTCGGCGGCCTTGGCGGCCTTCTCCCGCGCGGCCTCCTCGGCGGCCTTGCGCGCGGCGGCCTCGGCCGCCTCCCGGGCGGCCTCGTGCTGGGCGGCCGCCTGGGCGTCGATCCGGTCG
>NZ_NCTE01000033.1 GCF_002114215.1 Streptomyces sp. 13-12-16 | reverse complement strand
CCGGCGCAGCCCCGCGCCGACCGCGCTCCTCGCGGGCACCAGCGCGATGACCCCGTCGAGGAGGGCCTCCGACCCGGGCGGCCCGCCGGGCGCGGCGACCAGCGCGGCCGCCGCGGCGACGGCCATGGCACCGACCACGGCCTCACGATGCTGGTGCGTGGGGTAGGCGGAGATCTCGGCCTGGTGAGTGGCCTGCTCCGGGTCGTCCGCGTACCAGGCGCCCAACGGCGCGATCCGCATCGCGGCGCCGTTCCCCCACGACCCCTGCCCGTTGAAGAGCGCGGCGGCGAGTTCCCGCCAGTCGCCGCCTTCGCGGACCAGCCGCAGCAGCCGGTTGACCGCGGGCCCGTAGCCCCGATCGAAGTCGTGATGCGTGGCGAAGGACCGCGCGAGGGCGTCCTGGTCGATCCGGTGGTGCGCGGCCAGGACGGAGACGACGGAGCACGCCATCTCCGTGTCGTCCGTCCACTGCCAGGGCGCCGGAGGCAGTTCGCGGCGCTTGAGCAGCGGGTAGTTCACCGGCACGAAGAACTGGGAACCGAGCGCGTCCCCCACGGACACGCCGCGCAGGCTGGCCAGGGCGCGGTCCAGGCGCCCGGCGGGAGAGGAATCAGCGGTCATCGCCCTGCCACTCTATCCGGTGACCCTCTGTCTATCCGGTGATCCCGTAGGGTTCCGGATCCCGCCAGCGCCCGAAGGGCCGGTCGAGGGTGTACTTGCCGTTCTCCCCCAGAACGAGCATGCGCATCTCGGCGTTCCCCGGGTTCGACAGCGACTCGAACTCCGCCACGGTCCAGTGGAACCACCGCATGCAGAACAGCCGCATGGCCAGGCCGTGGGTGACGATCAGGACGTTCGGGGGGTGGTCGGGGGCCTCGAAGCTGCGGAACAGGCTCTCCAGGAAGCCGCCGACCCGGTCGTAGACGTCGGCTCCGGACTCCCCCTGGGCGAACCGGTAGAAGAAGTGCCCGTAGGCGTCGCGGTAGGCCTTCTGCAGACGCACGTCCTCACGGTCCTGCCAGTTGCCCCAGTCCTGCTCGCGCAGCCTCGGCTCCTCGCGCACGCGTATCCGCTCCGGGTCGAGCCGGAAGGCGCTCAGTGTCTGGTGCGTGCGGCGGTAGGGGGAGACGTAGACGCTGACGCGTTCACGGCCGAAGAGTTCCCGCAACCGCTCACCCGTCTCCTCCGCCTGCAGTCTGCCCCGCCCGGTCAGGGCCAGGGCGTGATCGGGTTCGCGCTCATAGACGGAGTCATCAACATTGCCCGTTGATTCGCCGTGTCGGACAAGGACGATGCGCCGTGGTCGTGCCATGCCGAAACCCTAGATCGGGTGACGGCCGGACGAGCACCCGTGCGGGCCCCATACGGCGTAGGTCACACACGTCCCGCACTTCGCGTCACACCGGTACGCACCGTTCCGCGTCCTGGGATCAGACCGTCCAGGCCGGTTCCATCTCCACGATGTCCCCCGCGAGGGCCGCGACGTCGGCCTCCGTCTGCGCCCGCAGGGCGAGGCGCTCCACCCGCTCGGTGCGGTACTTGCCGTGCTCCGCGGCCGACCGCCACATCGACAGCACCAGGAACTCGTGCCCCGGCGCCTCTCCGAACAGTCCCCGGACCATGCCGGGCGAGCCGGCCATGGCCGGGTTCCAGACCTTCTCCTGCATCAGCACGAAGTGCTCCGACCGCTCCTCGTGCACGCGGCACAGCGCCACCCTGAGCAGGTCGGCGTCCGTGAAGCGCGGTTCGAAGCCGGTCTTCACGTCGAAGCGGTGGTCGAAGAGCCTGACCTGGGCGTCCTTGAACGTGCCCGACTGGGCCGAGGCGAGCCGGTCGTGGGAGCGGGCCATGAACGAGTCGTAGAAGGCACGGCTCTCCCAGAAGGAGAAGACGTGCGCCACGTCCGGCCGCCCCCGGCTCCAGCCTCCGCCCTGCCCGCGAAACCCCGGCTCCCCCAGAAGCCCCGCCCACTTCCGCTGCCCCCGCTCGAACCCGCGGCGGTCCACCACGGTGCAGCGAATCCACTTGACCAGCACCGCGCCATCGTAAGGCCAGGGAGCGTGGCGCCGGTCACCCTCGGAGTGACTGCTTGTCGTCGTCCGCCACCACGCGCGTGGCAGGATGGACAACCCGCCGGGAACGCCCGGCAATCGGGGTGAGCGGGCAGGACGGTCACGGGGAAGGGGAAGACTGGTGAACGGCCTCAACAAGGGCATCCGCAAGGTCGAGATCGCGCTGAGGTGGGACCCGAGTCCGTCGGGGCAGCCCTCCACCGACCTGGACCTCGTCGCCGCGCCCTATCCGGCGGGCGACACTCACGGCACTCCCGCTTACGTGGTGCACTTCGACAGTCGTTCCCCCGACGGCACCATCACGCTCAACCGGGACAGCAAGGACGGCCAGGGCTTCGGCTACGACGAGGTCATGACGCTGGAGCTGGACCGGCTCGACCAGCGGTACGCGCGCGTGGTGGTCGGCGTCGTCATACAACAGCACCAGGGCCGGCGGACGTTCTCCGGGGTGGGCAACCCCGGTCTGCGCGTCCGCGAGGGCTACACCGTGCTGGCCGAGGACGACTTCGGCGGTGTCCTCGGGGCCACGGCGGCGACGGTCGCGGAATTCGTCCGGGACGGCTCGGGAGCCTGGGAGTTCCGCCCCGGTGTCCAGGGGTTCGAGGGCGATCCGGCGGACTTCACCCGTGCGATGGGGGCGTCGCGCCGGTCCTGACCCGCAAGGAACACCGGGCCTGGCCCGCGAAGAACACCGAGGGCGGTGGCGCCGGAACACCGGCACCACCGCCCTCAGCCGTTCCGCACGTCCGGGCAGCACCCGGACGTGCCGGTCACGTCAGCTGCAACCGCTGGTCGAGCCGCAGCCCTCGCAGATGTAGCAGGAACCGGCGCGCTGCATCTTCGTACCGCAGGAGAAGCACAGCGGGGCGTCCGCCTGGATGCCCAGCTGCATCTCGACCAGCTCGGCGCTGGTGTGGGCCTGCTTCGGGGCCGGCTTGGCCACCTCGGCCTCGGCCTTCGGCGTGGCCACCGCCTTCAGCTCCTGGGCCCGCGGCGCGGACTGGGCCAGGCCCTCGACGTCGACCTCGTCGTCGGACTGCTCGTACGAACCGGTCTCCAGGTGACGCTGACGCTCCTCGGCGGAGTGGATGCCGAGCGCGGAGCGCGTCTCGAAGGGCAGGAAGTCCAGCGCCAGGCGGCGGAAGATGTAGTCGACGATCGACTGCGCCATCCGCACGTCCGGGTCGTCCGTCATGCCGGCCGGCTCGAAGCGCATGTTCGTGAACTTCGAGACGTACGTCTCCAGCGGCACGCCGTACTGGAGGCCCACCGAGACGGCGATGGAGAAGGCGTCCATCATGCCCGCGAGCGTCGAACCCTGCTTCGACATCTTCAGGAAGACCTCGCCGAGACCGTCGTCCGGGTAGGAGTTGGCGGTCATGTAGCCCTCGGCGCCGCCGACCGTGAAGGAGGTGGTGATGCCGGGGCGGCCCTTCGGGAGGCGCTTGCGGACCGGGCGGTACTCGACGACCTTCTCGACCGCGGCCCGGATCGTCTCCTCGGCCTTCTCGGTGACCTCGGCCTTCTCCTTCTCCTTGGTCTTCGCGGAGAGCGGCTGGCCGACCTTGCAGTTGTCGCGGTAGATGGCGAGCGCCTTGACGCCCAGCTTCCAGGCCTCGAAGTAGATCTCCTCGACCTCCTCGACGGTCGCCGTCTCCGGCATGTTGACCGTCTTGGAGATGGCGCCGGAGATCCAGGGCTGGATCGCGGCCATCATGCGGACGTGGCCCATCGGGGAGATGGCACGCTCGCCCATGGCGCAGTCGAACACCTCGTAGTGCTCCTGCTTGAGACCGGGGGCGTCGATCACATTGCCGTTCTCGGCGATGTGGGCGACGATCGCCTCGATCTGCTCCTCCTGGTAGCCCAGGCGGCGCAGGGCCTGCGGGACGGTGCCGTTGACGATCTGCATCGAGCCGCCGCCGACCAGCTTCTTGAACTTCACCAGCGCCAGGTCGGGCTCGACACCGGTGGTGTCGCAGGACATCGCCAGACCGATGGTGCCGGTCGGGGCGAGCACGGACGCCTGGGCGTTGCGGAATCCGTTCTTCTCGCCGACGCGGATCACGTCCTGCCAGGCCTCGGTGGCGGCGGCCCACACCGGGGTGTCCAGGTCGTCCATGCGCACGGCCGTGCCGTTGGCGTCGGCGTGCTGCCTCATGACGCGCTGGTGGGCGTCGGCGTTGCGGGCGTAGCCGTCGTACGGGCCGACGATCGCGGCGAGTTCGGCGGAGCGGCGGTACGCCGTACCCGTCATCAGGGAGGTGATGGCGCCGGCGAGGGCGCGGCCGCCGTCGGAGTCGTAGGCGTGGCCGGTCGCCATCAGCAGGGCGCCGAGGTTGGCGTAGCCGATGCCGAGCTGGCGGAAGGCGCGGGTGTTCTCGCCGATCTTCTGGGTCGGGAAGTCCGCGAAGCAGATCGAGATGTCCATCGCGGTGATGACCAGCTCGACGACCTTCTGGAAGCGCTCGGTCTCGAACGACTGGTTGCCCTGGCCGTCGTCCTTGAGGAACTTCATCAGGTTCAGCGAGGCCAGGTTGCAGGACGTGTTGTCCAGGTGCATGTACTCGCTGCACGGGTTCGACGCGGTGATCCGGCCGGACTCGGGGCAGGTGTGCCAGTTGTTGATGACGCCGTCGTACTGGATGCCCGGGTCGGCGCAGGCCCAGGCGGCCTCGGCGAGCCTGCGGAAGAGCGCCTTGGCGTCGACCTCCTCGATGACCTCGCCGGTCATCCGGGCGCGCAGGCCGAACTTGCCGCCCTGCTCGACCGCCTGCATGAACTCGTCGTTGACGCGGACCGAGTTGTTGGCGTTCTGGTACTGGACGGAGGCGATGTCGTCGCCGCCCAGGTCCATGTCGAAGCCCGCGTCGCGCAGGACGCGGATCTTCTCCTCTTCCTTGACCTTGGTCTCGATGAAGTCCTCGATGTCCGGGTGGTCCACGTCGAGGACGACCATCTTGGCCGCGCGGCGGGTGGCGCCACCGGACTTGATCGTTCCGGCGGAGGCGTCGGCTCCGCGCATGAAGGAGACCGGGCCGGAGGCGTTGCCGCCGGAGGACAGCAGCTCCTTGGAGGAGCGGATCCGGGAGAGGTTCAGGCCGGCGCCGGAGCCGCCCTTGAAGATCATGCCCTCTTCCTTGTACCAGTCGAGGATCGACTCCATGGAGTCGTCGACGGACAGGATGAAGCAGGCGGAGACCTGCTGCGGCTGGGGCGTGCCCACGTTGAACCACACGGGGCTGTTGAAGCTGAAGATCTGGTGCAGGAGGGCGTACGCCAGCTCGTGCTCGAAGATCTCGGCGTCGGCGGACGAGGCGAAGTACCTGTTGTCCTCGCCGGCCTTCCGGTACGTCTTCACGATGCGGTCGATCAGCTGCTTGAGGCCGGTCTCGCGCTGCGGGGTGCCCACGGCGCCCCGGAAGTACTTGCTGGTGACGATGTTGACCGCGTTCACCGACCAGAAGTCGGGGAACTCCACGCCGCGCTGCTCGAAGTTGACCGAGCCGTCGCGCCAGTTGGTCATGACGACGTCACGGCGCTCCCAGGCCACCTCGTCGTACGGGTGGACTCCGGGAGTGGTGTGGATGCGCTCGACACGCAGCCCCTTGCCGGCCTTGTTGCTCTTGGCTCGGGAACTCCGTGCCGGACCGCTCGCCGTCTCTGTCATGCCGCCTCCCTGTACGGGCAAAAACGCCCTGAAGTGCCCCGTTTGTTCCCGTGGCACGGTGTTCTGTCTGGTGCTGCGGGCACATGCTCGTCTGCCCGCAACAGGTCTTCTCATCGCCGCCGCCCGGCCGGTCCCCGCGTCTGCCGCGCGGGGCCGGCCCGCCGGTCAGTCGGCGGCGGGAGCGGGTTCGGGGACCCGAGCGGTCCCGCCGGACCCGCTGTCGTCTTCCTGGTCCCCCGGGGCGGCTCCCTCGCCGCCCCCGTCACCCGCGGCGGGCCGTTCCGCCCGCCTGAGTTCCGCGATCGCGGCCTCGAAGTCCTCCAGCGAGTCGAACGCCCGGTAGACGGACGCGAACCGCAGGTAGGCGACGAGGTCGAGTTCCTGCAACGGGCCGAGGATGGCCAGTCCCACGTCGTGGGTGGTCAGCTCGGCGCTTCCGGTGGCCCGCACCGCCTCCTCGACGCGCTGCCCGAGCTGGGCGAGGGCGTCCTCGGTGACGGGCCGCCCCTGGCACGCCTTGCGCACACCGTTGATGACCTTGGTGCGGCTGAAGGGCTCGGTGACTCCGGACCGCTTGACCACCATGAGCGAACACGTCTCCACGGTCGTGAAACGACGGGAGCAGTCCGGACACTGGCGGCGCCTGCGGATCGACGTGCCGTCGTCGGTCGTACGGCTGTCGACGACACGGCTGTCGGGGTGCCTGCAGAAGGGGCAGTGCATGAACTCCCAACCCTCCTCACAGCAGACTCAATGGCCTCACGAGGCCTCTTGGGCCTCACGAAGCAGCACCAGCATAGGCGATCGCGGAGGGCCCGAAGACCCGGGGGACCACAACTTCTGGGCTGCTGCCGCAATCCAACCACTAGATGTGGGGATTGGCTCATACATCCACACCGCACACGCGTGTCGCGCACGCCGGGGCGGACAGGACACGCCGGACGCCGCACGATGAGGGGGATGCCGTGCCGGAGGCGGGGAGGAGGCGTGCGACTCCCGAAGAGAGCGGGGGCCGCTTCACGCTCCACGGGGCGTCCGGTGGCAGACTGAGGACCGCCGCCGCGAGGTCATCGCCCCGGCGGTGAAGGGTACAACAATCGGCCCGTTTGTCCGGCGGGAAGCGTGGCGACCAATACACCTCGACAAGAGATCACGTACAGCAATTCGCGATTTTTCACTCGAACGTGTGTTTGGCGCAACCTTTCGAAAGCAACTACCGTTGTGCTGCAGGGAGACCATCGAGAGGGGCCGACGTGACCACCACCGCAGACAGTGCCGCCATCACTGCCCAGGACCGCCCCCAGGGCCGGATCGAGCCGGTGCACGCGATGAACGAAGCCACGAATCCCGAGGGGCACAAGCGCTCCCTGCCGGGCCGACCTCCCGGCATCCGGGCGGACAGCTCAGGACTCACCGACCGCCAGCGCCGGGTGATCGAGGTCATCAGGGACTCGGTGCAGCGTCGCGGCTACCCGCCGTCGATGCGCGAGATCGGCCAGGCGGTCGGTCTCTCCAGCACCTCCTCCGTGGCCCACCAGCTGATGGCCCTGGAACGCAAGGGCTTCCTGCGCCGCGACCCGCACCGCCCGCGCGCATACGAGGTGCGGGGCTCCGACCAGGCCGCCTCCGTGCAGCCCACGGACACCGCCGGCAAGCCGGCCGCGTCCTACGTACCGCTGGTCGGCCGTATCGCCGCCGGTGGCCCGATCCTCGCCGAGGAGTCCGTCGAGGACGTCTTCCCCCTGCCCCGGCAGCTCGTCGGTGACGGTGAGCTGTTCGTACTGAAGGTCGTGGGCGACTCCATGATCGAGGCCGCGATCTGTGACGGCGACTGGGTGACGGTCCGCCGCCAGCCGGTCGCCGAGAACGGGGACATCGTCGCGGCCATGCTCGACGGCGAGGCGACCGTCAAGCGCTTCAAGCGGGAGGACGGCCACGTCTGGCTGCTCCCGCACAACGCGGCCTACGAGCCCATCCCGGGTGACGACGCGACCATTCTGGGCAAGGTGGTGGCCGTTCTGCGACGCGTCTGAACACGGCGCGGGGCCGGCCCGGAGCGCCGCCCCGCCCCCTGACCGGGCCCCGGAACCCCTGCGCCGGTTCCGGGGTCCTGTGCTGTCCGGACGGGCCCGACCGCGGCCGCTGCCGCCGGTCGGTGGCGCGCCGCGGCACGCCACCTTCCTCACTGCGCCGCCGTCCCGGCCTCCGCCCCCTGTGCCGCCGCGTCGATCGCGGCCAGCGACTTCCTGACCTGGTTGCGGTCCGTGGTGTACCAGAAGTCGGGCAGCGAAGCCTTCAGGTAGCTGCCGTACCGGGCGGTGGCCAGCCGCTGGTCCAGTACGGCCACCACGCCCCGGTCGCCCGAGGCGCGTACGAGACGGCCGGCGCCCTGTGCCATCAGCAGCGCCGCGTGGGTGGCGGCGACCGCCATGAAGCCGTTGCCGCCGGCTTCCTCCACGGCCTTCTGGCGGGCGCTCATCAAAGGGTCGTCCGGGCGCGGGAAGGGGATCTTGTCCATGACCACCAGCTGGCAGCTCGGACCCGGTACGTCGACCCCCTGCCACAGCGACAGCGTGCCGAAGAGGCAGGTCTTCGGGTCGGCCGCGAAGTTCTTGATCAGTTCGCCGAGCGTCTCCTCGCCCTGGAGGAGGATCGGGAACTCCGGGATGCGGGAGCGCAGCTCCTCGGCGGCGAGCTGAGCGGCCCGCATCGAGGAGAACAGCCCCAGGGTGCGGCCGCCCGCCGCCTGGATCAGCTCGGTGAGCTCGTCCAGCATGTCCCCGCGGTCACCGTCACGGGCCGGGCGCGCCAGATGCTTCGCGACGTAGAGGATGCCCTGCCGGGGGTAGTCGAACGGCGAACCGACGTCGACGCCCTTCCACTGGGGGAGGTCATCGCCTTCGGCGCCCTCGGGACCGAGCCCCAGGGACGCTCCCACGCCGTTGAAGTCGCCGCCCAGCTTCAGCGTCGCGGAGGTCAGGATCACGGAGCGGTCGGTGAAGAGCTTCTCCCGCAGCAGACCCGAGACGGACATCGGGGCGACCCGCAGGGACGCCCCGAAGCGGTCGTGCCGCTCGTACCAGACGACGTCCCACTCGGAGCCGTTCGTGATCCGCTCCGCCACGTCGTGGACGCCCTCCACGGAGGCCAGCGCCTGTTTGCGGACCGCGTCCTCGTCCTGGACGGACTTGTCGCGGGTGCTGCCGATGGCGGAGATGACGGTGCGGCAGGCGTCGCGCAGCGCCATGAGCGCGTATCCGAGGTCCTCCGGGATCTCCTCCAGCCGGCCCGGAAGGGCCAGCTCCATCAGCCGTTCGAACCCTTCCGCGGCAGTCTGGAGCTGGTCGGCGGCCTTCTCGTTGACGAGCTTCGCGGCACGCCGCACCGCACGGTTGACCTGCCCGGGGGTGAGCTCCCCCGTGGCGACTCCGGTGACCCGGGAGACCAGCTCGTGGGCCTCGTCGACGATCAGCACCTCGTGCTGCGGAAGCACCGGCGCGCCCTCGATGGCGTCGATCGCGAGCAGGGCGTGGTTGGTGACGACGACCTCGGCCAGCTTGGCGCGCTCGCGGGCCGTCTCGGCGAAGCACTCGGCGCCGTAGGCGCACTTCGTGGCGCCCAGGCACTCCCGTGACGACACCGACACCTGGGACCAGGCCCGGTCGGACACGCCCGGCGTGAGGTCGTCCCGGTCGCCGGTCTCCGTCTCGTCGGACCAGTCACGCAGGCGCAGCAGGTCCTGGCCCAGCTTGCTGGTGGGCGCGGCCGCCTCGAACTGGTCGAAGAGGCCCTCCTCCTCGTCCTGCGGCACGCCCTCGTGCAGCCGGTGCAGACAGAGGTAGTTGGAGCGGCCCTTGAGCATCGCGAACTCCGGGCGGCGGCGCAGCAGCGGATGCAGCGACTCCACCGTGCGCGGCAGGTCCCGCTCCACCAACTGGCGCTGCAGGGCCAGGGTGGCCGTCGCCACCACCACCCGCTCCCCCTGCGCGAGCGCGGGCACCAGATAGCCGAGCGACTTTCCGGTGCCGGTACCGGCCTGGACCAGTAGGTGGGCGTTGTCGTCGATCGCCTCGGCGACGGCTTCGGCCATGGCCACCTGGCCGGGGCGCTCCGTGCCGCCGACGGCGGTGACGGCGGCGTGCAGGAGTTCGGAGAGTGAGGGCTTCGTCATAGCGCGACCACCCTACGACCCGGCACTGACATTCGTGCGATCACGGCGGGGGCTGGGGACGTGGTCAAGACGGGACTCCTCTGTCGGGCGGTGTGAGGGCTGCGAGGTCGCCGGGGTGCGGGACGGACGGATCGTGCCGGGGCCCGTGGCCCGGACATTGCCGCGGCGCGAGTGGGAACCGTGGCGGCGTGAGCGGTGTACCACATACGAGAGCGCGGTGACGGAGCGCTACATCAGATGACACAGGGAGCGGTCCCGGACCATGAGGGCGGCCCGTTTGGTGGGCAGATCGACCTCGGCCGAGAAGTAGAAACCGGCGTTGAGGAAGGCGGTGACGGAGGGGATGTTGCGAAGGTCGGGCTCCGCGACGACGCGTGGCGAGGCGGGCCTCCTGGCGAGGGCGAGGTCGGTGACCGTCCTGAGCAGGATGCTGCCGAGGCCCCGCCCCCGGTCGCCGACGGCACCGATGAGGACGTGGAGGCCGGTGTCGTGCGGTCGGGCCGGGTAGTGGTGGGCCAGGGGATCGAGATCCGCGCGGTAGATCTCCCAGTAGCTCATCGGCGTTCCGTCCAGGACACCGAGGCACGGAACGCTGTGTCCGTCGCCGGTGAGCTGGGACCGCACGTGGTCGGCCGTCACGGCCGGCGGTCCGGCGAGTTCCCAGAACATGGCGACGGCGGGGTCGTTCATCCACCGTGCCAGAAGGAGCAGATCGCGTTCGACACGGACGGGGACCAGTTGGAACAGGCCTGCGGAAGTCCTGGCCGGGCCCCAGTCACCGATGAGGGCGGACATCATGAGTGCAGGGGGTTGGCGATGGTGACGTAGACGGACTGGGTGTCGACCGGGCCGACGAGTTCGTCGAGGCCGTGCAGCCGGGTCAGCAGGTTCGCCTTGCAGCGCAGGACGGGTGAATCCAGCAGACGGGTGGGCAGGGTGCTGCTCGTCCGGGCCGGTCCGGACGAGACTCCGGTGAGGAACCGGCGGAGGGCGGCGAGCAGCAGCCGTTCGTCGGCCAGGCGCTGTGAGCCGAAGGCGCCGATGAGACCGAGGACGTTGTTGATGCCCAGGTAGTAGGCGAAGCGTTCGTCGGTGACCTCGTCGGAGACGAAGGTGTCGCTGTGCTCCCCGATGCCGGGCAGCCGGGCGTCGAGTTCCGGGCGTCGCGACGCACGGAAGTAGTAGCCCTGGTTGTCCCGGTACCGTCCGCCCACGGGCCAGCCGTCGACGTCCAGCAGAAGCAGGGTGTTCTGCTGGTGTGCCTCGAGGGCGATGCCGGCCTCTCCGTCCAGCCACAGCACGGGCCGCACCACGTGTTCCAGGTACCGCAGGAACCACTCGGCGGCGACGGCCCCGGACGGCCGCCCCGTGCGAGCGGCGAGGCGGGTGACGATCTCGGCCAGCCGGGATCCCGTACGGCCACCGGGGCGGGGCCGCGGCGAGAGCAGTCCGGCGACGCAGGCGACGTCGTCGTGCGGTCGGAACGGGTTGTGCCGGATCACCGCGTCGAGTCCGGGCACGGGGTCACCGGCCAGCGTGTTCACGGCGATCCAGGCCGGGTCCCGGACGATGTCGAAGCCGGGGTGCGCGGCCCGCCACCGCTGGGACAGTCCGGTGCGCAGCAGACGGTGGACCTCGACCCCTCGGTGGAGTTCCTTACGGAGGTTCTCCCGGCGGGAGTTGGTGATGCGCAGGCCCAGCGACAGCTTGAGCATGGCCGGGGCGCCGGTTCGGTGGACGGTGCGTACCGAGGAGGTGGGGTACCAGAGGTCGCCGTGGCCGCCGAGGTCGTGGAGCAGTCCGGCGTCCAGCAGCGCGGCGGTCTCGGGGCGGTGGCGGACCTGACGCAGTTGCCAGGGGTGCACGGGGAGAGCTGCGTAGCCGTCGGGCAGCGGCAGCCCGGGGCCGGCGAGACGCGCGGTGAGACGGGCCGCGGTGACGGGGCGTCCGCGCTCGGTCCAGGCGGAGTCGGCGGCGAGCAGAGACGGGGCGACGGCGATCCAGCGCAGCGGGAAGGAGCCGCGGGACTCGGGCGAGTACCGGTGTGCCTCGGCGTCGGAGAGGTCCTCGCGGCTCTTCGGGGCCGGGTGCAGCGGATGTCCGAGGACGAGTGACTGTTCGGCGGCGAGGAAGAGGTCGGGGTCGTCGGCCGTGTCCGCCCGTCGGTCGCCGATGAAGGCGGCGGCACGCCGTACGGAGTCGGCGACCCGCGCGACCAGGTCGGTGCCGTCGCCGGCCGGTGGCCGTGCCGGTGCCGGAATGCCGGTGTTCTCCCTGCTGAGGAGGGCGGCGAGCAGGACGGCGTCGACGGGTGGGGCGGGGTCGGGGGCGTCGGCCAGATAAGGCAGGCCGAAGCGGTGCCAGCCCGTGGGGGACCAGTACAGGACGGGGACGAGGAGGGCCGTGCCACTGGCCGGCAGGGGGAGGCACAGGATGTCACTGCCCGGAGCGCGGACGCGGGTTTCGCGTACCCAGCAGCGCAGAAGGTTCTCCGTGGCCGCCGCCTGGGCCGCCCCGCGCGGGTCGGGATGGTCCAAGGGGCAGGCGCCGGTGCCTCTGAGCCAGCCGGTGCCGGGCAGTTTCCGGTGCTGGTGCGGTACCAGGGAGCTCGGGCGGTCGGCGGGTGCGGGGGTCGTGTGCAAGGCGGTTCCTCGTGGGGGTGGTGCGGTGGCGGGGTCAGCCCGTCCGTGCGGGACGGTCTTCGGGGGCGCCGGCCTCCTCCTGCGTGCCGTGGCGGTGGGCGGGGCGGTCGCGAGCCGCCGTGTGCAGGGCGTCGGCGAGCCGGTCCAGGACCGCGGCCGCCTGTTCCTCCGTGATCGTCAGGGGCGGGAGCAGCCGTACGGCGCTCCCGCGGGGGCCGCCCAGGTCGACGATCAGACCGCGTCGCAGGCACTCCCGCCGTACGACGGCAGCCAGTTCGGGTGCGGCGGGGCGGTGTCGGTGTGGGCCGTCGGGCGCTGTCTCCGGGTCCACCAGCTCGATCCCGATCAGCAGCCCCCACCCCCGCACGTCCCCCACACAGGCGAGTTCACCGGCGAGCGTTCGGATCCGGTCCAGCATGGTGGCGCCCAGAGCGGCGGCGTGTCCGGCGAGGCCGTTCTCGCGGACGTGGGCGAGGGTCGCCGTGCCCGCGGCCATGGCGAGTTGGTTGCCGGTGTGGGTGGGAGGACCGAGCAGGTCGAGGTCGTCACGGTGGACCACGACGGCCAGCGGCAGGCCGCCCCCGACGGCCCCGGACAGCACCATCGCGTCCGGTGCGGTGCCGCCGCGCTCCACCGCCCAGAAGGTGCCGGTCCGTCCGACACCGGTGAGTGTCTCGTCGGCGATCAGGGGGACGGGACGGGCGTCCGGCACCGGCTCCACGATCGCCCCGGCAGGACGACGCGCATCCGGTGCGGTGTCGTCGAGGGCGGACTCCATTCGGCGGGCGGCGGGTTCGGCTCCGCGCTCGCCACCGGTCCGTCCGGTCGCCGTCCGTACGAGCCGGAGGGCGGTCGCCACCGCGTCGTCGCGGCCCGGCCCGCAGAAGCGCACGCGGGCGCGTTCGGCGAGACCGGGTGGCAGGGTGCGCGACAGTTCGGTGACGAAGGCGTCCTTCACCGAGGTCGCCAGGCCGGGGACGTCGAGCGGCGCGCCCGAGTCGATGATGCCGCGGATCGCCTCCAGCACGACGGGGTGGCTGTGCCCGAGCGCGAGGGTTCCCGCACCGGAGAGGCAGTCCAGGTAGCGGCGGCCGTCCGCGCCCTCGATGGTCATCCCGCGCGCCCGCACCGGGACGATCGGCAGGGCGCCGGGCTCCCGCCCCTCGTACGTGGATTCCGCCACCGTCCTCCGCCCTCCCCTGCTCCCGCCGAACCACGGCACGGGGAAGCCGCGTGCGGGCAGCGGACCCCCCACCGCTACCAACCGCGGACCACCCACCGGGTTACGGGTTGCCCCGGGATCGCCGGCCCCCTGGGCCGGCGATCCCGGGGTCCACCGGCCTCAAATCGGCGCATCTCCGGACGATCGGCCAGGTCAGGGGGCTTGTAGCCGAACCGTTGCCGTTCCGTCGGACGTCCCCCACAGCGAGCGCATAGTGTGTGGTGCCGTTCCCGAAGTCCGTGGGAGCGTCCCCGAACTCCGTACGAACCAGGGGCGGGACCACGGCCGAAGCACCAAGTACGTTCATTCCAGGGGGAGTCAGATCATGCGATCCATACGGCCGTCGTCCACCGCCCGCCGAGGGGGGAGAACGCGCCGGACCTCCCCCGTCCTGACCGCTGTCGCGCTCGCCTCGGCGCTCGCCCTCACCGCCACCGCCTGCGAGTCGGGGGACACCGACGCGAGCGCCGAGACCTCCGCGACCGCCGCGGCCGACGACGGCAAGCTCAAGATCCCGGACGACATCAAGGACCGGCTCAAGGAGCACGGGATCGACCTCGACAAGTGGAAGAACGGCGCCTGGAAGGACTGGAGCAAGGACGACTGGCTGCGCGAGGCGCAGGACTACGTCAACCCGATCATCGAGGGCCTGTGGGACCCGGACCGCATGCGGGACGCGGAGGAGCCGGACCAGGAGGTCGACGAGAGCGACATCTCCGGTGACCAGGGCGTGACGGACCCGACCCCGGAACCGGTGCGGGCGGAGGCCATCGCCCCGTCCTACCACGCCAACGCCCCCACGGCGGGCAAGGTGTTCTTCGACTCCCCCGAGGGCACGATGGTCTGCTCGGCCACGGTCGTGCAGGATCCGGCCAACCCGGGCAAGTCCAACATGGTGTGGACGGCGGGCCACTGTGTGCACGCGGGCAAGAAGGGCGGCTGGTACCGCAACATCGCCTTCGTGCCGTCGTACAACGACGCGGGCAAGTCGGCGAAGGAGCTGGAGACCGCCACGAAGGAGGAGGTCGCTCCGTACGGTGTCTGGTGGGGTGACTGGGCGCAGACCTCGGACCAGTGGATCGAGCAGGGCGGCTCCACGGGCGGTGACGGCGCCTCGTACGACTTCGCGGTCATCCATGTGACGCCGGAGAAGGACGGTGACGGCAAGTCGCTGGAGGAGACGGTCGGTTCGGCGCTGCCGGTGGACTTCGACGCTCCCGCGGTGCCGGAGGTGGAGGAGATCACGGCGATCGGTTACCCGGCCGCCCCGCCGTACGACGGCCAGGCGCTGTACAACTGCCAGGACGAGCCGGGCCGGCTGTCGCTCAGCGCGTCGGACCCGACGATGTACCGCATCGGGTGCAGCATGACCGCCGGTTCGTCCGGTGGCGGCTGGGTCGCGACGGGTTCGGACGGGAAGCCGGCGCTGGTGTCCAACACCTCCATCGGCCCGGTGACGTCGGGCTGGCTGGCCGGTCCGCGACTGGGTGACGAGGCCAAGGGCGTGTACGACGCGGTCAGCGGGAAGTTCGCCGGGCAGTGACCGGCGCGTCCGGTCCCGCGTGCCACCGCCGCGGGACCGGACGGAACATCAGTACGCGGTACGACATTCATTCGTTTCAACGGGGGTCATCGCACCATGGGTTCCACACGTACGCCCGCGCCGTTCGGGCGTGGCCGGCGCACCGTCCTCACCGCCGCCGGCCTGGTCGCCGCCCTGGCGCTCACCGCGACCGCGTGCGGCGGTTCCGAGAAGGACGAGGCGAACGACAAGCCCGACGCCACCACCTCGCAGGCCGCCGACAGCGGCAGCGGAGAGGTGAAGATCCCGTCCGACATCGCGGACCGGCTCAAGGAGCACGGGATCGACGTCGACAAGTGGAAGAACGGCGCCTGGAAGGACTGGGACAAGGACAAGTGGCTCAGTGAGGCCGAGGACTTCGTCAACCCGGTGATCGAGGGCCTGTGGAAGCCCGACCGGATGCGGTCCGCGAAGGAAGCCGACAAGACCGTCTCGGTCAAGGACGCGACGGCGGCCCAGGACGTCAGCGACCCGGAGCCGGCCCAGGTCCGGGCGGAGGCCGAGAAGACGCCGTACCACGAGAACGCGGCGCCGGTCGGCAAGGTCTTCTTCGACTCCCCGGAGGGCCCCGCCGTCTGCTCCGGCACCGTGATCAAGGACGTGAACCACCCGGGCAGGTCCAACCTCGTCTGGACGGCCGGGCACTGCGTCCACGCCGGTGGCAACGGCGGCTGGTACCGCAACCTCGTCTTCGTGCCGGCCTACAACGACCTCGGCCGGTCCTCGGCGGACCTGGGCAGCGCGAGCGCCACCGAGATCGCCCCCTACGGCAACTGGTGGGCGGACTGGGCCTCGACGTCCAACGGCTGGATCCAGGGCGGTTCGCAGTCCGGCGGCGACGGAGCGGCGTACGACTACGCGGTGCTGCACGTGAAGCCGGAGCAGGGCGCCAAGTCCCTGGAGGAGACGGTCGGCGCCGCGCTGGACGTGGACTTCTCCGCGCCGTCCGCGGCGGAGGCGGGCGAGATGGGCGCCTGGGGCTACCCGGCCGCGCCGCCCTACGACGGCCTGCAGATGTTCAAGTGCCTCGACGCTCCGGGCCGGTTCTCGCTCGGCTCCGGTCTGCCGACGATGTACCGCATCGGCTGCTCCATGACCGGCGGTTCGTCCGGCGGCGGCTGGTTCCGGGTGCTGAACGGCAAGACGGTGCTGGTCTCCAACACCTCGATCGGCCCGATGGACAACACCTGGCTGGCGGGCCCGCAGCTCGGCCAGGACGCCGAGGCGCTGTACCAGAACATGAGCAAGACCTACGGCGGTCGGTGATCCGCACATGACGAAGGCCCGCCCCCGCGTGAGCAGGGGGCGGGCCTTCGCTCTGCCGTGAGTGGCTCAGCCGGCCGGGGCCGGAACGTACGGCGTGAGTTCCGCCGCCAGCTCCTCGTGCACCCGGACCTTGAGCAGGGTGCCCTCCGGGGTGTGCTCCTCGGAGATCACCTCGCCCTCGTCATGGGCGCGGGCGACCAGCTTGCCGTGGGTGTACGGCACGAGCGCCTCGATCTCCACGGACGGGCGGGGCAGCTCGTTGTCGATCAGCGCGAGCAGCTCCGTGATGCCCCGGCCGGTACGGGCCGAGACCGCGATGGAGCGCTTCTCCGTCCGCAGCAGCCGCTGGAGGGTCAGCGGGTCGGCCGCGTCGGCCTTGTTGATCACGACGATCTCGGGTACGTCGGTGGCGCCGACGTCCCTGATCACCTCGCGCACGGCGGCGAGCTGCTCCTCGGGGACCGGGTGCGAACCGTCCACCACGTGCAGGATCAGGTCGGCGTCGCCGACCTCCTCCATCGTGGAGCGGAACGCCTCGACCAGGTGGTGCGGCAGGTGCCGGACGAACCCGACGGTGTCGGCCAGCGTGTACAGCCGCCCGCTGGGGGTCTCGGCCCGGCGCACGGTCGGGTCGAGGGTCGCGAACAGGGCGTTCTCGACCAGGACGCCCGCGCCCGTGAGGCGGTTGAGCAGCGAGGACTTGCCGGCGTTGGTGTAGCCCGCGATGGCCACGGACGGCACCTTGTGACGCCTGCGCTCCTGGCGCTTGATCTCGCGGCCGGTCTTCATCTCCGCGATCTCCCGGCGCATCTTCGCCATCTTCTCGCGGATCCGTCGCCGGTCCGTCTCGATCTTGGTCTCACCGGGACCACGGGTGGCGAGGCCGCCGCCCTTGCCGCCGCCCATCTGCCGGGACAGCGACTGACCCCAGCCGCGCAGTCGCGGCAGCATGTACTGCATCTGCGCGAGCGCGACCTGCGCCTTGCCCTCGCGGGACTTGGCGTGCTGGGCGAAGATGTCGAGGATCAGGGCCGTGCGGTCGATGACCTTGACCTTGACGACGTCCTCGAGGTGGATCAGCTGGCCGGGGCTGAGCTCACCGTCGCAGATGACGGTGTCCGCGCCCGTGTCGAGCACGATGTCGCGCAGCTCCTGCGCCTTGCCGGAGCCGATGTAGGTGGCGGCGTCGGGCTTGTCGCGGCGCTGGATCACACCGTCGAGGACGAGGGCGCCGGCCGTCTCCGCGAGGGCGGCGAGCTCGGCCAGGGAGTTCTCCGCGTCCTGCACGGTTCCTGAGGTCCACACACCGACGAGCACGACCCGCTCCAGGCGGAGCTGCCGGTACTCGACCTCGGTGACGTCCTCGAGCTCGGTGGAGAGGCCCGCGACACGGCGCAGGGCCGCGCGCTCGGAGCGGTCGAACTGGTCGCCGTCCCGCTCTCCGTCGACCTCGAGGCTCCAGGCGACGTCCTCTTCCATCAGGGCATCGGCCCGAAGACCCTCGGGGTAGGTGTGCGCGAAGCGCTTGGTGTCCTGGGAAGGGGAAGAAGAGGAGGTCATTGGGTCCTTACGTCGTTGGGTAACCGTATGGGCGACGGAGCCGGTCCGTGGGACCCTCCGTCACTGTCCACAACGTCCGGGGGGTTCGGGAGATTCCCGTGGCCCGTGCTGTGCGGACTCGACGATGGTCGCACGGTACGGCCCGTCTCGTCACCGTGTTATTCCCGGACCGCGCCCGGTCGATGCGCGGGCGTGACCGGCCGCCGGGCGGGTGTCGCGGACCGGGCCGCGGACTTCCATTCCGGGTGGCCGGGCATCGGCGGGGTCGTGGCCCCGTACAGCCAGGGGTGCAGGAAGCCGGTCAGGTCGCGTCCGGCGGTGCGGGACGCCAGCCGGACGAAGTCGGAGGTGGAGGCCGTGCCGTCGCGGTGGCGGGTGACCCAGTCGCGCTCCAGGCGTTCGAAGGCGGCGCGGCCGATCTCCTCGCGCAGGGCGTACAGCACGAGGGCGGCGCCGGAGTAGATGTTCGGCCGGAAGAGGTCGATCTTCCGGCCGGGATCAGGGGGCTCGGGCGCGGCGGGCGGTCCGCCGGCCGCGCGCCAGCCGTCGGACGCCTCGTAGGCGGCCTTCATCCGGGCCTCGAGGGTTCTGCCGCCCCGCTCCTCGGCGTACAGCGCCTCGTACCAGGTGGCGTGCCCCTCGTTGAGCCACAGGTCGGACCAGGTGCGGGGGCTGACGCTGTCGCCGAACCACTGGTGGGCCAGCTCGTGCATCATGATCGACTCGACGTACCAGGCGGGGAGGGCCGGATCGGTGAACAGGTCGCGTTCGAAGAGGGAGAGGGTCTGGGTCTCCAGCGCGAAGCCGGTGGACGCGTCGGCGAGGAGCAGGCCGTAGGTCTCGAACGGGTAGCGGCCGGCCCTCTCCTCCATCCAGGAGATCTGGGCGGGGGTCTTCGCCAGCCATGGTTCGAGCTCCGCGCGGTGGGCGGTGGGCACGACGTCCCGCAGGGGCAGCCCGTGCGGGCCGGCGTGGTGCAGGACGGTGGAACGGCCGATGGAGACCTGCGCGAGTTCGGTGGCCATGGGGTGGTGGGTCCGGTACGTCCAGGTGACGGCCCCGCGCGTGCGGCCGACGCCGGTCGGCAGGCCGTTGGCGACGACCGTGTGGCTGTCGGGGGCGGTGATCCGGAAGGTGAACATCGCCTTGTCCGAGGGGTGGTCGTTGCACGGGAACACCAGGTGGGCGGCGTCGGCCTGGTTGGCCATGGCGAGGCCGTCCGCGGTGCGCACCCAGCCGCCCTCGCGGTCTTCGGCGGCCACGGGGTCGCTGGTGTGCCGGACGGTGATCCGGGCCCGCTCGCCCTCGTCCAGGTGGTCCTCGGGTGTGATCACCAGGTCCTCTCCGGCACTGGTGAAGCCGGCCCGGGTCCCGTCGACCTCGACGGAGCGGACCGTGCCGTGGGCGAAGTCGAGGTTGATCCGGTCCAGGCCGGTGGTGAGGCGGGCGTCGATCGTGGTGACGGCTTCGAGCGGCCGGTCGTTGCGGCCCGGGTAGTCGAGGGCGATGTCGTACGACAGCACGTCGTACCCGGGGTTGCCGAGGTACGGGAAGAGCCGGTCACCGATGCCGAGCGGGACGGCGGGCGCACTCGCGGCGACCAGGCAGACGGAGACGGCGGAGGCGAGCAGCGCGGCGACCGCCCGGCGCCGACGCGCGTGACCGCCCCCGGCGCGGGCGCTCCGTTCCCGGGCGGCCTGGCTTCGGGGCTCCTGGACCTGG
>NZ_NCTE01000332.1:25531-54422 GCF_002114215.1 Streptomyces sp. 13-12-16 | reverse complement strand
TCCCGCGGTTTCCGCGCCTACCTGCGGCGACGCGGCATCGCGCACACCATTCCCGAGAAGGCCGACCAGCGGCGGCACCGACTGCGGCGCGGGAGCCGCGGCGGTCGACCGCCAGGGTTCGACCGGGAAACCTACCGCCGGCGCAACCTCGTCGAGCGCTGCTTCAACCGGCTCAAGGGCTTCCGCGGCATCGCGACCAGATACGACAAGACCGCCACCTCATACGAGGCAGCGGTCAGTCTCGCGTCGCTCCTGCTCTGGGCAAGATCCGTTTGAAGACGGACCCTAGCAGCCCAGGGTTCAGGGCCCGGCGCCACATGAGGATGTTGACCTCACGTCTGACCCAGAAGGAGTCGAGTGCCTCCTGGTTGAACAGGATGACCGCCGCGTCGCACTCCGCCAGCCACTGGTACAGCGTGGGGCACCAGTCCTCCCCCGGCCTGAGGGCGTCGGTGTCCACCTTGACCTCGTAGTGTTTCGTTTCGAGGCCCGCCGCGATCCGCTCGCGCACCTGCCGGGCGAGGGAATCCGCCCGGGAGCTGTGACTGATGAACACCTGGGTCACGGCAACGGTACCCCGTCCGGCGCTGTCCGGGCTCTCGTTGCGGTTCCGCCCCCGTATGCCTCCACGCCATGATTCTGACTGACGGCACAGCCACTAGGCAAAGCCCGTACGAGGAATGAGAGTTAACGCCGGGTCATACGATGGTCGTGTCCGCAGGACAGAACGCCCGATATGGGGGGTAGGCGAACCATGGTGAGTGGCCCTGCCCGGGAGCGTGTCGCCCTGGTAGTCGCTGGTGATCGGCAAGGCAGCGGTTATCTGATCTCCCCGAGGATTGTCCTGACCGCCGCGCATATCGTACGGGGCCGCGGGGACATCCGAGTCGGAGTCCCGGGTCGGCACGGGTCAGTCGTCTGCGCGCTCATCTGGTCGGGACACGAGGACGATTGCGACGCCGCTTTGCTGCGCCCGCTGGAAGACTTGATGCCGCCAGGGCTCATGCCCGACTCCCTGTCCGTGAGCTGGGGGAAGCCCGGCTCTCTCGCACCCGTGCCGGGCTGCCAGGCAATCGGGTTTCCGTCCTACCGGCGGGACGAGCACAACCGCTTCGACACCGAGCAGGTAACCGGCACTCTGCATCCGGGGTCCGGGCTGCTCAGTGGCAGCCATGTCCTGTCCATCCATCACGCGCCGACGGCGCATGACGACGGTGGCTCAGCCTGGGCCGGGATGTCTGGCGCCGGCGTCTTCGTGGAAGACGTCCTGGTCGGCCTCGTCACAAACAGCCAAGCGGGACGACCGGACGCCCTGAACATTCTCCCCGCGGCCGCCCTGCTCGCCCAGCCTGACTTCGTCTCGCAACTCGGTGGGCGGACGCCCCTTCTGACACTCTCACCCGACCTCGCGTTCGAACGCCAGCACACCGACTATCTCGCGAAGCGGCACAACCACCTCACGATCTTCGGCATCGACTTCCGCGACCGTTCCCTGTCTGACTGGCCACTCGACGCGACGTTTCTGCGGCTAGGTGTCACGCGGTCAGCCCGGATCTCCGGCGATGCCCCTCCGGCGGCCAACGCCCCGGTCCCGGTCGAGCAAGCGGTGGCCGGGCACGATCGCGTACTGCTGCGCGGGGAGGCCGGATCGGGCAAGACGGCACTGCTGCAGTGGCTCGCGGTATCCGCCGCCCGGCAGGACCTGCCCGACCGCCGTCTGTGGGACCGTATGCCGTTCATGTTGCCTCTGCGCACCCTGGTTCGGAACGGTGAGTTGCCCCGACCGGAGGACTTCCTGTCGGCCACCGGATCCCCGCTGGCCGGCTCACAGCCGGCCGGCTGGGTGGGCCGTGTCCTGTCCGCAGGCCGCGGGCTGCTTCTGGTCGACGGTGTCGACGAACTCGCGGAACGCGACCGGGGACGAGTCAAGGCGTGGCTGACCGATCTACTGACCGCCTTTCCGGACAATCAGTGGCTGGTCACCTCGCGCCCTTCCGCCGTGGCTGAATCATGGCTCTCTGACGCCGGTTTCACCGAGTTTGTCCTCGCCCCCATGAGCGATGACGACATCGACGTCTTCATCGGGCGCTGGCACGCGGCGGCTCGGGAAGCGATCGACGAACCGGATCGCCGGGCGGCCCACGAAGCGTACGAGAGGTCGCTCCGGACCGCCGTACACACCAGGTCGGACCTGCGAAGACTCATGACGAGCCCCCTAATGTGCGGCCTCGTCTGTGCCCTGCACAGTGACCGCCGGGGCTTTCTGCCGACGAGCGGAACGGAATTGTACGCAGCGGCACTCTCCATGCTGCTGTCGCGACGGGACAGGGAACGGGCCGTCGGCCTGCCCATGCAACTGCGCGAGGAGACGCAGTCATGGCTTCTTTCGCGGCTCGCCTACTGGCTCGTCCGCAACGGCCGTATGGAGGTGGAGTGGGACACGGCGATCCGGATCGTCGACGAGGCTGTGCCCGGTACACCGGAACTAGCCGCTGCGGGTGACGCGACGGGTATCTTCCATCACCTTGTGGCCCGCACCGGTCTTCTCACCTCGGCGACCGAGGGCACGGTGAGCTTCATCAGCCGTACCTTCCAGGATTTTCTGGCCGCAAGAGCCGCTGTGGAGGCGGATGACCTCCCCATCCTGGTGCGGAACGCCCACGATGCCCAGTGGGAGGACGTACTCCGGTTCGCGGTGGCTCATTGCCGACCACGTGAGCGGGCCACGCTTCTGACCATGCTGTTGTCCCGGGCCTCCGACGCGGACCGGGACCTCTCGGCCCGACTCACGCTGCTCGCCCTCTCCTGTCTGGAGTACGCGGTCGAGCTGGATCCGGCGGTGCGCCAGGAGGTGGAGCGTCGCGCGGCGCTTCTCCTGCCACCCCGTGCCGGCAGCGAGGTGACTGCCCTGGCCAGGGTCGGCCCGGCCGTTCTCAACCTCCTGCCCAGCCCCAGATCCGTAACCCGAAGGGAAGCGGCGACGCTGGCGGAACTGGTCCGGCGGGTGGGCAACCCTGTGAACGAGCCCCTGGTCCAGGCTTTCTTAGCACGCTCCAGGGCGCCGGTGCCAGCCTTCGCTTCGCCCTTCCCCGTGCCCACGGAGCTCCCTCCCGGAGCCCGTGAACTGGCCGTGGCGCTCAGTCCGGCCGCGCGGATCGAGCCGGAGTTGATGCGGGCGGTACGGCTGAACGTGCTGCCGTATCTGGACGTCGGCGCCGAGTCAGACCTGTGGTTCAGCGACTGGGTGGGCTCACGCACACCCACTGCGATCGCCCTGCGTTCCGGTCTGCTTCCCGGTCTCCGTTCCCAACTCGCGGAGAAACTCGCCACGAGCCCGGCAGACGATCCCGTTCATACCCTCTGGGTAGTCATCTCCCGCGTACACGCCGGACTTTCGCCCGCGCTGATCCTGGAGGAACGGGTCGCCTGGCTCCACGTCCGGGGCGACCGGGAACCGGCTGAAAGCGTCGACCAGGCGTTGCAGCCCGCACTCCGGGCACTTGTCGCCGAGGGGCGCGGCGGGGTCGCCGACTGGCTGGCAGGGGCCTGGGAACGATTGCCGGAGCCCGTCCGGCGCACCAGGACGGCCTGGCAGCTCGCCACCGCCGCCGTGACGCGGGTGCCCGGACTTGCCCTCGGAGCCTTGGAGCCACCGGACGACCTGAGGATCGGCGATGTGGCCCTGGTCGCGTCGGCCTTGGACGACGTACCCCTGCCGGTATCGCTGACAGGTGAGGAACTCGTGGTCGGCACCGGCGCGGGCCCGCACCCGGTGGCAGTCCCGGTTCCCGACACCCATCCCAGGGTGATCGAGGTGATCCTGGACGGCGGCGGTCCGACGGACGGCTCGGTACGCACGGTGACGGTGGACGACGGCCGGTCGGTGAGCGTGCCCGTCGGGAACCGCCGGCGGATCCGCCTGCGCACCGCCCGGGGCCTCATGTACGAGCTCCGCGATGCCCGGGTATCGGCCGGAGCTGGCACCCAGGCCCCCCTGGAGCACCCTGGCTCCATCGCCCTCAACACGCTCCCGCCGGCGCCAGCGCCTTTCACCGGCCGCGAGGAGGAGTTGGCACGCCTGATGGACTTTCTGGCGCCGGATCGACCCGACGGCGGGAAGGTCACCGCGGTGTCCGTGTCGGGGCTGGCCGGCACCGGCAAGACGGCTTTGGCCCTGATGGCCGCACATCGCGCTCAGCAGCGGGGCTGGTTCCCCGGGGGTACGGTCTTCGTCGACCTCCGTGGCCATGAGGCACGGCCGCTCGACAGCGACGAGGCCGCGCTCACCATGCTGCGTACTCTCGGCGTGGGCGAGTCCCGTATTCCCGTGGAAAGCGGCGAGCGTCTGACCATGTACCGGTCAGTCCTGGCCGACCGAGCGCGATCGCACGGTCCGGTCCTGATCGTGGCGGACAACGCCGCCTCCGCTGCCCAGATCCGTCCGCTGGTCCCCGGGGGGACGCATCGCATCGTCATCACTTCGGGCTCCGTCCTGCCCCAGCTCGACAGCCTGGTGTTCCGCATCTCCCGGCTGAGCAACCTGGATGCCCGCACGCTTCTGTACGAGGCCCTGCGCAGGGCCGACCCGGCGGACGCCCGGCCAACCCTGGAGCTGAACGCGCTGAGTCGGCTCGCCGAGCTGTGCGACGGACTGCCGCTGGCCCTGCGCATCGCCGCCGCGCTCCTAATCGGCGATCCCGGTATGACCGCCGAGTCACTCATGACCGAACTGGTCGATCCTGATACCCGTGTCGACCGTCTCGACGACGGGGAACGCAGCATCCGTGCGGCCTTCGAGGCGGCTTTCCGCGGGCTGACCGCCGATCAGGCCCGGCTGCTCCTGCTGTTGGCCGGTGCTCCAGCCCCTGAGCCGAACGATACGGCTGTCTCGCTCCTCCTCCCGGGCAGCGGCACGGAAGGGCTGTTGAACGGCCTGGTCCGCCGGTCCATCATCGACAGCCCAGGGGAGGACGGCCGTTGGCGGCTGTCTGACCTGGTGCGTGCCTTCGTGCTCACGCGCACGGCTGGAAAGGCGAAGCAGAACGAGGCGGCCTGGCGTCGCCTGCTCGATTACTACGCCCACGAGACGGAGGCAGCCGTCAGACGTTTGTTCTCCGACTCGGACGTACCGGTTCCGGGGCCCTCCCCTGGCCCCGAGGAAGCACGGGCCTGGCTGGACAAGGAACGGGTGAACCTCATCTCCGCGGCACTCTGGGCCGAGCGCCCGCTTTATAGGCCGACCGCGATGCGTCTGGGCCTGTCACTCGCGGACTACCTGCGAGAAACTCAGGATTTCCACGCACTCACGGCAGTGAGCCAAGCCGCCCGCAACGCGGCGTCTCGCACGGGTGACGCGGCCCTCGAGGCTGAGGCGTTGGGCAACGTGGGAATCGGGCTGCGCGGGACGGGTAACGTCACCGAAGCGATCGCCGCTCACACCGGCGAACGCGACATCTACCGGCGCGTCGGCGACCGGCACAGGGCAGGCCGTGCCGGTTACCGTCTGGGCGAGGCTTTGGTTCAGGCAGAGCGGTTCGTGGAGGCCGTACAGGCACTCGATCAGACACTAGAGCTGTACGTGTCGCTTGACGACGCGTACGGCGAGGGCTTGACCTGCGCTGCCAGAGCCGAGGCTCTGCGGGCGATCGGACAGGCGACCGAGGCCGAGGCCATGTGGGAGCGAGCCGCTGACGCGTTCGACCGCGCCGGTGCGCGGGAGGAAGCGGCTTCGGCACGCCGTCGCCACGGCGGCAGTCACTCTCCCAGCCCGGCTTTCGCGCGCAACTGGTCCTGGGAGCAGGAGAAAGCCTCGGCCCCCGCCGATCCCGCCATTGTGGAATCGTACAACCTGGTGCGAGGCCACCTCGTTCAAGCCCTTCCCGACATGTACCGCGGCACCTACGAGAGGGAGGCAGACCGCCTACTGCTAGCGCTACTGGCTTTCGCGACGGACTTCATGGATGGGAATACGCAGGCCGACAGCCAGGTGACACTGGCCGATGCCGTCCAGCACTTCCTCGACCGCTGGGGGTTCTCCACGGAACGGGAGGTCCGCCACGAGGAACGAGTCGTGGATGTCCTCTGGCGTTCGGAGGCCGGTGTCTTCGCGGTCAACGTCTCCGACCGATACTCTCCTCTCTGGAAATCCGTCTCTTCGGTGAACTTCGAGCTTCTGCTAGAGCGAGAGGCACGGGCAGAGACACCCAGCCTCCTCGACTGTGTCTCCACGGCCGTCGGAGATCTCGAGAGCCACACATCCTGTCTCGTGACGATCCGTCTGCCCGGCCACCGACCTCCCACGCCGGACCCACTGTCTGCCAAGGTGAAGTCGGCCTGCGAGGAACTCTTCGGTGCATCCGTCGCCACCCCCGACGACGACGTGTCGGGAGGTTGGACGCTGAACCGCGTGGAGCTACCCCACGGACTCACGGATCTGACCATCCAGGAGGTCACACCAGACCCGAACTCGATCGTCTGGGACACCGTGGAGGAGTACGAACACGGTTTGGTTCTGGGGCAGGTGACGGTGGACGCCGAGCTCATGCTCGAAGGTGTCATGCACAAGAGCGACTATTACATCGCCGAGCCCGACGTGCGGCTGTCGGAGGAACTCAACGACCACATGGTCGAGGTGAGCTTCTACCGGAGCGCTCAGCTGCTCTTTGACGCCCGACGGGACTCCGAGCAGATCGAGCTCGAATTCCGTGGCACGAACGCCCCTGAGTCCCACCCGCACGAAGGAGATTGACGGTGAAGGACGCGTCTCGTGCATCGGTCCAGCCATGCTGCGGCATTCAATGAGAGTTCGCATGACGAACCCCCACTTCCGCATGAATAATCGGCCCATGCAGCCCACTCGTATATCGCCCCTGGTGTCCGACTCCTGGAGCCAGCAGGCCAGTTGGTCGAAGGCCGCAGACCGTCAGAAGCGGCTGATCGGCAGGGCACGGAGCGCGGCCCTCCTGTGTGGTGTCCTAATGGCGGTACTGGGAACGGCGGCGGCGCAGGCCGGCTCCGCGCACCCCCACGCGGCTCAGTGGCTGGCTTTCGGCGCCGCGGTCGCCGCGGGCGCCGTGCCGCTGCTGAACGGTCAGGCGGGACCGCGGCAGATTCAGGACTGGACTCGGCTGCGTTCGGTGAGTGAGGCGTTCAAGGCCGAGATGTACGCGTTCCTTGCTGGAGTAGGCCGTTACCGGACTCCGGACGCGGCGGCCCAGCTGCACAGTGCCGCGGGCGACATCCGGCAAGATGCGGCGGACTTGTTGCATCACCTGGCGGACGTACCGGTCGCCTCCTCCCGTCCCTTGCCAGACGTCCACGACGTCGACTCCTATCTGCAGGTCCGGGTACGTGGTCAGATCGACGGCTACTACCGGGCTCGAGCCGCCGAAATGCGGACCCGACTGCGGGTGGTCCGGTGGGTTCAGCTGGCGCTGGGGGCTCTCGCGGTGCTGTTGGGTGCGGGAAGCGGAGCCTTCCATGCCGAGCAGGCCGCTGCCTGGGTCGCCGTGGTCGCCACCGTCTCGGCCGTCGTCGTCGCCTATTCCACTTCGGCCAAGTACGAGTATCAGGAGCTGGAGTTTCTGCGCACGGCTGATGAGTTGGAACGGATCCTGGCAGATTGGCGGCTGTCCGTGGACCGGACCGAGCAGGCCGAGGACAACTTGATCAGCCGGTGCGAGCAGGTCATCTCGGTGCTCAACGACACTTGGATGGTCAAGTGGACTTCCGACTCGTAGCTGTCAGGGCGGGTGACGCCGGTGGCGGTTCGTACCCCACCCAGACGCTGAAGCGGCTCGAGAGTCCTTCGCTGTGGCAGCGGATCAACCGATGGGTCAACTAGTGGGCGGCCGAAGACAGGACGAAGGAGGCAGCGCGAGGTCGCCAGCGAGGATGCGTGCACTGCAACGGCACAGGCCGAGTCCTGGGCGCAGGAAACTGGTTCGAGAGGTGCCGGTTCTGCCACGGCACCGGGGAGTACTGGTAATCGGTTTCAGGTCCGGCAGCGACCGCCAGCAGGATCTCCAGCACTTCATGCGTATCCATTGAGCAGATCAGACACCGTGAGTCGTGATGGTGCTTCTCGGCTCTTGTCTGTCTGTTCCTATCCTTGAGTCCCCACACGTCGTCAATAAGGCCCCAAGGGACCAGACCGAAGACATGGGGGGCGGTCTCGCCGGCTCGGGAAAGGGGTCTCGAACTCGCCCACAGCGGATTCGCCTTCCAACGCGCAGAGGCTCCGCTCCAAGACCGGAGGCGGAGCCTGCGTGGCCACTCTCGCAGGCCAGACGCCTGAACACCGCCTATCGGCCGGTGACGGAGCTGTCGACGTGCTCGCCCGTGGAGTACTCCCTGATCTTCCGCCGTCGCGGCCACCACTGCTTCGCGTATTCCGCCACCGTTTTCTGTCCCAGCTCGCGGCGGGCCTCCGCGACGGACGGGGCGTGCGCTTCTTCTCGGCGTAGATCTGCGTGAGGCGTTCGATCGCGTCGGTCCTGCGTATCGAAGCCGCCCTCCTCGCTCTGCTTACCCAGCCCGTTACGGAAGCGGATCGTGCAGGGAGGTGGGCACCGGGTCGGCCCGGCACAGCCAAGGTCCTTGAAGAACGACCCCATACCGCGGGCGCGCTGTCGAGCCATGCAGCCAACTTCCGAGCTGGAGCCAGGCACTCGCGCTAAGGTCCCCACCTCCGCGGTCACCAGGTCAGCAGGTCAGCAGGCCGGGACGCCCTCGAGCCTCATGCTGACCGTTTGCTGACCTGGGGAGCCCTATAATGCTTCTGACCTGCACAAACGCCCAGATGCTAGATCTTGGACTTGAACATCGTACGCAGCACTTTGGACTCCTGTAAGACGGCTCCCTGCCTGCTTTCTGCAGGTCAAGGGCGGTCTTCACTGTACACGGGCACGCCTCCCGGTCGAAGACCTTGCAGAACATCGTGCACCGCACCGAGCAGGCTTCCCGCCTGGGCTTCTGTGCGAGGCAGGCTGTGGTGACGCCGCAGACCAGGCGCTTGTCCGGGTAGCCGTCCCGGACAGTTCGGGGACTGATGCCGATCAGATGCCGACTTGCCTGACGGAGCGTCAGGAACAGGAGAGGTGGAGAACGAGCGACTCGGCCACACCCACATCGGCGTCGCAACCGGCGCCTACGCCCACGTCCGGCTCCACCTGCAACGCCAAGCCATCGACACCCTCGGCATCGCCCTCAACCCAACCAACGACGGCCCTGACGACTCGCCCGCCACAGCAGTTGTCCGCTGACGTTGCCGTCACCGTTGTTCAGGGGCCTGCGGGCGGCGGCGCGACTCGGCGCAGTCGACTGAACGGCGCGCGTCGGCCCCGGCCCTCTGTGCCCCTTCCCGCCCGGGCGGCTGCCGTGCGACCCGAGCCGCCGCGTCCCGCCCGAGTGTGCGGGGGCTCGTGCGCCGGCCGTGCGGCGGACCGCCGTACGCGGCCACTGGTCCGGTGCGCTCCGGAAACCGGCATGCGCGTTAGCGTGATCCCCTGCCGCATGGAGTGTCCATGTGCCGGGTCGGCCCGCACGAGGGTCTGCGACGGAGAGTGACGGAGCTGCGATGAGTGAACCGACGAAGCCCGAGGTCGACGTCCCGAAGGGTGCTGCGCCTGTCGAACTGACCGTCCGGGACCTGGTCGTCGGGGACGGGGCCGAGGTGAAGCCGGGCACGGTGGTCAGGGTCCACTACGTCGGGGTGA
Organism: Streptomyces sp. 13-12-16; assembly: GCF_002114215.1. Lineage (GTDB taxonomy): Bacteria > Actinomycetota > Actinomycetes > Streptomycetales > Streptomycetaceae > Streptomyces. Next base: position 44,706 of record NZ_NCTE01000332.1, on the reverse strand, counting down.
CCTTCGAGACGGGGAAGGAGTTCGACTCCTCCTGGGACCGTGACCAGCCCTTCAAGTTCGCCCTGGGCAGCGGCAGGGTCATCAAGGGCTGGGACCGGGGGTTGCGGGGGATGAAGGTCGGCGGTCGGCGCGAGATCGTCGTTCCCCCGCGTCTCGGCTACGGCAACCAGTCGCCCTCGCCGTTGATCCCGGCGGGCTCGACCCTGGTCTTCGTGGTGGACCTGCTCGACTCGTACTCCGCCGGCACAGGCGGCTGGAGCAACGCCCGCTGACCCGGACCGTTCCAGTCCTGGCGCATCCTGACCAAGGTCCGCATGAACGCCCGCCACACGACCACCCTCCCGCGGGCCCTCCTCGTCCTCGCGGACACCGGGTCCGGAGGCGACCGGCGATCACCCCCGCAGTGATCATGACGCTGACCGGCAGGAGTCCCTCACGCCCGGACCACACCAGCCCCGCGAGCTGCGGAATCAGGATGAAACGATCCCATCGCCGACCGTACCGGCCCACCGCCGACCGTACCGACCGCTCTCCGGCCGTCGTTCCCGAACGGTCCTCGGCCGACGGTCCCTCACTCGCACCTGGAACAATGGCGATCAGTCACAGCGGGGCGGCGCGATCGGTTGCGCACCGTTCTTGCCGCGGCTGGGGAGGGCGGTGTTCGGCGACGGTGTGGCTGAGGGCGGCGATGCCGTCGGAAGACGGGCTGAGAATACGGAGTGCTGCTGTTCATGCGGTTTCGAAGGAGCGCTGCCATCGCGGTTGTGTGTGCCTTGGTCGCTGGTGTCTCGGGGGACCGTGCAGGCACCTCCGCGCCCGCGGGGGGACCTGTGGAGGACCTCCTGAACGGCAGGGACTGGGCTCACTTCGCCGGCGGGAAGCCCACGCACACAGGGGTACGGGTCACACCCCTCGACCGGCGCATCACACGCCAGGACGGTACCGGCGGACAGCCGAACCCACCGGTGAACCTGCGCGGTCCCCACATGGTGTTCCGAGGGGATGTCCGGATCGAAGCCGGCCTGCGGCGCACGGATGACACGGATGCCTACCTGCATCTGTACGGTGAGACGCCGGTCATCTACGACGAATGGCGCTACGAACGGCGCGGCGTGCGCATCGGCGTGGTCGGCGGGAGGCTCCGGATCGACCGCTGGGACGGGGACTCCGACAGACCTGCGATGACCCGGACCTTCGGGAGCGGCCTGGGGCTCGAAGTCCGCCTCGCCGTCGAAGTCCGCGCAAACAGGCTTGTGCTGGAGGCCGACGGCAGGGTCGTGGGAACCGTTCCCGCGCGGGACGTCTTCGGCAGTGGCCGCATCTGGTTCGGCGCGGATGCGGGAGCCCGCGGGAAGGGCTGGACCCTCAGCGATCTCCACGCGCGGTCACTGGGACGGGGCCGGATGTCCGTCGTGGACGCGCCTGGCCTGCGAGTGCCCAGGTCCAGCGATGCGATGCGTGATCTGGCGGCGGTTCTCCCTCGCCCGATCCGTATGGGAACCGCCCTGGCCGCGGGCCCCTTGCTGACTGACAGCGCCTACCGCCGGACGGCGGGTGAGGAGTTCTCCATGCTTACGCCGGAGAACGACTTCAAGCCGCAGTTCGTCCAGCCTCGACGCGGCGTGTTCGCGTTCGCGGAAGGCGATACCTTGGTGGACTTCGCCGAGGCCAACAGGATGAAGGTGCACGCCCACACCCTCGTCTGGTTCGAAGCCCTGCCCGCATGGATGCGCGCCGAGATGACGCACGAGCAACGCAGGCGCGTCATGGTGGAGCACATACGCGCGGTGGCGGGCCACTTCCGGGGGAAGGTGGCGGAATGGGACGTGGTGAACGAGCCCATGTCCGACGAGGATGAGGACTACTCCAACGGCAACCGGGGCGTGCGGCCACAGTTGTGGTTCGAAGCGATGGGTGAGCAGTACATCGACATCGCCTTCCACGCTGCCCGCGAGGCCGACCCGCACGCGGTGCTGTACCTCAACGAGTACGGGGTGGAGGAGGACGGTCCACGCTGGGACGCCCTCTACGAGCTGCTGATCCGGTTGAAGGAGCGGGGCGTTCCGATCGATGGCGTCGGTTTCCAGGACCACGAATACGCCGTCGGCGACCGTACCGACCCCGAGGTCTTCCGACGCAAGGTCCGGGCTTTGGCCGGGCTCGGCCTGAAGGCCCGGGTCTCGGAGGCGGACGTCCTCGTCGACGAGGACGAAGAGGACATCCAGGCCCGCCAGCTGGCGGGAAAACTCGCAGTCTGCGGCGAAGAACCCAACTGCACCTCGTTCTCGACCTGGGGTTTCACCGACAAGTACGGCTCCACGGCTGACCTGCGACACTATCCCCCGAGTCCGGGAAACGCTCTTCCCTGGGACGCGACGTACGAGGTGAAACCCGCCTACTGGGCACTGCGTGACGTCCTGGACGACGCTCGCCGCTCAGGTACTGGATAGGTACGGCGAACACCGCGAACGACCAGTGGGATCGTTTCATCCTGATTCCGCAGCTCGCGGGGCTGGTGTGGTCCGGGAGCGACGGACTCCTGCCGGTCAGCGTCATGATCACTGCGGGGGTCGGAACTCCCCGCCTTGCGGTGCTTCGGTTTCGCCGACTTGTGCGTGTTCGGAAGAGCAATGAGCCCGCGCCATCCTGAAAATTGCAGGTCATAGGCTCTGGCGTGGGCAGTAGCCGGTGGGCTCGGGCTGGTCGAAGCCGAGATCGTCAGCACGTGGTCGTCCGGCACGGGCGAGGTCGGGCGTTGATGAACCCGCACATCGACGTCCCCTGGATCCTGCAGGTCGCCGAGGCCGCCGGGGTGAACGACCCGGCCCCCGACGACTACGGCGTCCCCGTCTCGGCGGTCGCCCGCCACCGGGCCGAACTGTTCGATCAGCCCGTCCACGACGGCCCCTACGCCAAGGCCGCCGCCCTGGTGCACACCCTGGGCCACTGCCGCCGGCTGGAGCGCTCCGACCTGGCCGTCGCCGCCGCCACCGGCGTGATGTACCTCGAGGCCGCCGGGATCACCGTCAGACCCGCCCGCGAGGACGCCCTCGCCCTCAGGGACCTGCTCCTGGGCCCGGCCTGCACCGCAGGGAAGATCGCCGCCCTGCCGCGCGGCCGGCCCACCGCCACCTGACGCGGCTCTCCCCGCGGCGGCACGCTGCCTGCCACTCGGGTGTGGAAGCATGCCATCCATGTCCACCGATCCCATAGACGCGGCCGCTGTGGCACACACGGCCCGCCTCGTTGCCACGGTCCTCGCCCCCCTCGGTGCCGTAGACGCCGACGCTCCGCGCATCCAGTACGGGCCCGGCCACAGGCTGCTCGTCCAGCGCGGGGACGACGAGCTCGCCATGGTCGGGCTCGGCCCGACAGGTCGGGAGCACGGCGCCGAGTTCCGCTTCCCCGCCCCCTGGCCCCGGCCCTTCGGCGATGTCACCGTCTCTCCCACGGGTGACCTCGCCGTGTTCAGCGGCGTGCACGCCGTACGGGCCGTGGACCGGACGGGCAAGGTCCACTGGGAGCTCCCGCACGGGTGCTGGTCCGCCGCCAAGTGCACGGCGGCCCACGCCTCGTTCGAGGAGTACGCGGACGACCCGCAACATCGGCACGCAGACCGCGGTTCCGCCGCGTTCAGCCCGGACGGCAAGCTGGTGTGGGCCCATGTGCGGCACGCACAGGACTGGCCGCACGAGGAGTGGCTGGTCCTTGACGCTGCCGACGGGGCGGTGCTCGGCCGGACCAGGACCTCGACCGTGGGTTCGGCGTCCGCACACTTCCCGCATCCCGACGGCTCGTACATGGGACTGACCGTCGGCGAGGGGCATGAGGACTCCCCTTCCCTGTGGGGGCATTGGGACGGTACGGACCTGAGCTTCGAACGCATCGAAGGGGTGCTGCTGCAGGACGTCAGCCCGTCCGGTGGCCACTTCCTGTGCACGGATCCCGGCCAGTGGGCGCTGTATCTGCACGAGTCCCCCGGCGCGCAGGAGACCGGGCGCCTCAACGCCAGGGATGTCGTGCCACCCGCGCCGGGTGAGGACATGGCGCGCTGGGATCACGAGGGCGCCTACCCCTACGAGGACGGTGCCGTCGTCAGCACCGATGGGCACACCACCGAGCCCCGTCACTGGCTCGTGGACCCGGGCACATTCGCCCTGCGCGGGCGGATCGTCTACTCCCTGCCGGTCCCGGGCAGCCCATTGCCGGCCGGCCCCGGCCTGTGGGCCACCCTCGCCGAGGACCGCACGGCCGTGCACCTGTGGAGTCTGACCGGCGCGAGCTGAGCGCGTCCCGCGACGCGAACGCCCGGCCGGGGAAGCTCCCCGGCCGGGCGTCCTGCTTGCGTGTCCGGCGGCGCCACTGGAGGTGGCGCCGGCGTCTCCTAGCGCCTCAAGCGCCAGAACGTCCGGAAGTCGGTCTTGTCGGACGCTCCACCGAACACCTCACCGTCGAGCTTCATCTTGCTCTGTTCGACGAGTGGGGCGCAGATGTCGGAGCACACGTTCTTCGACGTGCCGCCGTACAGCACCTCGTAGTCCGGGTTCTCCTCGAGCCACCTGAACACCGATTCCTCAGCGTGCTCGTAGGCGGGATTGCCCTTCTTGGTCACACGTCCGGGCACCAGGTTGCCGGGCACGAACGACTGGCCGTCGGAGAGGTTCAGAAGGTCGCCCTTCTGGCCGGAGCTCATGCCCACCTTCTCGACGATGTCCTTGGTGCCCTTCTTCCGGACCCCGATGACCGCGACGGTCACCATGGACTCCTTGAAGAAGTGGAGCTGACCGGCGAGTTCCTGGGCACGCTGCTGCGCCCTGACCGCCTCGTCCTTGTAGCCACAGTTGTGGACCAGGACCGCGGCGGTACCCGACCCCACGTAGTACGTGTGGACGCCCTCGACCGACAGGTTGTAGACCCTGGCCGAGCGGTGGGCGGTGTCGACCGCGCTGATCTGGACCCAGGTACCGGCCGAGGTCTGCAGCCACATACCGGACTTGAGGTCCTTGGCCGGGACCCACGTGCCGAAGTCCGGCAGCCAGTACAGGTGCGCGGCCGTCGAGGTCAGCTTGAGCGCCTTGCCCTTGCCGCCGGAGTCGACGGTCAGGGTGACGAGCTCCTTGGCGCCCTCGTGATCACGCGTCCCGGTGACCTGCCGGGCCCGGGTGTCGCCGGTCTCCGGGTCGGTGGCCACGACCAGGTCGCCGACCTCCAGCTTCTCGATGGCCCGGGTGGTGCCGTCCGCGAGGACGACCTGGGTGCCCGGCAGGAAGCTGTTCACCTTGCAGGCGGGTGCCTGCGGACTGTCCGGCGACTTCGTCGTCGGGGCGTCCACGCCGTCCGCCTTGCGGGCGTCGCTCGCGGCGTTCGCCGCGTCACCGGCGTTGTCCACCGCCTTGCGCGCGTCGTTGGCGGAGTCCACCGCCTCGACACCCTTCTCGACGTAGCGGCCGGCCTTGACGGCGGTGGCCGCGTACCCCGCGAGCGGGATCGCCGAGGTCAACGACAGCGCTGCGTCGGCATAGTTGCCCTCGGCCGCGTACCAGATGCCGTTGGCGACGTCGGCGACCTCACCGACGACGGGGACCAGGCCGACCACGTCGAGCGTGGCATGGCCGATGTCCGAGAGCGACAGACCGAACAGGTGCCCGTCGAGCTCGACGAAGCTGATCGGGTTGCCGCCGGCGAACGCGTACCGATTGCCGGTGAACGGATCGGTGGCCAGGGACATGTCGGCCAGGGCGCCGCTGTACGAGTCCCGGGTGAGGAAGCGGTTCAGCCCCGGGTCGTAGTTGCGGAAGCCCATGTCGTACGTGCCCGAGGCACCGTCCCAGCGCGAGGAGTTGAAGCGGAACGAGTTGTAGTCGCTCTTGCCCGCGGTGCCGCTGCCCGGCTTGTCCGCCCCGGTCATCTGGGACGAGTCGTCCGAACCGTAGGCCGTGTAGCCGTACGTGGAACGGGTCTTGCCGTCCTCCTTCGTGATCGCCTCGACGTCGCCGCGCGGACTCGTGACGTACTGCGAGACCTCCTTGCCGCCGTCGTCCTTGTGCTTGATCTGCGTGGCGCGCTGACCACCGGCTATGTACTGGTAGTCCTTGTCCGCCTTGCCGTCGACCGTCTCGCGCACGAGCGCCTTGTCCATGGCGAGGTAGGTGAACGCCGTGGTCTTGCCCTGGTCGCCCGAGGTGGTCCGGGAGACCGTCCGGTCGAACGGGTCGTAGACGTACGAGGTGGTCACCGCGGTGGCGCCCACGCCCTGCCGGACCTTCGTCTCACGGTCGAAGCCGTCGTAGTAGTGCTTCTCGACGGTCTGACCGCCGGTGCTGACGGTGTCGAGCCGGCCCAGCGGGTCGTAGTTGTAGGTGGACGTGACCCCGCCCGAACTCGCCGACAACAGGCGGTTGCGGTCGTAGCGCTGGGTGGTGGTGACGTTGTCCACCGTCTGCTCGATGATGTTGCTGTTGCGGTCGTAACGGTAGGACTCGGTGGACGCGTCGTCGCCGCTCTTGGTGACCTTGGTGATGCGGTCCTGCGGGTCGTAGTCGAAGGTGTACGTGTTGTTGATGTAGGCCGAGTTGTCATCGGCGTTCATCAGCTTCAGGACGTCCTTGGAGCGGTGCCCGTTGGGCGAGTACTCCAGGTCGTGCTGCGACACCACGGTGCCGTCCGAGGTCTTCTCGAGCGACTGCTCCACCGACCCGTCGGGGTAGTAGCGCATGTCGAGCGTGTTGCCGTTGGGCTTGGTCTGCTTCAGGAGCTGGCCGCGCCCGGTGTAGGTCATCGTGGTGATCTGCTGATCGCCCGCGGTGGGCGAATCGGCGTTGGTCACCTTCTTGACCATGTCGCGCTCGTCGTACTCGATCTTCGTCCAGGTCAGATCGTGCGTGGACGTGACGGGGTTGCCGTTTTCGTCGTAGGTCAGCGAGGTGGTGTTCTTCACCGTGCCGCCCGCGGTCTCCTCCACCTTGGTGATGTGGTTGAGGCCGTCGTACGAGATCTTGTACGTGTCGATCTTCGCGCCCGGCGAGAGGTCACGTACCTCGACCATGTTGCCGTTCGCGTTGTAGCTGTAGGTGAAGTCCTTCTTCTCGTCGTCCGTCTCACCGGAGTTCGAGCGGACCAGCTTCACCGCGTCCGCGAGCACCGTGCCATTGGCGGCGTCGGTCAGCGTGACCTTCTGCGGACCGTCCTCCACGAACGCGTAGGACCCGAGCGAGACCCACGCGCCGGTGTTCGCGGTCTGGTCGACGGTTTTTGTGGTGCTGCCGCCGTCGTGGTCGACCTTGAACCTGGCGTCCGAGGCGGCACCCGTCATTTTCGGGTAGCGGACGAACACCTCGTAGGTGCCGTTCTGCGGGATGTTCAACTGCCAGGACAGCGACGATGTGCCGGTGCCCGCGGGGTGCGAGTACGTGTCGTAGCCGTACTGCTGTTCGGCCTGCGTCCGCGACCAGTTGCCCTGGGTCGCGGTGTTGTTGAAGTCCGAGCTGTCCACCAGGACGACCTGGTTGCCGATCGGCACACCGTCGTCCGAGTGGGCCTTCTTGTTGCCCGACGGGTAGTAGTCCCAGGTCATGGTGCGCTGCTGGGAGCCGCCCGCCGAGGTCAGCGTGTTCTTCGTCTGCTGGCCGAGCTTGTTGTACTCGTAGGCCGTGGTGATGTCCCACGGGTCCTTGGCCGTACGTGTCCAGCCGTTGTCGAAGTACGTGTAATCGGTGACGTTGCGGACCGTCTGGCCCTCCGACGGGGGAGCCGAGACCGACCGCAGGTTGCCGACGGAGTCGTACTCGTAGAACACCGAGTCCGGTGAGGAGTAGAGCACTTCGTCCTTGTCGTAGGGCGAGCGCTCCTCCTTGACCCGGTTCAGCTCGTCGTAGACCGTCTCCGACATGAAGTCCGCGTCGTCGTCACCGGTGGCGACACCGCGTGGGGTGGTGGTCTTCGTACGGTTGCCGACCTGGTCGTACGCGTACTTGGTCGTGCGGTAGGTGAGGGTGCCGGAGGCGTCCTTCCTGACCGGCACCTTGGACTCCACGAGCGCGCCGCGTTCGTCGTACGTCGCGAGCGACTCGTTGCCCTCCGCGTCGGTCTGCGCGATCTGGAGGCCGTCCTTGTCGTAGCGGACCGAGGTGGCCCACCCCAGGGCGTCGACCGTGCGCTTGACCCGGTGGTTCAGGTCGTATTCGTAGCGCGTGGTGTAGTCGTCGGCGTTCGCGGTGGCGTTCTTGCGCGCGTCCACGACCTTGACGACGTTGCCGACGTTGTCGTACTCCACCGTCGCCCTGTTGCCCTCGGCGTCCACCATCTCGATCGGCTGGTAGATCGCGTCGAACGTGGTGGTGGCGGTGTAGTCGCCCTCGGTCGCCGTCAGGTTGCCCTGTGCGCCGGTACCCGAGACGAGGTTGCCGACCTTGTCGTAGACGGAGGTGGACTTGCGCACCGGACCGCCGGGCTCGTCGGACGGCTTGACCGACTCGATCCGCTGGTCCGCCTTGTCGAACACCGCCGTGGTCTCCGTCCCGTTGGGGGCGAAGGCCTTGGTGATGTTGTCGTTGGCGTCATAGACCGGCTCCGGCGTGACGATGAACTCGCCTGCCTTCCGGTCCTTGGGCTCGCGCTTCTCCAGCGGCCTGCCGAACACGTCGTAGGCCTGGGTGACCTCGGCGCCCTGGGCGTTGGTCACCTTGGTGACGTTGCCTCGCACGTCGTAGACGAAGTGCGAGGGGTGACCGGCCGCGTCCGTGATGGTCTTCGGGTAGCCGGCCGGCGCGAACTCGCTGTACTGCGTGGCGTGCCCGTTGGCGTCGGTCTCCTTGACGACCTGGCCCAGCGCGTCGTACTCCGTGCGCGAGGTGTAGTCGCCCTCGGCGGCGGATGCGACGCCCTTGGGGTCGGTGACCGAGGTCAGGTTGCCCTTGGTGTCATAGCCGAACCGGTAGGTGCGGCCCTCCGGGGACTTCTTCTCGAAGAGGTCCGCGATATGGCCGTCGAGCCCGTAGGAGTACGTGAGGGTCTGCGCCGCGGTGCCGTTCTTGTTGGCCTCGGCGTCCTTCATCTCCAGCGGATAGCCGGTGACGGTGTCGTACTTCCACGTGGTGACCGCGCCGTTGGCCTCCTCCAGGCGCGTCACGTTGTTGTCGGTGTCCCAGGCCGTCCTGGTGGTCTCGGACTTCGCGTTGGTCATCCGGGTGGCGCGGCCGTACCCGTCGAGCACGTACTGCGTGTCGTGGTTCTCGGCGTCCGTCACCTTGGTGTTGACGACCGAGCCCGCCGTGCCGTCCGGATCGGTGTACACATAGCCGGTGGTCCCGCCCAGGCGGTCCGTCAGCGTCTGCGTGTTCCAGTGGAACTTCGGGTCATCGCCCTCGCTCGGGTAGTAGTAGTCCAGCGAGGTGGAGTTGCCGCGCGGGTCGGTGACCTTGACCAGCTTGGCGTTCTTGTTGCCCTGCTCCATGTCGTACGTGAAGCGGAACACCTTGGGCTGCGCGCTGCCCGTACCGTCGGTGAGGGTGGTGAGCAGGCCCTTGTCGGAGTACTCGAAGGTGACCTTCCGGCCCGAGATGTCGGTCATCGACTTGACGTGGTCGATGATCTTCGGGCTGTTGGTGTCGGCCTTCGTGTAGTACTCGACCGTGAGCGACTGACGCGCGGCCGGGTCCTCGATGTAGATGAGGAACTTGACCGGCTTGTTGTTCGACTTGCGCTCGGCGTACGTGTACGTCTGCGTGTTGCCGTTCTTGTCGACGATCGACGTCAGGTAGCCGTCGCAGTCGAAGAAGAACTGGGTGCGGTCCGGTCGGGTCAGCGACCAGGCCTTCGGGTCGCCGTCCTTGTCCGGGGTGCAGTCCACGCCGGTGCCCTGCCGCAGCAGGTAGTGCACACCCGCCGGTGCCAGCCACGTCCCGTCCGCCTGCTTGCGGAAGACGTGGGCGGTGCCGTCACCGTCGGGGAGGGTGACCTCGGTCGGTTTCGGGTTGGGGTGGAAGTCCAGCGCGGCGCCCAGGCGCAGCGGCATCGCGGCCTGGGCCGACCAGCCGTGGCCGAGGACCGTGTCGGAGGTGTCCTGGGAGTTGTACGCGAACCGGGCGAAGGTGGTGACGCCGCGGCCCGGGTTGGAGAACGCGTTGTACTGCCAGACGCTGTTGCCCGCGTACAGGTTCGTCATCAGCGACGAACCCGCGCCCGTGTTCTTGCCCGCGTAGGAGTAGAACTTCTCCAGACCGAGCTGGTTGGAGGTCGGGTCCTCCGTGCGGATGTTCTGCGCCAGCGGGGCGATGCCGTCGCTGTCGGACAGCCAGGTGCCGGTCGTGGTGTTCTTCAGGCCCCACTTCAGCACGTAGTCCAGGCGCTTGTTGCCGGAGTCCGAGTTGATCGGGGCCTTCAGCCTGGCCGGCACGGTGACCGAGTCGCCGGGCAGGACCTCGTCCGGCAGCGCCGTCTGAAGCTGGTTGCCGCCGGTGGTGGCGTCGGTGCCGTCCGGGAGCGACCAGGTGTAGGAGAGCGCGTGGTCGCCCGCCGCCCAGATGCCGGTGGTGGTGTTGGTGAGGGTGACGTCGACTGTGTACTCGTCACCCGGGATCATCCGGGACGGCGTGTACGGGGCGTGGTACGTCGCCTCCGTCGACTTCGTCAGGTACGTGACGACCAGCTGCGGGCGCAGCTGGGGTTCCTCGGCCTCTGAGGAGAGGAACAGCGTCCGCTCGCGCGGGCCGGCCGTCGACTCGTCGCGCAGCTTGACCGCCACGCCGTGGTTGCCGGCGGGGTCCGAGATCCAGCTCTGCGCCAGTGAGGTGATGTACCACGATTGCCGTGCAGGGTCGTTGGTGACCGTGCCGACCGTGTCGGAGACGGCGGCGTCCATGTCACCACCGGCCGTCGTCCACGACGTGGTGGGGTCCGCCTTCGTCCAGGACGCGGTCGCCTCGTCGAAGTCACGGGTCAGGGCGTGAGCTTCGTAGATCGCGCCGTTCGAGTCGGTCGTGGTCTGGAAGCCCCACATGTTCAGCTGCGCCTCGAGGACCCGGGCGTTGCTCGGGATCTCGCTGACGGCGGGGAACTTCAGCACGGCACGGGTGTTGCCGTATGTGGCCGAGTTGTTGCCCACCGACAGCCACGGGTGGGCGGTCCCCGCGTCGGTGAGCGTGTCATGACCGGTGGACGGCTCCGCCGAGGCGAGCGTGGTGTCGCTCTGCCCGGACTGCAGCACCACCGTGGTGCGTCCGGCCTTGGGCAGACGCACCAGCTCCGTGGCGGACGGGAGGATCTGCCCGTTCGCGGTCTTCACCGCGACCATGTAGTAGTACGCGTCGCCGAACTCCTCGGCGGAGTCGGCCGGGGTGGGCCGGGCCGAGGTGTCGGTGTACGCGCGCGTGTCCCTGGCGACGGGGGAGACCAGGGTCTGCGAGGACGGCTTGAAGTGCTGGAAGACGCTGCGGTGGACCTGGTACTCGACGATGTCGTCGCCCGGCGAGGTCGACGGGTCGGTGTACGCGGGCCAGCTCAGCTCGGCACCGGTGGAGTGGACGACCTTCGGCGGGTTGACGTCGACGCCCTGGTTGCCCCAGGTGAGGACCAGCTTCGGGTAGTTGGCGGCCTCGCCCTTGTAGGCGTACTCGGCGGCCTCGTAGCGCGGGCCGCCCTTGGGGGCGCTCGCGGACTCGTCGGCGGCCTTCACCACGAAGCCGTGGTTCTCGTGGGTTCCGTCGAGCCACTGCTGGACCGTCTTGGTCACCGGGAAGGCATGCCAGGTGTTGACCTTCTGCGGCTGCTTGGTGACCACACCGCCCTTGGTGAAGCGCACCGCGTCCGCGAGGACGGTCGTGGAGGTCGAGGCGGGGCCGTCACCGAGCACGACCTGGCCGGTGGTGCCGGCCTGGAAGGGGTGCTTGCCCAGCGGCTTCCAGACACCCTCGGTTCCTGCCCGCTGGTCGACCTGGTAGGTCTTGGTGCCGCCGTCGTACGTCACCGTGTAGGGTGCGTCGGCGGCGCGGTCGGAGGCCGGGACGTAGTGCACGTCGACCTGGTACTCGCCGTCCTCGGGGAGGCTCGGCCGCCAGGTGTACGTGTCACCCGCCGTGGTGTCCTTGTTGTACCGGTAGTCCTGCCCGATCGCGTACTGGGTGTACGCGGTGTTCCCCGAGGTGGGCCAGGCGCCCTGGGCGGCTGTGGTACCGGAGTCGCCGTCGTCGACGAGGACCGACGTGCCGGACAGCTCTCCGGTGATGTCCTTGGCGCTGTTCCAGGTCGCGCCCGTCTCGGTCCAGGCCGTGGTGGCCCGGTGCGCCTCCAGCTGGACCTCGGTGGCGCCGGTGGTGTGCGTCTGGTCGTAGTACAGCTTCAGTTCGGCCGAATCCAGCCGCGTGCCGACGGGTATGCCGGACAGCCCGAACCTCAGCAGCGCACGCGACGTGCCGGTGCTGGTGTTGCCGACCGAAAGGCGCCAGAGGTCCGCATAGTTGGCGCTGGGGTCGTCCGAGGAGATCATCGCGTCCGCGGACTGCGTCGGAGTCGGCGCGATCGTGACGGTCGGGTCGACCGTCACCGGGTACTGGCGCTCCGGCGCCGCCAGCCACTCGGCGTCCGGCTTCAGGCTGATGCCGTACGAGCCCTCCTTGCCGGACAGCACCTGGCGGACGGCGTCGGTGCCGGTGGTGCCGTACGCGGAGCCGGCGTCCTTCTTCGCGTCCGTCATGAACGGCGCGGGGATCACCAGCGCGGGAACGCCGACGGGGGAGTTCTCGCCGTACAGCGAGATGGTGCCGTTCTTCTCCGACTTCGCGGTCAGGCCGCCCGTGGTGAGCGTGAACTCGAAGGAGGGGGTGCCCTTCGGACGCTCGTTGAGGACGATGTCCTCCTTCACGCTGCCGTTGCCGACCGTGTAGGAGAGATCGATCCCCTGGCCCAGGGCGTCCTGGTAGGTGACCTTGTTGCCGTCGACCGCCGGGGTCAGCTTCGCGGCACCCGCGTCCTTGAGGCCGATGGCGACCCAGTGGCCCTCGTCGAGCTCGAAACGGACCAGCTCACCGGGGCGTGAGCCGAAGTAGGTGCGGGCGAGGTTGGTGGTGTTCGCCTTCTCGAAGCCCTTGCGGTCGGTGCCGGTGACCGCGGTGTCGATCGGCTTCCACTCGGAGTCCTCGCCCTTGCCCGTCTCGTAGGCGGTGGGCATGGCCGATACCTCGGACTGAACCCGCCCGTCCGACATGCGCCAGTGACGGGAGTACGGCGTCCGCCGGCTCGTCAGCTCCTTGACGCGCTTGGTCTTTGGCGTCTCCTTCGCCTTGGCGAGCTTGTCATTGGCCGGGACATCGGTGTCGGGGAGCTCTGGCGGATCAGCAGGTTCGGTGTCCCCGTCGGCGAAGAGACCGCGGAGGCTGTCGGCGAGTCGTCCCGTGTCGGGTGGTGCCGCGAACGCCGGTGTCATCGGTGCGACGGTCGCGAGGACCGCCAGCGCCGCACTTGAGGCCAAGAGCCTTACGGCCCGTGGTCTGTGCATCGGTTTCCCTTCGAAGGAACCAAGGACCATCTGCCGGATGGCAGTTGGCAGCCGAGATTCCTAACAAAGAACACCCTGTCCATGTCAAGCACACAGACGATCTACGCAACTCGCTTAAAAGCCATGGAAGTTGCCGTCTGAACTGCTGCTTTCCCTCTTCTTCACGGGATCTTCCCGCGCGTGACGCGTCGAGATCAGGCCAGCCCTGACCGGGGTCAGGATCGGTTGACAGGGGCCTCCCCACCCCTTTTGGATCGGGCGGGGCCCGTCCGGGCCTGCGGCCGAGGGGAGTTTGGATGAGCAGCGAGACGCGCGAGGCGGGGCCCTCCACGTCCACCGTCGAGCACGCGGGGGCGGACGCGGACGCTCCCGGAACGACCGGGACGGCCGGCGCCGGGGCCGGGAGCGACGGAGAGGGCGGGACTCCCCCGGTCGACACCGAGGGCGGCGGACACAAGACCCACTCCAACCGTCCCGTGCTGATCGCGGCCGTCGGCTTCCTCGTACTCTGTCTCGGCGTCGCGCTGTTCGGTATGGTGCGTGGCGGCGACGAGGGCAAGGCCGAGCCCGAGGTCCCCACCGCGCCGGTGACGTACGAGGTGACCGGCGAGGGGACCGTCGACCTCAGCTACCAGGGCGTGAGCGAGCAGGGCACGGCGGAGACCGTCTCCCGCGCCCGACTGCCCTGGAAGAAGACGGTCGAGGTGCCTCTCGGTCAGAACCCTGTCATCAGCATCACTCTGGGCGAGCAGGGCGGTCAGGTCCGCTGCGCGGTCGCCGTGCGCGGGCGGCACATGCAGAGCGCCACGGCCAGCGGTGGGTTCGGCCGGGCGACCTGCTCGGCGCCCCTGCCCGCGCCGGAACCCGAGGCGTCCGACTGACCTCTTGCCACTCTTGCAGGCATATACGCAGGTCAAAGCGTCATCGAGCGAAGTAGGCGCCGTCCCGGCCGGGTGTGTTCGGTTTTCTCCGCTGCTGAAGCAGGGTCGGGGACCGGAAACGGAGCCGTGAGCCACCGCGCCGGTCCCCGACCCCAGGTGGAGGGCTCGCTGGAGGCGCCGGCCACCCGTTCCGGCGGCCTGTCGAGCACCGTCGACGTGTCGTGGACCTTCCCCTCGGCCCGCGCCGCCCAGTACACCCGGCCGGCCCTGCTGACGCCGGGCTTCAGCCCCGAACTCGCCCCGGACGACGCCGCACTCGGCGGCAAGGCGTTCAGGATCCCCTTCGCGGCGGACCACCAGTCGGGGTCGACCGGCGACGGGAGGATCAGGAAGCCCTCGGCCGAGGTCTCCCAGACGACGGCACGACCTGGCGCTCCGCCCGGGTGCCCCCGCCAGCAAGGGCTGGACTGCCCTGGCACGGCACCTGAAGGGCCCCGGCTTCGTGTCCCTGCGCACCACCACCGGTGACTCGACGGGCAACAGCATCACGCAGAGCGTCATCCACGGCTCCCGCCTCAAGTGAGCGGGCGTCCGGTCCGGCGGGTCCTGAACACCTGCCGGACCGGGCATGCCGTCGTCACCACTCGGCGAAGACGAGCGCTCCCGGCAGGCCGGGAGCGCTCGTCCGTTCCGCCGTGCGGCGGTGCGGTCAGGAACCGTCGGCGTGGTCGCACAGGACGATGCCCTCGACCGTGTTCCCCTCGGTTCCGTAGCCCGGGAAGGTGAACCAGTTTCGCGGGGCCACCTCCTGGCAGGGGACGTCCGTTCCGTCGCCGTACAGGACCTTCACCCTGTGGGCGGTGGAGCAGTCGTTGGTCACGAACGTGTAGCGCCACCCCGGGCTGTACGTCAGGCACGCGGGCACGGAGGCCTCGTCCCCCGCGCTCTCCTGGGACCCGGCGTGGGCCACCGTGGCGGGCGCGGCCACGGCCAGAGCCACCGCACACGCCATGAAAGTCGAACGCACGAACCGCTTCATCAGAGTGCTCCCCTTCACTTACTGAACGGACACCCTCAGAGTACGGAGGCCCGGTGGGAGCATGAAAAACATTGCGGCAAGTTCCAGAAACTTACGGTGTCTGTTTCAATGACCCCGCGGGACGCAGTTTCTTACGAACGAGCAGCTCAGCACACCGAGTTGACTTCACGCCGCAGGATGACAGGACACAGCCGGACGGATGAACCCGCGAACGCGGTGAGGTTACTGCCGGATGAAGCGGCATGACTTACTCCTGCCACCAGGCCGCGCTGCCGTCGACAAACGAACACATGACCATGCTCAGTGAGGCGGTCGCGACAAGACCGAAAGCCATCGCCCCTCCCCGTTCCGAGTGCCGGCCCCCGAACACGGAAGTGCCCGTACCGGGCTGCCGGTACGGGCACTTCGTGGGCGGTTTCCTGTCAGCGCGTGAAGACCGCCACGGTACGGCCCGGCACCTCGAAGGTGCCGGTGCTCTTCGTGTAGGTGGCCGTCCTGACCACACGGTCCCCTCCGGCGGCCTGCACCGGGTGCAGCCGGTAGGCGCCTGCGCCCGGCTCCGTCAGCCGCTGGGACTGCCGGTCGGGCGTGGCGTTGAAGACGACGACCAGGTCACCGAGGGTCATGGTGATCACGCCGGGCGTCTCGTCCTTCCCGGAGAGCGGGAAGGAGAGCGCCGACTGCACCTGGGCGGCCGTGTCGAGGGAGAAGGCCTTCTCCGTGGTACGGATGCTCAGCAGGTCCCGGTAGGCGGCCGAGGCGCCCTCGATCTGCGGGCAGCCGACCTTCACCGTGCCCAGCAGGGGCCTGGCGTAGGGCCACTTGGCCTCGTTGTCGGCGGCCGGCGGCAGGCCCCGGCCGAAGCCGTTGCCGTCCGCGCAGTTCCAGTGGATGGCGTTGAACCAGTCGCCGCTCTCGAAGGAGTTGCGGTCCAGGGATTTCGAACGCAGCAGGTCGGTGCCCGCCTGGGAGAGCGCCGGGCCCTGCGAGAGGGCGGCCGTCGCCATCGCCAACACCTGCATACGGGCCCGGTCGGCTGCGGACGTGCCGGCGGGGAGCTTGTAGGCGAGCGCGTCGAACAAGGTCTCGTTGTCGTGCGCGTCGGCGTAGGCGAGGGCGTCGCCGGGCGCGGCCGCGTATCCGGCGGGGGCGCCGTTGTAGTCGACCTGGGAGCCGGTGACCTCCTTGCCGCTGGTGTCGGTGAAGGTGTAGTCGGCGAGGTTGCCGCTCAGGCCCACCTTGATCAGGTCCTGGTAGTGCAGCAGGCGGGCCTTCTGCTCGGCCTCGGTGCCGTTGTCCGTCGAGGAGTTGGGGTCGGTGTAGAGGCCGGAGGCGAAGCCCTGCACGCCGGGGTCGGCGTCGAAGGGGCCGCCGCCGCGCACGGCGTCGCGGGCCCGGTCGGAGAAGGTGGCGATGCCGGTGCCGGCCATGTTCTTCTGCGTGGCCTGCTCGAAGCGGGCGTCGTCGGCGATCTCGCCGAAGTTCCAGCCCTCGCCGTACAGGATGATCTTCTTGCCGTCGACGCCGTCCTTCTCCGGGGTGAGGGCGTCGAGGGCCTCGCGCACGGCGAGGATGTTGGCCTTCGGGTGGTGGCCCATGAGGTCGAAGCGGAACCCGTCGACCTTGTACTCCTTGGCCCAGGTGACGACCGAGTCGACGACGAGCTTGCCCATCATGGCGTTCTCGGTGGCCGTGTTGGCGCAGCAGGTCGAGGTGGCGACGGAGCCGTCGGCGAGGAGCCGGTGGTAGTAGCCGGGCACCACCTTGTCCAGGACGGAGGTGCCGGCCTGGCCGCTCGCGACGGTGTGGTTGTAGACCACGTCCATCACGACCCGCAGGCCGTCCTCGTTGAGCGCCTTGACCATCTTCCGGAACTCGACCGTGCGCCGCGTCCCGTCCGGGTCGGTGGCGTAGGAGCCCTCGGGGACGGTGAAGTGGTACGGGTCGTAGCCCCAGTTGTAGGCGTCCTTGGCGGCGGCCTTCGCCACGCACTCCTGCTGCTTGCCGGAGTCGGCCGGGTAGGAGGCCAGGTCGCATCCGGGGACGGTCCGGTCGGCGGCCTTCTCCGGAACGGTCGAGAAGTCGAAGACCGGGAGCAGGTGCACGTACGAGGTGCCCGCCTCGGCCAGAGCACGCAGGTGCCTGCTGCCCGCCGAGTTCTTCTCGGTGAAGGCGGTGTACGTGCCCCGCTCAGCCGCCGGGACGGTCGAGTCCTCCACGGAGTGGTCACGTACGTGCAGTTCCTGGATCTGCGCGTCCTTGAGCGGAACGGCCGGGGGTTTGTCCAGCCCGGACCATCCCGCGGGCGCCAGGGACCTGTCCTTCAGATCGACGACGAGACTGTGTGCGGAGTCGGCCGTCAGTGCCACGGAGTAGGGGTCGGTGACCTTGTTGGTGACGGTCCTGCGGACCGTCGGGGCCCACACCGTGACGGCGTACCGGTACGGCTTGCCCTTCCAGCCGCGGGATCCGGTCACCGACCAGACACCCGTGCCGCCGTCCCGGCGCATGGGTACGCGCCGGCCGTCCAGCTCGAGGGACACGCTCTTGGCGGTCGGGGCCCAGACGGACAGGGTGGGCCTGCCCCGATGGTCGAAGACGGGCCCGAGGCGGGCCTTGCGCGCCGCGCCGTAGAGGTCGTCCAGCACGCCGGGGATCTGGACACCCGTCGCCGCGAGCAGCGCGCCGTTGGCGGCCCGCTGCGTGGCGATGAGCTGGCCGCGCAGCGCCTCCCGCACCCGGTCCCGGTCACGCGGGTCGACGGACCAGGCGGTGCCGTCCTTCAAGTGCCGGAACTTCGCCTTCTGGGCGTCGCTGAGGGTTGTCGGCACCAGACGCAGCCAGTGCCCCTCGTGGGAGAGGGCGCCGTCCTTGACGGTGATGTCGCCCTTGGGGGCGTACACGAGCTGCTGGCTGGTGGCGTCGGTGGCCTTGACGTTCCACACCACCGTGTCCGCGTCGATCCACTGGGCCTTCGAGGCGCCGAGGTCGAGGTCGGGGGCGGAGCCCACGGTCGGCAGCAGGTAGCCGGCGGTGCCGCCGAGGAGCCAGACGTCCTTCCCGTGGGTGGCGAAGTCCAGGGACCGGTCGCTGGCGATGTCCTTCTCGTCGTCCTTGTGGACGATGTAGCTGAGGGAGGTGGCGCCGTCGGCGAGGGGCACTTCGAAGGTCACGCCGAAGCTGTCCCTGCCGACCGGCCGCAGCGGCTTGGACCAGTCGGTCGGGTTGGCCGCGCCGGTCCAGGTGTGCAGGCCCCAGCCGTCGTAGTCGCCGTCGGCGCGGTGGTAGTGCAGGACGGCCTTCTTCTGGTCCTGCGGCGGATAGGCACCCTCGGGTGCGGTCACCGCCTGCCCGTCCTTCCCCTGCTCGATCCAGACCTCGCCGGTCTCCGCCGTCTCGAGGGTGCGCCGCGGGCCGTCCGCGATGCCCTCCTTCTCGACGGTGTAGGTCACGTCGCCGGCACCGTCGTCCAGTTTCACCCAGGCGAAGGCTCCGTAGGCGTCACGGCCGGTGAAGTCCGCGGTTCCGGCGGACGACTTGAGCTGCCAGCCGTCGTAGTCGCCGTCCGTCCGCCGGTAGTGCACCACGGCGTAGGGACGGTCCACCGCGCTCGGTTTCTCGGGGGTGGGGGGCTGTCCGGTGGTGGTGGCGGCGGTGTCGCTCGCGGTGCGTCCCGCACGGTCGACCACGACGGCCTTGTAGCGCAGCGGCGTCCCGGCACGCACCGTGTCCGGCAGGTGCTGGGTCACCCTGTACGGGGCGTGGT
>NZ_NCTE01000332.1:21928-25235 GCF_002114215.1 Streptomyces sp. 13-12-16 | reverse complement strand
CTGCGCACCCGCGCCGACGACCCGTACACCCCACGGAAGTCCATCCCCGCCGAGTACGTCGGCACCCCGACCGTCCGGGCCTCGTCCGCGTTGTTCACCGCCACGACGTACTCCACCCGCTGCCTCGCATCCGTGCGCGAGAACGCGTACACACCCGGACCGTCGTCGGCGTACCGCTCCTCCTGCACACCGTCACGCAACGCCGGATGACGCTTCGTCAGCTCCGACAACCTCGCGATCGACCGGTACAACGGATGCGCCGGGTCGTACGCGTCCGAGGCATGCGTACGCTCCGTACCGATCCGGTCGTCGTCCAGATACTCCGGAACCTTCGACGCGAACAACGTCTGCCGGGCGTACACATCGTCCGCCGATCCGGTGAAGCCCTGCTCGTCACCCGCGTAGATCACCGGATTGCCCCGCGACAGGAACATCAACTCGTGCGCGAACCGGTCCCGGCGCAGCAACTCGGCATCCCCCGCGCCCGGGTTGTCCTGGCTGATGAAACTGCCGATGCGCCCCATGTCGTGACTGCCCAGGAAGGTCACCTCGCCGTAGGCGTTGGCCTTGTCCGTGGTGTAGCGGTGGTCCTGGGCCAGGACGTGCGCGAGGTCGCGCGTGGGACCGCCGCGCGACGCGTAGTTGCGGAGCGCGGCCTGCAGCGGGAAGTCGAGCGTGGCGTCGAGCCTGCCCTCGGTCAGGTAGGGCGCCATGACGACGGGGTCGGCCGAGAAGGCCTCCGCGAAGATGAAGAAGTCCCGCTTCCCCTGCCGGGCCGCGTAGGCGTCCAGCGCCGTGGCCCACTGGGTCCAGAAGGCCATGTTGACGTTCTTCGCCGTGTCGACGCGGAAGCCGTCGATGCCGAAGTCCTTGACCCACCTCTCGTAGATCCGCCGCATGCCCTCGACGACCTCGGGCCGTTCGGTCCACAGGTCGTCGTTGCCCTTGAAGTCGCCGTACAGGGCGCTCTCACCGGCGAAGGTGGAGTCGCCCCGGTTGTGGTACATCGTGGGGTCGTTCAGCCACGCCGGCACCTTGGTGTCATGCTCGCCGGGGCGGGGGCGCGGCGTGTACGGGAAGCCGTCCTCGTCGACCTCGCGCATGCCGGAGCTGTCGTCGAAGGGACGGCCCTCGGCGTCCAGGTAGGGGAACGCTCCCTTGGAGCGGTAGCCGTACGTCTTCTCCGCGTAGTCGACGGTGTCGGCGGTGTGGTTGGTGATGACGTCGAAGAAGACCTTCATGCCCTTGGCGTGGGCCTCGTCGACGAGTTCCGCCAGTTCGGCGTTGGTGCCGAAGTGCGGGTCGACCCGGGTGAAGTCGGTGATGGAGTAGCCGTGGTAGCTGGCCATCTCGGTGCCGCTCATGGTCTGCACCGGCCGGTTCTTGAAGACCGGGGCCATCCAGAGTGCGGTGGTGCCCAGGCCCTTGATGTAGTCGAGCTTCTCGATCAGGCCCCTCAGGTCACCGCCCTGGTAGAAGTGCTTGTCGGTCGGGTCGTGGCCGGTCCGCGAGCGGCCGCCGGTCAGGCCTCCCTCGTCGTTGGAGGTGGTCCCGTTGGCGAAGCGGTCGGGCAGCACCAGGTAGAACTGCTCGCGCGAGGGGGCGGGGCGCGCCGGTGTGCGGGCGAGCGCGTGATCGGACGGCGGTCGCGGGGTCGCGGCGTCCGCGGACGGGGTGGTGGACGGGAGGGCCGGCAGCACGGACAGGATCAGTGCGACGGCCGACAGTCGGGCGGTTCTGCGCCGGGACGGTAAACCGGTCATGGGGCCTTTCTTCTCCTCACCGGTCGAACGGGACGGGCCGCCCGGTACGCGGCGGCGAAAGCCGGCGCGGACAAGGCGGGCCGCCCGGTGCGCCTCGGACAAGGCGGACCGGGCGGTCCTTCGGTCGGCGAGACGGAGCGTTCGCCTGGTTCAGCTGCGCCAGGAGTCGCTCAGGAGCGTCTTGCCGCTGGACGGGACGGTGGCGGTGCGGTTGGCGCCGCTCTCCCAGGTGACCTTGCCGGAGGCGTCCTTGCGGAGGTACTTGTACGCGAAGGAGGTGCCGGTCGGGAGGGCGACGTCGAGCTTCCACACGGGGTAGCTCGCCGGGTCGAGCTTGAGCGCGGCGGCGGGGTTCCAGCTGCCGAGCGCGGCGTTGTCGCCGGTGACGTAGATGTTCTCGCCCCAGGCGGTGGTGGCGTCGACGCTGAACGAGGCGCCGGCCTCGGGGTCGGGGTCCGGGCCGGGGCCGGTGTCGGAGCAGCTGGTCGCTCCCGTGTGCAGGGCGAGCGCCGTGTTGCCGCCGAGGGTCGCGGTGAACTGCCCGGAGCCGTTCACGGTGACGGGCTTGCCGCTCTGGACGTCGCAGTAGGTGCCGGCGGGCAGCGACGTCTGGAAGGTGCGGTTGAGCGAGCCGGACTCGTGGTTGATCGCGACGTAGGCCTTGTCGCCGCGGCCGAAGGCGATGGCGTTGTTGCCGTTGTCCCACCAGTTGGTGACACCCGCGCTGCCGGCGGTGTTGCGGAACTCGACCATGCTCGCGATCTCGCGCCAGGCGTGCTGGCACTTCCACCCGTCGGTGTAACAGGCGTTGACCTGGCCGTCGTTGGGGCTGCCCGCGTCACTGCTGAACTCGTAGCCGGAGTGCACGTCCGGTGAGCCGTACGGCCAGGCCAGCATGAAGACGTGGGCGAGAGTGTAGGCGGAGCCGTTCTTGTAGGTCAGCGTCGTGTCGTGGCGCTCGGTGTCGTGGTTGGTCACGAAGGTGGCGGCCTTGCCGCTGGGGACGTAGCCCCAGGCCTCCCCGAAGTTCTTCAGATACGCCAGCTTCTCGCCGGAGAAGATGCGCTTCAGGTCCTTGGCGAAGGAGAACTCCTGGACGTCACCGGTGCCGGTGTACTGGCCGGGCTGCACGGCCTCGCCGGGCGCCCCGATGGTCTCCTGCTTCCAGTGGACACCCGGGTTGCTGAGCCGGCCCTTGATGTTGGCGAGGTCACCCGGTGGGATGTGCTTGGCCGCGTCGATGCGGAAGCCGTCCACCCCGAGGGACAGCAGGTCGTTCAGGTACCCGGCGATCGTCTTGCGGACGTACTCCTCGCCGGTGTCCAGGTCGGGCAGGCCGGACAGTTCGCAGTGGTGGACGTTCCAGCTGTCCCCGTAGTTGTCGATGTCCCTCGTGCAGTCGTCCAGGTCGGACGACGAGTACAGGCCGGGATAGTTGTACTTGCTGTAGGAGGAACCCGCGGTTCCGGTGCCGGCGCTGTTGGCCATGTGGTTGATGACCGTGTCGACGACGACCTTGACGCCGGCGGCGTGGCAGGTGTCGA
>NZ_NCTE01000332.1:0-21599 GCF_002114215.1 Streptomyces sp. 13-12-16 | reverse complement strand
CTCCCGCCACGAGGGCGAGTGCAGTGGCCACGATCTTGTTGGCCATAGTTCCTCCTGATCCACCTGATGCGGATGAGAGGCCTTCACGCAGCAACGCGCCTTGCCCGACAGGCCTGTGGGGTCTTGCTGAAACACGTCAGCAAGTTGTTGCGGTCGAGACCGTACGAGCCCCCTCACCATCGGTCAACCCTTCACGACAGGACTCTTGGTTCTCCCTCCGGAAACCCCAACATCACTGGTACGTGGGAAAATTGACGCTCTGCAAAGACTTTCGCAAGCGTTTCAGAGGTGTTACGTTCAATCACTGCCCGGTCCGGCGGCCCGGAGGCCTCGACAGCTGTCGGAGCCCACGCGCCCGGCCCGCCGGACCGGGCTCCAGCCGGGGCTCCGCAGCCTTCATGCCGCCCCGCAGCCCCGACCGGGGCCGGCTGCGGAGCCTCTCCCCGGGCCGGTGCGCTCACCCGCCGCGCCGCGCCGTGGAACCGCGCACGACCAGCTCCGGCTGGAAGACGAACTCGGTCCGCTGCACGGGGGTTCCGCCGACCTCCTCCAGCAGCGCCCCCACCGCCGCGGTCGCCATCGCCTGCACCGGCTGACGCACGGTGGTGAGCGGTGGGTCGGTGAACGGGATCAGCGGCGAGTCGTCGAACCCGATCACCGAGACGTCGTGCGGAACCGACAGGCCTCGTTCGCGCACCGCGCGGATCGCCCCCAGGGCCATCAGATCACTGCCGCAGACCAGGCCGGTGCACCCCCTGTCCAGCAGCGCCGCCGCGGCCGCGTGGCCTCCCTCCACCGTGAACAGGGTGCGCTCGATGTGCGCTTCGGCCTCTTCCGCCCGCATCCCGCAGAAGGAGCGCACGGCCGCGAGGAAGCCCTCGGCCTTGCGCCGCGACGGCACGAAACGGGTGGGGCCGACGGCCAGTCCGACCCTCGTGTGCCCCAGGTCGGCCAGGTGCCGCACCGCCATCCGTACCGCGGACCGGTCGTCGGACGACACGAAGGACGCCGTGATGCGCTCGTTGTAGCCGTTCACCAGAACGAACGGCAGTCCTCGGGAGGCGAGTTTGTGGTACCGGGCCGGGTCGGCCGTCGTGTCCGCGTGCAGCCCGGACAGGAAGACGATGCCCGTGACGCCCCGGTCCTCCATCTGCTCCACCAGTTCGTCCTCGGTGGACCCGCCGGGCATCTGCGTGCACAACACGGGCGTGTATCCGTGCCCGGCCAGCACCTGCTCGATGACCTGGGCGAAAGCCGGGAAGATCGGGTTCGTGAGCTCCGGGATCACCAGCCCGATCAGGCCGGCGCTGCGCTGGCGCAGCCGTACGGGCCGCTCGTAGCCGAGTACGTCGAGTGCGGCCACCACCCGCCGCCGGGTGGCGGGGGCGACTCCGGGTTTCCCGTTGAGCACGCGGCTCGCCGTGGCCTCACTCACCCCGGCCTGCGCGGCGATGTCGGTGAGCCGCGGGGTGCCGTGCTCGGCACCCCGCGTCAGGGAGAGGG
Source organism: Streptomyces sp. 13-12-16 (assembly GCF_002114215.1). GTDB lineage: Bacteria > Actinomycetota > Actinomycetes > Streptomycetales > Streptomycetaceae > Streptomyces. Next base: position 20,096 of record NZ_NCTE01000332.1, on the reverse strand, counting down.
TCACACCGCCCACCAGACGGTGCTGTCCGCGGGGAGCCCGGCCGCGTCGCCCTCGGTCACCGGCTCGCAGCTGCTGAGCAGCGGCCGCCCCTGCGGGGTCCACCGCACCGGTGCACCGGTCAGGTTGACGGTGCAGACCAGGTCGCCGTCCCAGGCCCGGTCGCCCGGGCCCCGCGCGGTGCGGCGGAAGGCGAGGACGCCCTCGGGGGCCTCCAGCCACTCGACGCCGTCGCCGGCGCCCAGGGCGGGGTGCTCCCGGCGCAGTGCCAGGGCACTGCGGTAGAGCTCCAGCGTCGAGCCGGGGTCACCGGACTGCACCTCGACCGACAGGTGCCTCCAGCTCTCCGGCTGCGGCAGCCAGCTCGGTCCGCCCTCGACGGGTCCGAAGCCGTACGGCGCCTCGGTCCCCGACCACGGGATCGGCACCCGGCAGCCGTCCCGCAGCCCGTCCTGCCCGTTGTCCCGGAAGAACGAGGGGTCCTGCCGCACCTCGTCCGGCAGGTCGGTCACCTCCGGCAGGCCGAGTTCCTCACCCTGGTAGAGGTAGGCGGACCCGGGCAGGGCCAGCATCAGCAGCGTCGCCGCGCGGGCCCGGCGCACCCCCTGCTCGGGACCGTCCACGGCGAGGCGGGTGGTGTGCCGGACGACGTCGTGGTTGGACAGCACCCAGGTGCTGGGCGCGCCCACCGGGCGCATGGCGTCGAGGCATTCGTCGATGGCCCGGCGCAGGGCGCCGGCGTCCCAGCCGGCTCCCAGGTAGTGGAAGTTGAACGCCTGGTGCAGCTCGTCCGCCCGCAGGTAGTTGGCCGTGCGCTCGGCGCTCGGTGTCCACGCCTCGGCGACGCCGATGCGCTCTCCCGGGTACTCGTCCAGGATCCTGCGCCAGGACCGGTAGATCTCGTGCACGCCGTCCTGGTCGAAGAAGGGCAGGGGCTGGGTGCCCAGCAGGTGCAGCTGCCCGGTGCGCCCCATGTCGGGCAGCCCCGCGGCCTTGACCAGGCCGTGGGCGACGTCGACGCGGAAGCCGTCGACGCCCATGTCGAGCCAGTAGCGCAGGACGGAGCGGAACTCGTCCCGCACGGCCGGGTTGTCCCAGTTGAAGTCGGGCTGCTCGGGAGCGAAGAGGTGGAGGTACCACTCCCCCGGTGTGCCGTCCGGGTTCTTCGTGCGCGTCCAGGCGGGGCCGCCGAAGATGGACTCCCAGTCGTTGGGCGGAGCCTCACCGGCGGTCCCGCGTCCCGGCCGGAAGTGGAAGCGGTCGCGCAGCGGGGAGCCGGGGCCCTCGCGTAAGGCGCGCTGGAACCAGTCGTGCTGGTCCGAACAGTGGTTGGGGACCACGTCGACGATCACGCGCAGCCCCAGGGCGTGCGCGTCGCGGATCAGTTCGTCCGCGTCGAGCAGCGTGCCGAACACCGGGTCGACGGCCCGGTAGTCGGCGACGTCGTAACCGCCGTCGGCCTGGGGCGAGACGTAGAAGGGGCTGAGCCAGACGGCGTCGACGCCGAGGTCCCTCAGGTACGGCAGCCGGGAGCGGATGCCCTGGAGGTCGCCCACCCCGTCGCCGTCGCTGTCGGCGAAGCTGCGGGGATAGACCTGGTAGATCACGGCCTCCCGCCACCAGCCCGGACGCTCGCCGGGACCGGAGGGTCGGGTACGGGTGCCGGGTTCGGCAAGGTACTGGGTCATGGTTCTCCTGCCTGCGTTGGGGGACGGTCAGGACTTGGTGGCGCCTGCGGTCAGCCCGGAGACGAGATGCCGCTGGACGAGTCCGAAGACGATCGCGGCGGGGACCGCGATGATCACGGCGGCCGCGGTCAGCGCGCCCCAGTCGCTCGTGTACTGGTTGACGAACGTCTGGAGGCCTCCGGCGAGCGTGAGGTTCTCCTCGCCGGTCATGAAGGCGGACGCGTAGGCCACTTCGCCCCAGCCGGTGATGAAGGTGTAGAAGGCGGTGACGGCGAGCCCCGGCTTGGCCAGGGGCAGCACCAGCCGCCAGAACGTGCCGAACGGGCTGAGTCCGTCGACCCGGCCGGCTTCGTCGATCTCGACCGGGATGCCGTCGAAGTAGCCCTTCATCATCCAGGCGCAGAACGGCACGGCGACGGTGAGATAGGTGACGACCAGTCCGACCGGCTGGTTGAGCAGCCCGAGGCCGGCGAGCAGGTTGTACAGCGGCACGATGAGCACCGCGACCGGGAACATCTGGGTGAGCAGGAGCATCCACATCAGGGGGCGCATGCCGGGGAAGCGGAAACGGCTCACCGCGTAGCCGGTGGTGGCGGAGATGAAGACGCCGATCAGCGTGGTCAGTCCGACGACGACCAGCGAGTTCTGCAGCCAGGACAGGAAGTCGGTGTCACGTACGACATGGCTGTAGTTGCCGAACGTGAAGTCCTTGACGAGCGAGGTGTCGAACGCGTCGGTCTTCGGTTTGAAGGAGGTGGCCAGCAGCCACAGCGGGGGGAAGACCGCGACGACGGAGGCCGTCAGCAGGGTCAGGTGCAGTCCGAGCGAGGCCAGCGGGCCGCGCTCGCCGCGCTTGCGCGCGGGGGCCGGCGGCTCGGGGCGTACCGGGGTGCGCGTGATCGTGTCGGTCACCAGGTGTCTCCCTGCTTGCGCAGTGCGCGGCGGTAGGCCGCGGTGACGAGTGCCAGGAGGAGCAGGATCAGCACGCCCCAGGCGGCGGACGTGGAGTAGTCCCGCGGGCTGATGACGAAGGACAGGCGGTAGGCGTACGTCACCAGGATCTCGGTGGCGTCGCCCGGGCCGCCCCGGGTCAGCAGGAAGATCACCGGGAACATGTTGAAGGTCCAGATGGTGCTGAGCAGGACGACCGTGCTCGAGACGGACCGCAGTCCGGGCAGGGTGATGTGGCGGAAGCGCTGCCAGGGGTTCGCCCCGTCCATCTCCGCGGCCTCGTAGAGGTCCCCGGGGATGGACTGCAGGCCGCCGAGGAGGGCGATGAGCATGAACGGCACGCCCACCCAGACGTTCACCGCGATGACGGAGATCTTCGCCCAGGTGGGGTCGTTCAGCCAGGAGATCCGGTCGAACCCGGCGCCGGTGAGCAGTTCGTTGAACAGGCCGCTGCGTTCGTTGAACAGCAGGCGCCAGGTGAACACGGAGACGAACGCCGGTACCGCCCAGGGCAGGACCAGGGCCGTGCGGTACAGGGTGCGGCCCTTGAAGGTGCGGTTGAGCATGACGGCCAGGGCCAGCCCGAGGGCGAAGGAGAGCGCCACGCAGCTGACCGTCCACACCACGGTCCAGCCGAGCCGGTCCCAGAAGACCCCGTCACCGAGGATCGCCCGGTAGTTGGCGAGTCCGACGTGCTCGTACGTCGCGGGGATGTGGTTGACGCCGATGGTGCGCTCGACGTTGGCCTCGTTGGCGTCGGTGAAGGACAGCCAGACGCCGCGCGCGAGGGGGTATCCGATGATCACGCCGATCACGGCCACCACGGGGGCGACCATGCTCCAGGCGTACCAGTGGGTGGCCAGGGCCCTGCGCAGACGCCCCGGGGTCCTGGGGTTCTTGTGGCCGGTGCGGTGGGCCCGGCCGCGGGCACCCTGGGTGCCCGCGGCCTTCGTCACCGACTGGCCGGTCTCGACAGCCATGGGTCGTCGGTCCGCCTTCCCGTGGCCTACTTGTAGTCCTTGAGCAGCTTGCGGTAGGCGTCGCCGGTGCTCGACGCCGCCTTGTCCGGGCTGGTCTTGCCGGCCAGCACGTTGGCCATCTGCAGCCGGATGGGCTCGAAGAGGGCGTTGCCCTGGGCGATCCAGGGCCGTTCCACGGCCTTGTCGACCGCCGGCTTGAAGAACCTCACCATCTCGTTCTTCGCGACGGCCGGCACCTCGTAGACGGAGGTGCGGGTGGGGAGCAGGCTCAGCTTCTCGGTGGTCTCCTGCTGCACCTCGGCGGAGCTCATGTACTTCACGAAGGCGTAGGAGGCGTCGAGGTTCTTCGAGCCGGCGTACACCGACAGGTTCCACCCGCCCTGGGGCGATCCCTGGCCGGCGCTGCCGGCCGGGACGGGGGCGACCCCGAGGTTGGCGGGATCCTTGAACCGGGCCCCGGCCTTGACGTCCTCGATGGCCCACGGGCCGTTGAGCATCATGGCGGCCTTGCCCGACTTGAAGGCGTTCTGCATGTTGTTCCAGCCGTCGGACGCGTCCGTGATGGCCGCTTCGCTGTCCACCAGGTCCTCGAGGACCCGGTACGCCTTCACACCGGGCTCGTCGTCGATGGTGACGGTCTTGTTCTTCTCGTCGACCAGGTCGCCGCCCTCACCGTAGAGGTAGGGCAGGAACCAGTACGGGTCGTCGCCCCGCAGGTAGAGGCCGGTCGCGCCGGTCTTCTCCTTGATCCTGGCGGCGGCCGTCTTCAGCTCGGCGACGGAGGCGGGTGCCGGGACGCCGGCCTTCTTCAGCAACTCCTTGTTGTAGAAGAGCGCCAGGGTGTCGATCACCTGCGGGACCGCGTAGGTCTTCCCCTCGTACTTCGTGCTGGCCGCGGCCTGCGGGAGGTAGTCCGACGCGTCGTCGAGGGCGGCCGTGCCGTCGAGCGGGGCGAGGTAGCCGATGCTGGCGAAGTCCGCGACCCAGGCCACCTCCGTGCGCATCACGTCCGGGGCACCGGAGTTGCCGCCCGCCGCGTTCTTGAACTTGGCGTTCGCCTCGCCGAACGGCACGTTGACGTACTTGACGTCGACCTTCGGGTGCTCCTTCTCGAAACGTTCCGCGAGGGCCTGGTACGTCGCCTTCTCCGCCTCGTTGGAGGTGTCCCAGAAGGTGACGGTTCCCGACAGCTCCCCGCTGCCCCCGCCGGCACCGTTCCGGCTGTCGTCGTCCCCGCCACATGCCGAAGCCGTCATGGCCAGAGCCGCGACCAGCGCGGTGGCCGCAATGCCACGCCGCATTGTGAACTCCCCTGTTTCTTCCCGGAATTGGGCGGAGGCGTCGAGGCCTCACGCCAACCGCTCCTACGCGGCGCCGGGGTTGCCAGGAACGTAACAAGGACGAAAGGACACCGAAAGACGTTGCGGCAATTTGCTGCAAGTATTTTCAGCCATTGTGCGGACGACGGACGGGCGTACTGCGCAGCCCCGTCGTTTTCCCACGCAGTGGGCACAGCGGTGGCCAGCGGGTAAAGTGCCCTGCCATGACCATGCGGCTCGCCGACATCGCAGCCCAGGCGGGCGTCAGCAAGGCCACGGTCAGCCGCGTGCTCAACGGCGCGCGCGGTGTGGCCACGGACACCCGCGACTCCGTGCTCGCCGCACTCGACACGCTGGGGTACGAGTACCCGTCACGGCAGCGGCGTGCGGAACTGGTCGGCCTGATCACACCGGAGCTGGACAATCCCGTCTTCCCCGCGCTGGCCGAAGTGATGGGGCAGGCGCTCACGCGCCGGGGGTACACGCCCGTCCTGGCCACGCAGACGCCGGGGGGTTCGACCGAGGACGAACTCACCGAGATGCTCGTGGGCCGCGGGGTGGCCGGCATCGTCTTCGTCTCCGGGCTGCACGCCGACACCACCGCAGACACCGGACGCTACGACCGGCTGCACCGGCAGCGGGTGCCCTTCGTGCTCGTCAACGGGTTCTCCCCCCGGATCGAGGCGCCCTTCGTCTCCCCGGACGACCGGGCCGCCATGCGTCTGGCCGTGGCGCATCTGGCCGAGCTGGGACACGAGCGCATCGGGCTCGCGCTCGGACCGGAGCGCTTCGTGCCGGTCCAGCGCAAGATCGAGGGTTTCCGCGTCGGTATGCACGAGCACCTGGGGCTGTCCGCGCAGGAGGCCGGGGAACTGATCCAGCACTCGCTGTTCTCTCTGGAAGGGGGCCAGGCAGCGGCGTCCGCACTGATCGACAGGGGGTGCACGGCCGTCGTGTGCGCCAGCGACATGATGGCCCTCGGCGCTGTCCGGGCCGCGCGCCAGAAGGGCCTTGCGGTTCCCGGCGACCTCTCGGTCGTCGGCTTCGACGACTCGCCGCTCATCGCCTTCACCGACCCTCCGCTGACCACGATCAGACAGCCCGTCAAGGCGATGGGGCAGATCGCCGTGGACGCGCTGCTGGAGGAGATGTCCGGAACGCCGCCGCCGCGCACCGAGTTCGTCCTCATGCCGGAACTGGTGGTCCGGGGGTCCACCGCCGCCACTCCGCGGGACGGCCGGCGCCCGCCGGACCGGCACTGACCCGTCGGCCACCACCCGGACACGACACGCCGGGGCGGCCGAGGTCCCGTGGCCCCGGTCCGGCCCGGCGTCACGCGGACGCGAGCAGCGGACGCCACCAGTCCGCGTGGCGCTCGTACCACTGGGCGGTCTCGGCCAGGGCGGCCGCGAAGTCGGTGCGGGGCCGGTATCCGAGTTCAGCGGTGATCTTGCTGTGGTCGACCGCGTAGCGCCGGTCGTGCCCCTTGCGGTCCTCGACGTGTTCGATCCGCTCCGGGCCCGCGCCGCACAGGGCGAGCAGCCGGTGCGTGAGCTCCAGGTTGGACAGCGAGGTGCCGCCCCCGATGTTGTAGACCTCCCCCGGCCGGCCCGACACGCGGACGAGTTCGACGGCCCGGACGTGGTCGTCGACGTACAGCCAGTCGCGCTCGTACCGTCCGTCGCCGTAGAGGGGGACGGTGCCACCGGACAGCAGCCGGGCCAGGAAGCGCGGGATGAGCTTCTCCGGGTGCTGGTGGGGCCCGAAGTTGTTCGAGCAGCGGGTCACCCGGACGTCCAGTCCGTGCGTGCGGTGTTGGGCCAGGGCGATCAGGTCCGAGGCCGCCTTCGACGCCGCGTACGGCGAGGTGGGCCGCAGGGGATCGCTCTCCTTGGCGGCCCCCCGGGGGAGGGAGCCGTACACCTCGTCGGTGGAGACGTGCACGAAGGTGCGCACGCCGTGACGGAGCGCGGCGTCGAGCAGCGCCTGGGTGCCCAGCACGTTGGTGCGGGTGAAGGCGCCGCCGTCGGCGATGGAACGGTCGACGTGCGACTCGGCGGCGAAGTGCACGATCTGGTCGTGCCGGCCGGCCAGCGCGTCCACCAGGGACGCGTCGCACACGTCGCCCTGGACGAAGGTGAGGTCGGGGTGGTCGCGCACCGCGTGGAGGCGTGCGAGGCTGCCGGCGTAGGTGAGTGCGTCGAGGACGGTCACCGCCGTGCCCCCGGGGCCGCGGGGCGACAGGAGGTGGCGGACGTAGGCGGAGCCGATGAAACCCGCCCCGCCGGTGACGAGGATCGCTGCGTTCATGGGGCGAGGTACACCTTGCTGTGGTCGCCGATCACCAGACGGTGAGCTTGCGGAAGACGGGGGGCCGGGCCCACGACGGCGCCGCGGCCGATGAGGGACGCCTCGATGCGGGACGCCCCCTCGACCTGCGCGCCGCGCAGCAGGACGGAGTACTCGACGGCGCTGTCCTCGACCCGGCAGTCCTCCCCGATGGAGGTGTACGGGCCGACGCTGGAGTTGCTGACGACGGCGCCCGCGCCGATGACCACCGGGCCGACGACGCGTGACCCGCGCACCACCGCGCCCTCGGCCACCCGGACCCGGCCGATCAGCGTGCTGTGCGCGTCGACCTTGCCCTCGATCCGGCCCTCCAGCCCGTCGAGGACGTGGCGGTTGACCTCCAGCATGTCCTCCGCGCTGCCGGTGTCGCGCCAGGGCCGGGTGGTGGTCTCGGCGCGCACGCGCAGCCCTTGGTCGACCATCCACTGCACGGCGTGGGTGATCTCCAGCTCACCGCGTGCCGAGGGGGTGATGGCGCGCACCGCCTCGTGCACGGCCGGGCTGAAGGCGTACACGCCGATGAGGGCGAGCGCGCTGCGCGGAGTGTCGGGCTTCTCCTCCAGGCGCAGCACGTTCCCTTCGGCGTCGACCTCCGCGACTCCGAACGCGGAGGGGTCCGCCACGGGGGTCAGCAGCAGCCGGGCCGCCGCGGCATCGGCGGCGGCGAGACGCACGAAGTCGGTGACCCCCTGCGGGAGGTAGTTGTCGCCCAGGTACAGCAGGAAGTCGTCGTCACCGAGGAAGTCGCGGGCGATGCGCACCGCGTGCGCGAGGCCGAGCGGGCGGGACTGTTGCAGGTAGGTGATGCGTAACCCGAACTCTGTACCGTCACCGGTCAGTTCGCGGATCTCACGGCCGTGCGACCCCACGACGACGCCGACTTCCCGGATGCCCGCTGCGGCGAGGGAGTCCAGTGCGTGGAACAGCACGGGTCTGTTGGCGATGGGGAGCAGCTGCTTGGCGCCGGTGTGCGTGAACGGCCTCAGTCTGCTGCCGGTTCCACCTGCCAGGACCAGGGCCTTCACCTCGGCCTCCGCGGGGGCGGACCGGTCGGGGGGCGTTTTCTCACAGGTCTCTCCTCGCATGAGAGGCGTGGTGTCGCCGTGGGCACCTCGACTCAAGCAGACTGCCGCGACCGTCCGCAACAACTTTCTGAAACGATCCGCAAAGCCTTGCAGTCGTCTGTGTTCAAGTGTTTGACTCAAGCCGAACCGCCAACCGTGGTGTGTCACACCGCAGTTCGCCGGTGATCGCGTGCAGCCGGTCCGACGAGCAGGGACAGCGATGACAGGTTTACGGCAGACCCAGCACCTGGCACGGGAGGCCCGGCATCTGGCGCCGGGCGCTTCCGAGGAAGCGGTCCACGGACGCCGGGTGTTCACCGAGGGGCGCGGTCCCGTGCTGACCGACCTCGACGGCAACCAGTACCTCGACTTCGCCGCCGGCACCCTCACCCAGTCCCTGGGCCACGGGCACCCGGAGGTGGTCGAGGCGCTCACCGCCCAGGCCCGCCGTCTGTGGAACGTCCACGACAGCGCCACTCCGGACCGCGCCGACCTGCTGGACCTGCTCGCCAGGCTGCTGCCGGAGCGGCTCGACACCTACGCGTTCTTCTCCACCGGCGCGGAGGTGGTCGAGGCCGCCCTGCGGGTCGTCCAGGCGACCGCGCCGCCGGGACGCAACCGGATCGGCGCCCTGCGGCACGGCTTCCACGGCAAGACCATGGGCGCCCGGATGCTCGTGCACTGGGACATCGGCCACCAGGCGTTCAGCGGCAACAGCGTGCTGGGCTACAGCCCCTACTGCTACCGCTGCCCCCTGGGGCTGGAGTACCCGTCGTGCGACGTGCGCTGCGCGACGCTCGTGCGCCGGCACATCGCCGAGAAGCCCAACGTCTCCGCGCTGGTCTTCGAACCCGTCCTCGGCGCGGCGGGGGTCATCGTGCCGCCGCCGGGTTACTGGGAACGCATCGCGGACGCCTGCCGGGAGGGCGGCGTCCTGCTCGTCGCGGACGAGGTGCTCACCGGCGGCGGACGCACGGGGGCCTTCCTCGCCAGTGACCTCTTCGGCGTCGAACCGGACCTGGCGATGCTGTCCAAGGGCACCGCGAGCGGCTTCCCCTTCGCCGTGCTCGCCGGCCGCGCGGAGCTGCTGCGCAGGCCGGAGGCGGCCACCTCGGGGGCGTACGCCTCGACGTACGCGAGCAACCCGCTGGGCATCGCCGCCGCCCGCGCCACGCTCGAGGTCGTCGAGCGCGACCGGCTGATCGACCGCGTACGCGCCCTCGGCGAGATCATGGAGGACCGGCTGCGCGTCCTGGAGTCCCGATTCGACCGGCTGGGCCAGGTGCGCGGCCTCGGTCTGCTGTGGGGCCTGGAGTTCGTCACCGATCCCACCACCCGCACACCCGCGCCGGAGACGGCCCGGGCCGTCTACACCACGGCTCTCGACCTGGGGCTGCGCACCTCCCTCGGAGGCCACATCCTGCGCCTGGCCCCGCCGTTCACCCTCGACGAGGCCCTGCTCGAGGAGGGTCTGCGGCTGTTGGAGAAGGCCCTCGAACGGGTGATCGCGTGATCGTGGCGGAGCGCCTCGTCAAGGAGTTCCGGCTGGCCGAACGCAAACCCGGTCTGCTCGGCAGCCTCTCCACCCTCCTCACCCGCCGCCACCGCGTGGTGCGCGCGGTCGACGACGTCTCCTTCGAGATACCGGCCGGCACCAAGACGGCCTACATCGGCGCCAACGGGGCCGGCAAGTCGACCACGATCAAGATGCTGACCGGCATCATGACCCCCACCTCCGGCCGCTGCACGGTCGCCGGCCTGGAGCCGTACCGGCACCGGCAGCGCAACGCCCGCACCATCGGCGTCGTCTTCGGCCAGCGCAGCCAGCTGTGGTGGGACCTGTCGGTGCCGGACTCCTTCCGCATCCTGCGCCGCGTCTACGACATCCCCGAGCCGGTCTACCGGCGCAACCTGGACCTGTTCCGGGAGCTCCTCGACATCGACGCGCTGGGTTCGACCCCCGTACGGCAGCTGAGCCTCGGCCAGCGCATGCGCGCCGAGATCGCGGCGAGCCTGCTGCACGACCCCGCCGTCCTGTTCTGGGACGAGCCCACCATCGGCCTCGACATGGTGCTCAAGGACGCGGTGCGCCACCTGGTCAACCGCGCCCACCGGGAGCTGGGCACCACCGTGGTGCTCACCAGCCACGACATCGCCGACATCGGCGCGATCTGCGACAGCGCCCTGGTCGTCGACCACGGCCGGGTCGTCCACCAGGGGACCCTGAAGGACCTGCTGCGCACCGCCGACCACCGCTCGGTCGTCTTCGACCACCGGGACGGCACCGCGGCCGGTACCGTCCGCGCCCGCATCGAGGCCGGTCTGCCGGGCGTGCGCGCCACACCGGACGACGGCGGCCGCATCCGCGTCGACTACCCGGCCGGCCGCTACACCTCCCGGCAGGTCCTCACCTTCCTCCTGGACCACTTCGACCTCGCCGACTGGTACGCCCCCGAACCCGGCCTGGAGGACGTGCTCCGCAGGATCTACGGCCGCGCACGCGTTCCCGGCGACACACCCGACGGTGCCGGCCGTACACCCGACGGTGCCGCATGACCGCCCGCCTGCGCCGCTACACGCCGTTCGCCACCAGCGGCCTGCAGTCCCTGCTGCAGTACCGCTCGATGTTCGCGATGACCGCGATGACCGCGGCCGCCGGCGCGGCGGTGACCGTCTTCCTGTGGCGCGCCGTGTACGCGGGCACACCCGGCCGCGGCCCCGGCGGCTTCACCGTGGAGGACATCACCACCTACCTGCTGGTGGCCCAGATCCTGCAGGTGCTGCACACCAACCGGGTCGACGACGAGGTCGCGGCCGAGGTGTACCGGGGCGACGTCGCGGTCATGCTGGTACGCCCCGTCAGCTACCCGGTGATGCGGTTCTTCGCCTGCCTGCCCGTGGTGGGGGCCAACGCCGTCCTGGTCGGCCTGCCGGTCCTCGGCCTGTTCGCGCTGCTCGTCCCGCTCACCGCGCCCCGGCCGGCGGACCTGCTGCTGTTCTCCGTCTCCACCGCCCTGTCGGTGCTGCTGGCGTTCTGCGTGAACCTGCTGACCGGCATGACCGGCTTCCTCACCACCAACACCTGGGGGGTGCGGATGGTCAAGCAGAGCGTCGTCGCCTTCTTCGCCGGACAGCTCGTGCCCCTCGCGCTGATGCCGGGCCCGCTGGCCGCGCTCGCGAAGGCCCTGCCCTTCCGCGGCATGGTCGACGGTCCGCTGACCCTGCTGCTCGGCCGCTACGACGGCTGGACGGACGCCGCCGGGGTGCTCGTCCAGCAGGCGGCCTGGGCGGCCGGGCTGTCGCTGCTGTGCGCCGCGCTGTGGCGCGCCGCCCTGGGACGGCTGGAGGTGCTCGGCGGATGACGCGCACGCTGACGCGGTACCTGCGGCTGTCCTGGTTCCTGGGCGGGGTGGGCCTGCACCGGCTGGCCGCGTACCGCATGGACTTCGTGCTCGGCGCGGGCGCCTTCCTGGTGCGGGTCGGCATCCAGACGGCGGTCGTCGGCCTCGTCTTCCGGCAGGTCCCCGCCGTGGGCGGCTGGTCGTACCACGAGGTGCTGTTCCTGCTGGGGTTCTCCCTGCTGCCGCGCGGGCTCGACCACCTCTTCACCGACCAGTTGTGGGAACTGGGCCGCAAACTGGTCCAGCGCGGGGAGTTCTACCGCTACCTCGTCCGGCCGGTCGACCCGCTGTTCTCCCTGCTGTCGGAGCGCTTCTTCCACCCCGACGGGCTCGGCGAACTCGTCGTCGGCGCCGTCCTGGTGGGATACGCGGGAAGCGAGCTCGGCCTGTCGCCCAGCCCCGTGCAGTGGGCGCTCGCGCCTCTGCTGGTGCTGTGCGGGGCGCTGCTGCACACCTCGGTGAAGCTGCTCTTCGCCTCCCTGTCCTTCTGGACGGTGACGAGCATGCCCGCGATGTACGCGGCCAACCAGGTGTCGGAGTTCTCCGCCTACCCCCTGGACATCTACCACCCCTCGCTGAAGGCCCTGCTCACCTGGGTCCTGCCCTTCGCCTTCACCGCCTACGTGCCCTGCGTCTACCTGCTGAGCGGCGGGACCGGCCTGCTCGGCTGGCTGCCCGTGGTGACCGCCGGCGCCCTGGCCCTCGCGCTGACCGTCTGGCGCCGCGGCGTCAACCGTTACGAAATGACCGGAAGTTGAGCCTGGCATGATGAGAAACGACGATCTGGGCCCCTTACTGCGCACCGCCCCGTGGATGCCCGAGGACGGTCGGCGGGCCGAGCGCTTCGAGTGCGTCGACCACGCGGACCTCGGCGCCACCGCCCGCCTGCTGATCGTGGCCGCCGTCGGCGGGCCGACGTCGGGACGGCGCTACTTCGTGCCGGTGCGGTCCGCACCCACGGGGCAAGGCACCGAAGAGGCGCACGGCAGCGTCGCGTTCGACTCCGCCGTGCTGGACGCGGTCTGCGCCGGACGCCGGCTGCCCACCGCCCGCGGCGGCCGGGTGCTCTTCCGCGGTGCGGGACTCACCACGCACTCGGTGCGCCGGCTGCCGTTCGAGCGGGGCTGGTCCTCCAACGTGCTGTCCCTGGTGGAGAACGACGGGACGGCCTACGTCCACAAGACCTACCGGCGGCTGGACGAGACCGTCCGGGAGCCGGAGCTCCTGCGGCTGATGAACGGGACCGGCCGCACCCCCGACTGGGCGGGCGACTACACCTACGCCGACCCGGCGGACGGCACCCACCGCCCGCTGGGCGTGTTCTACCGGTACGCCCCCGGAGACGGGATCGACCTGCCGCTGAGGCACAGCATGCGGTCCCTGTGGCCGAAGGTGACCGGCAAACAGGCCCCCGGCTCACTCGACGACGTCGTGCGGGCACACCTGCGCCCGCTCGCGGACAACCTGCGCGACGCCGGGCGCTTCCTGGCCGGCTTCCACCGCGACCTGGCCGGCCGGCTCGGCCGGGGTCCCGTGCCGCCGTACCCGGCACGGGAGATGCTGGCCCGGGCCACCGCCCGCACGGACGCACTGGCCTCGGCGGACATCGACCTGCCCGAGGCCCCGCGCACCGCCGCCTTCGCGGCCCTGCGGCAGGAGACCGCCGCGCTGCGGAGCGCCTTCGACGCCGCCCCGGCGGGGTTCCCCTCGGGGCCGTGCCACGGCGACCTGCACCTGTCCCACCTGCTGTGCCGGCCGCGCGACGACGGAAGCTGGTCGATGAACGTCATCGACATGTCCACCCCCGCCCTCGGCCCCGGCGAGGCGGGCTGGGCCGCGCAGTCGCCGGTCCAGGACCTGGTCGCCGTCCAGCGCGCCCTGGAGTACTTCACCGCCGACGAGGCGGCCTTCGAGAGCGCACGGCGCCTCGGCGTCGACTCCATGGAGACGATGCGGGACGCGCTGGACGGCGCCGGCGACCGGCCGCCCGGGCAGCGCTCCGTACTGCGCCCGGTCTTCCACGCCGCCGACGTCTGGCGGGCGCACGTGCTGCGGCTGCTCCTCGGACGCACGGTGGACGACCCGCTGCGCCGGCTGCTGTACCTGGACCGGCTGCTGCACGAACTCGCCTACAACACCGACCACGCCCGCCCCTACCACGCCGCGATCGACCTGCGCCACGCCCTCGCGCTCGGCGCCCGCACCCCGGCCCCGACCCTCCCGGCAAGGACGTGAACGTGACCGAGCCCCCGATGCACATCATCGAGACCTACTTCGAATGCTGCGGCTTCGACCACACCTTCCTGCAGGGCGGCACCTCGGTGTACCTGTGGAACCTCTCCCGGGAGTTCGCCGCCCGCGGGCACCGGGTCTCCCTCGTCACCCCCGCACACGGCAGACTCGACGACCTGCGCGGCCGGTACGAGGTGGAGGACCTCGGCTACTCGGACGAGTACGTGCTGCCGCTGGTCCTCGACCCGGAGGTGTGGCACGGCTTCCCCGCCGAGACCGAACTGCCCGTGCGCACCACCGCGCACCGCATCCGCCTCGACGGCGTGGACCTGTACTTCCTGTCCAACGAGCACCTCGACCGGCTCCCGGACACCTTCTACCCGCCGTACTCCGCCAAGGGCCGGGACCTGGTCTTCTTCAAGCCGCTGGTCTTCCAGGTGGACAGCGTGCGCTTCCTGCGCCACTGGTTCGGCGGGGAACGGGCGATCGTCCACGCCCACGAGCCCTTCTACCACTACCTGCTGCCGGCCGCGCTGCGCGACGACCCGACGAAGCACGTCGTCAGCACGGTGCAGAGCAACATGCCGATCACCAAGAAGGTCTACGCGCCCGAGGTCCGACGCCTGCTCGAGCTCCTGGGCACACCGGACGGCCTGCCGCAGGAGCACCCGCCGGCCGGGCCGGGCCTCGAAGCGGTGCGCCAGTACCAGCAACTGACCCATCTGCACTACGAGTACCCGCCGGACCACGTGGCCGTCTACCGGTTGGTCCTGGAGAACGCCGACCTGATCGACTTCCTCTCGCCCGGCCAGCTCGACTTCTACGCCTCCTTCCGGGACACGCCCTTCGAGGCGCTCTTCGCGCACCTGCCCCTGGCGCAGGCCGTGAAGGAGAACGCGCACAAGATGTTCGTCGGGGGCTGCGCCATATCCGACCAGTGGCTCGCCTGGGACCCGGGCGAGGTGGACCGGTCGGCGGTGCTCGAAGGGCTGGGACTGGATCCCGCGCTGCCGACGTTCTTCCACAACGCCCGCTACGCCCTGCACCACAAGGGCCAGCTGGAGCTGATGCGCGCCGTCGACCGGGTGCTGGGCGACGGCCTGGCCGCGAACTTCGTCGTGCGCTGCATCTCCGGCGCCCCGCTCGACGACCCCTGCTTCCGCGAGGTCGCCGAGCGGCACCGGGGCCGGCTGCACCTGGAGTCGGAGCGGGTGGACGAGCGGCGGGTGTTCGAGTACGCGTCGGCCGCCGACTTCTGCCTGTTCCCCTCCAAGTTCGAGATGGACACCTTCCTCATCGCCCAGGGCGAGGCGATGGTGTGCGGGGCGGTGCCCATCGCGACGGCGCAGGAGGGCATGGCGCACTTCCGGCACGCCCGGCCCGAGCCGGAGACCACCGGCCTCGCCGTCAACCGCTCCTTCGCCGAGGACGACCCGCTGCTCACCGCCGCGCTCGCCGCGCGCATCCGGGAGGCGGTGACGCTGTGGTCCGACGACCCGGCCCGCTACCGCGAGCTGTCCCAGCGCGCGGCGGCGGTCGCCCGGCAGTTCACCTGGGAACACTGCGCGGACCTGCATCTCGCCGCGTTCGGCCGCCTGTGGCGCGGCGAACCGGCCGAGCTGCCCGCCGAACGCGCCCTGCGGCACGGCTGGTTCGACCTGCTGAAGGACGAGGAGATCACCGAGGAGGCGGCCCTCGCCCACGGCGACCCGGCGGCGTACGCGCGCCGCACCCCCGTCGACGCCCCGGTCGCCCGTCGGTTCTTCCACGCGGCCTGGGAACGGGCCGACTTCAGCACATGCGAACGGATCGTGGACCGCCACCCGGCCGCGGTGACCGCCGAGGAGGTGCGCGCCCTGCGGGAGCGGTGCTCGGTCGGCGACGGCGGGCTGGTGTACCGGCTGCCGCACGCCGAGCGGGTGGAACTGGTGACCCCGGACCCGCGCGACCCGGCGGTCCGGGCGCTGCCCGGGGTGCGGGAGCTGCGTCGCACCGCGCCCGGCGTGTTCGAGGGACCACCGCCGCGGCCGGGGGCACGGCTGCTGCTGACGCTGTCCTCCGGCCGGGTCACCTGGGACGAGGCCCGTCATGGCTGAGCGGGGAGGGGTGCGCGCGGTGCTGCTGGCGGGCGGCGAGGGACGGCGCATGGGTCCGCTGGGGACGGGGCGCCTGAAGCCGCTCGTCCCGTACGGCGGCGCCTGCCGCCTGATCGACTTCAGCCTCGCCAACGCGCGCGACTCGGGACTGGGGGAAGTACTGCTGCTGTCCCAGTACGAGGAACGCCGGCTGATGGACGACCTGCACCGGGTGTGGAACCGCGACCCGGGCTTCCGAGTGCACTTCGGGCCGTACGACGGCGCCTACCGGGCTGCGGGCGCCGGGCTCCCCCACGAGCTGCCCGAACGCACCTGGCCGGCCGAGCGCGGTACCGCGGACGCCCTGATCCGCAAGGCCGGGCACGTCTTCGGCGGTGACCGCGAGCAGGTCCTGGTGCTGCACGCGGACCACGTCTACCGCTTCGACTACCGGCCGCTGATCGCGGAGCACCGGGCCTCCGGTGCCGCCCTGACCGTCGCCTACCAGCGGATCGAGCGGCGCTGGGTCCACCTGTTCGGGATGGTCCGCTTCGACCGGGCGGGCCGGCTCACCGAGTTCGTGGAGAAGCCGGCCGAGCCGACCAGCGACCTGGTGTTCGCCGCGTTCTGCGTCTTCGACGCCGCGGTGCTGCACCGCTACCTGGAGAAACTGGACGGCACCGACTGGCAGCACGACATCAGCCGAGACGTCATCCCCGCGATGCTCGCGGGCGGCGAGGACATCCGCGGTCACGAGGTAACCGGCCACTGGGAGGACATCGGCACCGTCGAGCGCTACCACCGGGCGCACCTGATGCTCGCGGCCGGCGGGCCGCGGGCCGGGCTCCCGGTCGAGCGGATGCCCAGGACCGTCCGGCCCGGGGTGGACCGGGGCTGGGTGGCCGACTCCCCGGGCGTGGTCGCCTCGTTGGTCCCGGCGGACCTCGTCAACGACGGCCGGGTGGAGCACAGCGTGCTCTTCCCCGGAGTCACCGTCGGGGCGGGCGCCCGGGTCCGGCGCAGCGTACTGCTGCCCGGTGCCACGGTCCGCCCCGGTCAGGACATCGACTCGGCGGTGGTCCTGGAGAACGGACAGGTGCAGCGGGTCGAGGACCCCGCGGCCGTCACGGAAGGAACCCGTACATGAGCCCGTCCCCTTACGACGTCCTGGTGGTCGGCGGAGCCGGCGTGGACACCGTCGTCCGCGTCGAGAAACTGGAGGTCCCCCCGGGCGACTCGCTGCACGTGCCCCCGGTGCACGACTACGTGGCGCACACCGGCAACGGCGTGGCGCTCGGCTGGCACGCCCTCGGCCTCACCACCAAGTTCATCGACTTCCTCGGCGACGATCCCCAGGGTCACGCGGTGCTCGCCGGGTACGCCGGGCACGGTCTGGACTTCAGCCACGTGGTGTCCCCGCACGGCACCCCGCGCGGCGTCAACCTGGTCGACGCGCAGGGCCGCCGCTTCTCCTTCTACGACTCCCGGCACCCCGCGGACCTGCGGCTGCCGCGCGCCTTCTACCTGCCCCACCTGGAGCGGGCGCGCCATGTCCACCTCTCCATCGTGGGGCACAACCGCGACCTGTACGAGGACGTCCACCGGCTCGGGGTGACCAGCTCCACCGACCTGCACGACTGGGACGGCGTCGACCCCCACCACCGCACCTACGCCCTCGCCTCCGACTACGTCTTCATGAGCGCCGCGGCCGTCCACGACCGGCTTCCGGAGGTCCTGCACGCCATCGTCGACGAGGGCCGGGCCCGCTTCGTCGTGGCCACCGACGGAGCGGACGGCTGCCACGTGCTCGTGCGGGGCGAGGCCGGGGTGCGCCACTTCCCGGCCGTGCGGCCGGAGCGGCCCGTCGTCGATTCCAACGGGGCCGGCGACGCCTTCGTCACCGCGTTCCTCCACGCCCACTTCGAAGGGCGGCCGGTGGAGGAGTGCGTCCTGGCCGGATCGGTGTCCGGGGCCTTCGCCTGCGGTGCCGCCGGCACCCACACCGAGTTCATCGACCTGCCCGGCCTGCGCGCGGCCTGCGCCCGCGCGCAGGCCGCGGCGGAGTGAAGGAGCCCCGCGCGTGCACATCGTCACCTTCTCCTTCGAGTGCGGCGGCTTCGACAACCGGCTGATGCGCGGCGGGCTGTCCCCGCTCGTGTGGAACCTGTCCCGCGAGTACGCCGCACGCGGCCACCGCGTCTCGCTGGTCACACCCGCACATGGTCACCTTCAGGCCCTGCGGGAGCGGTTCGACGTCCGGGAGCTCGACTACCGCGACCAGCACACGGTGCCGCTGGTGCTCGACCCCAAGGTGTGGCCCGGCCGACCCGCCGAGACCGGTCTCGCCCTCGACACCCGCGCCCACCTGTTACGCCTGGACGGCGTGGACGTCTACCTGCTGTCCGACGCCTTCCTGGACCTGCTGCCGGACCGGCTCTACCCGCCTCCGGCCCTCGAGGGCCGGGACCTGGCGTACCTCAAGCCGCTGGTCTTCCAGGTCGGCGGCCTGCGCTTCGTCCAGCGCCACCTGGCGGACGGCCCGGCGGTCGTGCACGGCTTCGAGCCCTACTACCACTACCTGCTGCCCGCGGTCCTCGCCGACGACGACCGGTACCGGACGGTGAGCACGGTCGCCGCGAACGCCCCCGTCACGCAGAAGGTGTACCGGCCGCAGGTGGAACGGCTGCTGGAGCTCTTCGGGGTCCGCGGACCGGACCTCGACGCCCTGGACGGGCCGCCGCCCGCCGAGGACTCCCCCCTGGCCACCATGGCCCGGGCGCTGGCCGGCACCCGTATGCACGTCGAGTACGGGCCGGACCACGTGGGTGTGTTCCCGCTGATCGCCGACCGCGCGGATCTGATCGACTTCGTGTCCCCCGGTCAGCGCGACCACTACGTCACCTGGCAGGACACGCCGTTCGAAGCCCTGTTCCGGTCGCTGCCCGTGGCACGGCGGCTGCGGGAGCGGCCGGACCGGCTGCTGGCCGGCGGCTGCGGCATCGCGGACAGCTGGCTGGCACGCGACCCGGAGGCCGTGGACCGGGCCTCGGTGCGCCGGTCGCTCGGTCTGACGGGCACCGGTCCGGTCTTCTACCACGCCGCCCGCTACGCGGTGCACCACAAGGGCCAGCTGGAGCTGATGCGGGCCGTGGAGGAGGTGCTGGCCGGAGATCCGGAGGTGGGTTTCGTGATCCGCTGCTCGACCGGGGGCGGCGGTGACGCGCCGGCGGCGGTCGCGAACGCCGCGTTCCAGCGGCTCGCCGATCGCTTTCCGGGGCAACTCCGCCTGGAGTGGCGGCTCGCCGACGAGGACACGTTGTTCGAGCAGGCGGCGAGCGCCGACTTCTGCGTGTATCCGTCCAAGTTCGAACTGGACGGTTTCCTCATCGCCCAGGCCGAGGCGATGGCCTGCGGGGCGGTGCCGATCGCCACCGCCCAGCGGGTGACCTCCCACTTCGGGCACGGGCGGCCCCTCGACGACCCGGAAGCGACGGGGTTCTCCGTGCCCGGTTCCTTCCGCGACGACGACCCGGGGCTGGCCCGGGCCCTCGCCGGGCGAATACGCGAGGCCGTGAAGCTCTTCCGCACGGCACCCGGCACCTACGCCCGGCTCTCGGGCAACGCCCGGCGCCTGGGCCGCTCGTTCACCTGGGCCCGCAGCGCGGACCTGCGTCTGGCTGCCTACGAACGTCTGCTGCGCGGCGAGCGCGCGCAGCCGCCGGCCGGCGAACTGGTCGAGCGGGGCTGGCTGGAGGCGCTGCCGCCCGCCGCCCACACCGAGCATCGTGAGCTGATCGCGCGGGCGGCGACGGAACGCGGTGACGCCACCGCCCTCGCCCGCGTTCTCGGGTGCGGCGTCGACGAACTCGGAGCGGACGACTGGGAGCGGTTGTTCACCTCGGCCCACCGCCGGGGGGACTTCACCCGCTGTGCCGAACTGGCCCGGCGGGCGGGCCGGCCGGACCTGTGGGCCCGGCAGGCGGACCGTTTCCGGCTCACCGCCGTTCCGGACGGCACGTGGCGCGTGCGGTACGCGCAC
>NZ_NCTE01000331.1 GCF_002114215.1 Streptomyces sp. 13-12-16 | reverse complement strand
CGCGTGCGGGTGTGGCTCGGGGACGGCACGGAGCGGACGCTGCGGATCGCCGCGGTGATGACCACCGGCACCGGCGACAACGGCGTCTACGTCACCCCGGCCAACGCGCCGGGCGCCCGCGCGGACCGGGTGGACGTCGCCCTCGCGGACGGCGCCGACGCGCACGTGGTGGCCGCCGGGCTGGAGCGGGCGGTGCGGCCCGCCGGCGGTCGTGTCCTCACCTCGGAGCAGTGGCTCTCCGCCACGGACCCCGGAACGGAACGCACCACCCGCTACGGCCTTCTGCTGGTCCTCGGCATCGCCCTGCTGTACACGGGCATCTCCCTGGTCGGCACCATGGTCATGGCGACCTCCGACCGGGTGCGCGACCTCGCGGTCCTGCGGCTGGCCGGGGCCACGCGGTGGCAGGTGCTGCGGATGGTGGGCGCGGAGTCGCTGACGGTGGTCGCGGTCGGCGCGGTCCTGGGCCTGACCGTGGCCGTGCTCGACCTGGTCGGCATGTGGGGAGCGCTGGTCCTGCTCTCGGCCCCCGCCACGATCGCCCTCCCCTGGTCCACGCTCGCCGCCGTCACGGCCGCCTGCGCCGTGCTCGCCACGGTCTCCGCGGTCGCCCCCGCCGCCCTCGCCCTGCGCCGGCCCGCGCTGGAGTCGGCGGGCCTCCGCGAGTGAATCCTTCGTAGCCCGCACCGGAATCGGCGGGCCTTCGCGAGTGAACCCGCGCGGCCCGCTCCGGAGGTCCCGTCGGCGCCCTTCCCGCTCTCTTCCGAGTTCTCCCCAAAGGCCTCGGAAGGGCGGCCTCGGAGGTGGGCGGCGCACCGCTCCACGACGAAAAGGATCATGAGATGTTCCTCACACATCGTCCCGCCGCCGCACCCGCTCCGAGCATGCGAAACGGGCGGCATCCGATGGATGCCGCCCGTTTCGACGGTGTGCGCGAGGGGGGAGTTGAACCCCCACGCCCTTGCGGGCACTGGAACCTGAATCCAGCGCGTCTGCCTATTCCGCCACCCGCGCATTGGGTGTGTCTTCCGGGCCTTGCCTTTTGGGGCCTTGCGCCTTCCGACACCCAGAACATTAGCACGCTGGTCGGGATGGATTCACATCCCTTTCCCCGCGACCGCTCCCGCCGCCCCACCGGCCCCGACGAGCCCGCGTCGCCCCGGCCGGCCTCCCCGCGGTTCCCGATGTCGCGACGCCGACTGATTCACGTATCAACCTCGTACCGGTAGTCCCCGTCTGTCCAGGAGCCGGGTGGAGTCCACAGCCGGGTGCGGGACACTGGTCTTCGGCCCCCTCTACGATCCATGGCAGAACGACGCGCACGAGCACGGCCGAAGGAGTTCGAAGAGGGGCTCCGGAGGGAACTTCGTCAGGCGTCGACACCCGTCGACCGGGCCGACAGGGGGAACCAGCCGATCGACCTGCGCGTGGATACGATCAGTAAGCAGTACCAGGTAGGCGGTGCGCGAAACGGTGCGCCGGGCAGTACACAGGACGGCAGCTACGGAGGAGGTGCCCCATGGGAGTCCTGAAGAAGTTCGAGCAGCGTCTCGAAGGTCTGGTCAACGGCACCTTCGCCAAGGTGTTCAAGTCCGAGGTGCAGCCCGTGGAGATCGCGGGAGCGCTCCAGCGGGAGTGCGACAACAACGCCACCATCTGGAACCGCGACCGCACCGTCGTACCCAACGACTTCATCGTCGAACTGAGCACCCCGGACTTCGAGCGGCTCAGCCCGTACTCCGGCCAGCTCGGCGACGAGCTCGCCGGCATGGTGCGCGACTACGCCAAGCAGCAGCGCTACACCTTCATGGGCCCCATCAAGGTGCACCTGGAGAAGGCGGACGACCTCGACACCGGCCTGTACCGGGTCCGCAGCCGCACCCTCGCCTCCTCCTCCGCCGGCCAGGCCCCCGGCGCTCCCGGCGGCGCACCGCCGGCCGGCCGCCCCGGCGGCTACGGCTACCCGCCGG
>NZ_NCTE01000330.1 GCF_002114215.1 Streptomyces sp. 13-12-16 | reverse complement strand
ACCCGCGCCGGCGTGCTCACCCTCGGCGGGCCGGGCCCCGACGGCAGGCGGCGGAGTCTGACCCGCCGCCCCGCTCCCGTCCCGGTGACCGGGGCGCCGCCCGCCGACGACCCCCACTGGCTTCCCCTCCGTACCCTCGCCGTCGGCCCCGTCGCCGTACCCCTGGAGGACCTGGACCCCTACCGCGACCTCGACGATCCCGTCCCGCCCGCCCGGCTGGACGCCGAGGAGGCGCTGGCCTGGCAAGGGCTGTTCGACGAGGCCGTGGCGATCCTCGCGAACGGGAAGGGCACGGGGCCCGGGCGGCTCGATCCCGCCGTGATCCGGGCCGTCGTACCGTGGGCGCGGACGAGCCTGCTGCCCCCGCCGCCGCCCGACGTGCGGGTCTCCGCGTCCAGCGGCGACTCCTACGGCGCGATGGTCATCGCCCGCCCCTCCTCACCGCTCGCCCTGGCGGAGGCGTTGGTCCACGAGTTCCAGCACAGCAAGCTCGCCGCGCTGATCCACCTCTTCCCGCTGCTGGACGACGACCGCGCGGAGCGCTACTACGCCCCCTGGCGCCCCGACCCGCGCCATCTCACCGGTCTGCTGCACGGCGCCTACGCCTTCACCGGCGTCGCCGGGTTCTGGCGGGACCGGATGACGGACCCGGAGCACGCCGGGACGGCCGCCTACCACTTCGCGCTGCGCCGGACGCAGAGCAGGCTCGCCGTACGCACCCTCCTCACCAGCGGACGCCTCACCGGGACCGGCCACGCCCTGGTCACCGGTCTCGCCCGCACCCTGGACGGCTGGCTGCGCGAACCCGTACCCGCGGCCGCCCTGACCCGCGCCCGCACCGCAGCGGTCCTGCACCGCACCGAATGGCGGCTGCGGAACGTGGACCCGGCGACGACGGCCGAGCTCCGTCTCCGCCCCGACCGCGCCCCCTGGCCCGACGTGCGCACCCACGCCTTCGCCCTCCCGCCCACCGACCCCCGCACCCCCGACGAGCACCTCGCCGCCGGTGACGCCGCCGCCGCGCTCGCCGGGTACGACGACGGCCTGGCCCGCGATCCCGGTGACCCGCACCTCCTCGCCGGGTGGATCGTCGCCCGGGCCGGGCTGGAGCGCGGGCCCGGAGCGCGGCGGCTGCTGGCCCGGCCCGAGTCGATGACCCGAAGGCAGGGGTGAACACGCGCCCGGAGGGTCAGGATGAAAGGCATGACCTACCACGTCGACTCCGAGGCCGGTCGGCTGCGCCGCGTCATCCTGCACCGGCCCGACCTCGAGCTCAAAAGGCTCACCCCCAGCAACAAGGACGCCCTGCTCTTCGACGACGTGCTCTGGGTGCGCCGGGCGCGCGCCGAGCACGACGGGTTCGCCGACGTCCTGCGCGACCGGGGCGTCACCGTCCACCTCTTCGGTGACCTGCTCGCCGAGACGCTGGACCTCCCGGAGGCCCGCGCGCTCGTCCTGGACCGCGTCTTCGACGAGAAGGAGTACGGCCCGCTGGCCACCGACCACCTGCGGGCCGCGTTCGAGACGCTCCCGGCGTCCGAGCTCGCCGAGGTGCTGATCGGCGGGATGACCAAGCGGGAGTTCCTGGACGCCCACCCGGAGCCGACCTCCGTGCGCTTCCACGTCATGGAGCTCGACGACTTCCTGCTCGGCCCGCTGCCCAACCACCTCTTCACCCGCGACACCTCCGCCTGGATCTACGACGGTGTCGCCATCAACGCGATGCGGTGGCCGGCCCGGCAGCGCGAGACCGTGCACTTCGAGGCGATCTACCGGCACCACCCGCTGTTCCGCGCGGAGCCCTTCCACGTCTGGTCCCAGGGGCAGGCCGACTACCCGTCCACCATCGAGGGCGGGGACGTGCTGGTCATCGGCAACGGCGCGGTGCTGATCGGGATGAGCGAGCGGACCACCCCGCAGGCGGTGGAGATGCTCGCGCACAAGCTGTTCGCGGCCGGTTCCGCCGAGACCATCGTCGCGCTCGACATGCCGAAGCGACGTGCCTTCATGCACCTCGACACCGTGATGACGATGGTCGACGGCGACACCTTCACCCAGTACGCGGGCCTCGGCATGCTCCGCTCGTACACCATCGAGCCGGGCGCGGGGGACAAGGAGCTGAAGGTCACCGACCACCCGCCGGAGCACATGCACCGCGCGATCGCCGCCGCGCTGGGGCTCAGCGAGATCCGGGTGCTGACCGCCACCCAGGACGTGCACGCCGCCGAGCGCGAGCAGTGGGACGACGGCTGCAACGTCCTGGCCGTCGAACCGGGCGTCGTCGTCGCCTACGAGCGGAACGCCACCACCAACACACACCTGCGCAAGCAGGGCATCGAGGTGATAGAGATCCCCGGCAGCGAGCTGGGCCGGGGCAGGGGCGGGCCGCGCTGCATGAGCTGTCCCGTCCAGCGGGACGCGGTGTGAGCGCCGTACGGGAACGAGCTGCGCGGGAACAAGCCGTACGGAAACGAGCCGTATAGAAATACAAAACTTCGTATACACTTCCAAGGGTTCGTGTCCCCCATCCCTGGAGCACCCCATGGCGACTGTCCCGACCGCCCTCGCCGGCCGCCACTTCCTCAAGGAGCTGGACTTCACCGCGCCGGAGTTCCTCGGCCTGCTGGAGCTGGCCGCCGAACTGAAGGCCGCCAAGCGGGCCGGGACCGAGCACCGGTACCTGCGGGGCAGGAACATCGCGCTGATCTTCGAGAAGACCTCGACGCGTACGCGCTGCGCGTTCGAGGTCGCGGCCGCCGACCAGGGAGCCTCGACGACGTACCTCGACCCGTCCGGCTCGCAGATCGGCCACAAGGAGTCCGTGAAGGACACCGCGCGGGTGCTGGGCCGGATGTTCGACGGGATCGAGTACCGGGGGGACAGCCAGGCCAAGGTGGAGGAGCTCGCCGCGTACGCGGGGGTGCCCGTCTACAACGGGCTCACCGACGACTGGCACCCCACCCAGATGCTCGCCGACGTGCTCACGATGACCGAGCACAGCGCCAAGCCGCTCACCGGCATCGCCTTCGCCTACCTCGGCGACGCCCGCTTCAACATGGGCAACTCCTACCTCGTGACCGCGGCCCTGCTGGGCATGGACGTACGCGTCGTCGCCCCGAAGGCCTACTGGCCCGCCCAGGAGGTCGTCGACCGGGCGCGGGAGCTGGCCGCGTCGAGCGGGGCGCGCGTCACGCTCACCGAGGACGTCGCCGAGGGCGTCGCGGGCGCCGATTTCGTCGCCACGGACGTCTGGGTCTCCATGGGGGAGCCCAAGGACGTCTGGGACGAGCGGATCAAGGCCCTCGCCCCGTACGCGGTGACCATGGACGTCCTGCGCGCCACCGGCAATCCGGACGTCAGGTTCCTGCACTGCCTGCCCGCCTTCCACGACCTCGGCACCAAGGTCGGCCGGGACGTCTTCGAGACCCACGGCCTCACCTCCCTGGAGGTGACGGACGAGGTGTTCGAGTCGGTGCACTCGGTGGTCTTCGACGAGGCGGAGAACCGTATGCACACGATCAAGGCCGTCCTGGTCGCGACCCTCGCCTGAGCTCCCGCGTCCCGCTCAGACCGGGCGCCGCTGACCCGGCAGCCGGAACCACACCGCCTTGCCGGACTCGGTGGGGCGGTGCCCGCAGGACGAGCTGAGGGCGCGGATCAGCAGCAGCCCCCGCCCGTGCTCCTGCCAGGGGTCGGGCATGCCGAGGGGGCTCGGGCGGGTGAGGTCGCCGGGCGGCTCCGGATCGGCGTCGTGCACCTCGACCTGGCAGCCGGTCGGCAGCAGCCGCACCACCAGCTCTATCGGCGTGCTCCCCGAGGTGTGCTCCACGGCGTTCGCCACCAGCTCCGCCGTCAGCAGCTCCGCCGTGTCGCAGTCGGCGGAGTGCTCCCGCTCGGCCAGTGCCGTACGGACCAGCGCACGGGCCACGGGCACCGCCGCGGTGGTGTGCGGCAGCGCGACGCGCCAGGAGGTGGAGGCGATGGGAGGTTCGTGCACAGCGAGTCCGTTCATGGAGCGGGCGCCCCTGCTTTCAGCCGCCCATGGTACGGCGCACCCGGTACGGCCCTTCGAGGGGGCGGGGTCCCACCGCGCACGGGACGGCGCCCGAACGTCGTATCGCGTGCGCGTGACGACGGTCACCGACGGGTGATAACTTCATTGTGCAGAGCTCACTGAGCAGCGCAGTGCCCGCCCTAGGAGGCCGCCCTCATGAGTCCCTTCACCGGTTCCGCCGCCCGCACCGCCCGCTGGGAGCATCTGCGCG
Source organism: Streptomyces sp. 13-12-16 (assembly GCF_002114215.1). Classification (GTDB taxonomy): domain Bacteria; phylum Actinomycetota; class Actinomycetes; order Streptomycetales; family Streptomycetaceae; genus Streptomyces. The sequence goes on along the minus strand of NZ_NCTE01000330.1, from coordinate 6,659 downwards.
TCGACGTCGCCGACGGCGTCGCCACCGTCACCCTCGCCCGCCCCGACAAGCTCAACGCGCTCACCTTCGGCGCCTACGCCGACCTGCGCGACCTGCTCGCCGAGCTGTCCCGGGAGCGGGCGGTGCGCGCCCTGGTGCTGGCCGGCGAGGGGCGCGGCTTCTGCTCCGGCGGCGACGTCGACGAGATCATCGGCGCCACCCTCTCGATGGACACCGCCCGGCTCCTCGACTTCAACCGGATGACCGGCCAGGTGGTGCGGGCGGTACGGGAGTGCCCGTTCCCGGTGATCGCCGCGGTGCACGGAGTGGCGGCGGGCGCCGGCGCGGTCCTCGCCCTGGCCGCCGACTTCAGGGTCGCCGACCCCAGTGCCCGCTTCGCCTTCCTCTTCACCCGGGTCGGCCTGTCGGGCGGCGACATGGGCGCGGCGTACCTGCTGCCGAGGGTCGTCGGCCTGGGCCACGCCACCCGGCTGCTGATGCTGGGCGACACGGTGCGCGCACCGGAGGCCGAACGCATCGGCCTGATCAGCGCACTCGCCGACGAGGGCGGCACGGACGAGGCCGCCCGGACCCTGGCGCGCCGCCTGGCCGACGGTCCGGCCCTGGCCCACGCCCAGACCAAGGCCCTCCTGACGGCCGAACTGGACATGCCCCTGTCGGCATCGATCGAACTGGACGCCTCGACCCAGGCCCTGCTCATGAACGGCGAGGACTATGCCGAGTTCCATGCGGCGTTCACCGAGAAGCGCCCGCCGAAGTGGCAGGGGAGGTAGGGGGATGCTCTCGACCGAGGGGACCGCGTCGTCCTCAGGGGCGCGGGGCCGTTCTGAATCCGCGGCCACCGCCGCGTGGGCGCGGTCAACCACGACGGCGCCGCACCCGCCCGACAAGAAGAACCACCCCCTTCGGGTGGCGATCATCGGCGGAGGCCCCGGCGGCCTCTACACCGCCGCACTGCTCAAACGCCTCGCCCCCGACCGCCAGGTCACCCTCTGGGAACGCAATGCCCCCGAGGACACCTTCGGCTTCGGCGTCGTCCTCTCCGACGAGACCCTCGGCGGCATCGAACACGCCGACCCGGAGGTCTACGGAGCCCTCCAGCGGGCCTTCGTCCACTGGGACACCATCGACATCGTCCACCGGAACACCCTCCAGACCTCCGGAGGGCACCGCTTCGCCGCCCTGGGAAGGCGCCGCCTCCTGCAGATCCTGCACGACCGCTGCCACTCCCTCGGAGTCGATCTGCGCTTCCGGACCGAGGCGCCCGACCCCGCCCGGCTGGCGCGGACGTACGACCTGGTCGTGGCCGCCGACGGGGTCCACAGCGCCACCCGCGAGGCCTTCGCGGACGTGTTCCGGCCCCACGTCACCGAGCACCGCTGCCGCTACATCTGGCTGGCCGCCGACTTCCCCTTCGACGCCTTCCGCTTCGAGATCGCCGAGACCGAGCACGGCGTGATGCAACTGCACGGCTACCCCTACTCCGCCGACGCCTCCACCGTGATCGTCGAGATGCGCGACGAGGTCTGGCGCGCCGCCGGATTCGACGAGACGGACGGGGCGGAGTCCGTCGGACGCTGCGCCAAGATCTTCTCCGACGCGCTCGGCGGACGCCCCCTGAAGTCCAACAACTCGACGTGGACCACCTTCCGCACGGTCGTCAACGACCGCTGGTCGCACGGCAACATCGTGCTCCTCGGCGACGCCGCCCACACCGCGCACTTCTCCATCGGCTCCGGCACCAAGCTCGCCGTTGAGGACGCGCTGGCACTCGCCGCCTGCCTGGACGAACAGCCCTCCCTGGAAACCGCGTTGACCGCGTACGAGACGGAACGCCGACCGGTCGTCGCCTCCACCCAGCGCGCCGCCCGCGCCAGCCTGGAGTGGTTCGAGGACCTGTCCCTCCACCTCGACCAGCCACCCCGCCGGTTCGCCTTCAACCTGCTCACCCGCAGCCGCCGCGTCACCCACGACAACCTGCGGCTGCGCGACGCCCGCTTCACCGGGGCCGTGGAGCGCGAGTTCGGCTGCCCGCCCGGTACGCCCCCGATGTTCACCCCGTTCCGGATGCGCGGACTGACCCTGCGCAACCGGGTCGTCGTCTCGCCCATGGACATGTACTCGGCGGTCGACGGCGTCCCCGGCGACTTCCACCTCGTGCACCTCGGCGCCCGCGCGCTGGGCGGGGCCGGACTGGTGATGACCGAGATGGTGTGCGTCAGCCCCGAAGGGCGCATCACGCCCGGCTGCGCCGGCCTCTACACCGGCAGACAGACCGAGGCGTGGCGGCGGATCACCGACTTCGTGCACACGCGGGCGCCCGGCACCGCGATCGGCGTGCAGCTCGGCCACAGCGGCCGCAAGGGCTCGACCAAGCTGATGTGGGAGGGCATGGACGAGCCGCTCGACGACGGCAACTGGCCCCTCGTCGCCGCCTCGCCCCTGCCGTACCGGCCGGGCGGCCAGGTGCCCCGCGAACTGTCCCGGGCCCAGCTCACCGACATGAGGGAACAGTTCACGGCCGCCGCCGTGCGGGCCGCGCGGGCCGGGTTCGACCTGCTGGAACTGCACTGCGCCCACGGCTACCTGCTCTCCGGATTCCTCTCCCCGCTCACCAACCACCGCACCGACGCCTACGGCGGCTCACCGGAGAAACGGCTCCGCTTCCCGCTTGAGGTGTTCGACGCGGTGCGCGCGGTGTGGCCCGGGGACCGGCCGATGACCGTCCGCATCTCCGCCACCGACTGGGCGGAGGGAGGCACCACGGCCGACGACGCGGTCGCGATCGCCCGCGCCTTCGCCGCGCACGGCGCCGACGCGATCGACGTGTCGACCGGGCAGGTCGTGGCCGACGAGACACCGGAGTTCGGGCGCTCGTACCAGACCCCGTTCGCCGACCGGATCCGGCACGAGGCGGGCGTCCCGGTGATCGCGGTCGGCGCGATCTCCTCCTGGGACGACGTCAACTCCCTGATCCTGGCCGGGCGTACGGACCTGTGCGCCCTGGGCCGCCCCCACCTCTACGATCCCCACTGGACGCTCCACGCGGCGGCCGAGCAGGGCTACGAGGGTCCGGGCGCGGTCTGGCCGGCACCGTACCTGGCGGGCAGCAGGCGGCCCCGGACCGGCCGCACGGACGCACCCAAGCCCCGTCTCGGCCTCGGGGGCTGACCCCGGACGTCACGAGCCCCGCCCGCCGGGCCAGTCCGTGCTCCGCCAGCATCGCGTGGACCGCGTCGGCCGACTCCCACGGGGTCTGCGCCTGCGTGCGCAGGACCAGCGCCGGGTCGGCGGGCGGCTCGTACGGATCGTCGACGCCGGTGAGCCCGGTCAGCATGCCGGCGGCCCGACGGGCGTACAGGCCCTTGACGTCCCGTGCGGCGCAGACCTCCACCGGGGTGGCGACGTACACCTCGAAGTACGGTGTCGCGCTCGCCGCGTGCCGGGCGCGCACCGCGTCACGGCTCTCGGCGTACGGGGCGATGACCGGGACGACGCAGACCACGCCGTTGCGGGCCAGCACCTCGGCGACCAGGCCGACGCGCCGCACGTTCGCGCACCGGTCGGCCCGGGAGAAGCCGAGGCCCGCGGTGAGGAAGCGGCGTATCTCGTCGCCGTCGAGGACCTCCACCCTGCGTCCGTCCGCCCGCAGCCGGTCACGGAGCAGTCCGGCCACGGTGGTCTTGCCCGCGCTCGGCAGCCCGGTGAGCCAGACGGTGGCCCCCCGGGGCCTCGCCGTGGTGGTCATGCGCAACCGTCCTCTCTTCCCCCGTCCGCCCTGCGACGCGATGGAGGCTAGGCGAGGAATGTGAGAGGACGGGATGAACGAGCTGAGGATCGGCTGAGCGGGAGCGGGCCGCTACAGGCCCACGAACGCCGCCCCCGCGTCCCGCAGCCGTTCGTGCAGGGAGCGGAAGACGGCCGCCGAGCGGAGGCCCGGCCAGTCGGCGGGCAGCAGGGCGGCGGGCAGGCCGGGGTCGGTGTAGGGGAGGTGGCGCCAGGAGTCCAGGGCGAGGAGGTAGTCGCGGTAGGCGTCCTCGGGCGGGGTGTCGGTGCGCCGCTCCCAGGCGCGCAGCACACGCGCGTGCCGGTCCAGGAACGCCTCGTGCTGCTCGGCGATCCCGGCCAGGTCCCACCAGCGGCCCACCACCTCCGCGGTGGGCGCGAAGCCCAGGTGCTCGCCGCGGAAGAAGTCGACGTAGTTGTCGAGGCGCAGGCGCTCCAGGGTGTGCCTGGTCTCCTCGTACAGCCGCGCGGGGGCGATCCACACGCCGGGGGCCGCCGTGCCGAAGCCGAGGCCGGACAGCCGGGAGCGCAGGACGTGCCGCTTCTGCCGTTCGGACTCCGGTACGGAGAACACGGCGAGCACCCAGCCCTCGTCCTCCGGCGGATCGGTGGCGTACACGCGGCGGTCGCCGTCGTCGAGCAACTGGCGTGCCTCGGGCGAGAGTTCGTATCCGGCCGCGCCCTGTGCGGTACGTGCGGGGAGGAGCAGGCCGCGCCGTTTGAGCCGGGACACCGAGGAGCGGACGGACGGGGCGTCCACGCCGACCGCGGCCAGCAGCCGGATCAGCTCGGCGACGGGCACCGGGCCCGGCGCGAAGCGGCCGTACGCGCCGTAGAGCGTGACGATGAGGGATCTCGGAGCGTGAGGGGCTTGCTGGTCGGACACGTTGATCATCTTAAGTCGTATACGGATGACGGGATTCCCCGGCATCACGCACGGTCGTCCCCCGCCCCGGGGTGAGCGCGCAACCGGAACCGCTGGAGCTTGCCGGTGGCCGTGCGGGGCAGGGCGTCCATGAACACGATCTCCCGCGGGCACTTGTACGGCGCGAGCTCGGACTTCACGAAGGCGCGCAGCGCCTCGGCGTCGCGTTCCGCGCCCTCCCCGACGACCGTGTACGCCACCACGACCTGGCCGCGCGCCTCGTCCGGCCGCCCGACCACCGCCGCCTCCACGACGTCCGGGTGGCGCAGCAGGGCGTCCTCGACCTCGGGGCCCGCGATGTTGTACCCGGCCGAGATGATCATGTCGTCGGCGCGGGCGACATAGCGGAAGTAGCCGTCGGGGTCGCGGACGTAGGTGTCGCCGGTGATGTTCCAGCCGTCGCGCACGTACTCCCGCTGGCGCGGGTCGGCGAGGTAGCGGCAGCCGACGGGGCCGCGCACCGCGAGCAGTCCCGGCTCCCCGTCGGGCACGGGCGCACCGTGGGCGTCCTGCACGCGCGCCTGCCAGCCGGGGACCGGAACTCCCGTCGTTCCGGGGCGGATCGCCTCGTCCGCGGCGGAGACGAAGATGTGCAGCAGTTCGGTGGCGCCGATGCCGTTGATGATCCGCAGCCCGGTGCGTTCGTGCCAGGCCCGCCAGGTGGCGGCGGGCAGGTTCTCGCCCGCCGAGACGCAGCGGCGCAGCGACGAGACGTCGTGGCCGTCGAGCCCGGCGAGCATCGCGCGGTAGGCGGTGGGCGCGGTGAACAGCACCGACACCCCGTGCTCGGCGACCGCGGGCAACAGCTGCCCGGGGTGGGCCTGTTCGAGGAGCAGCGCGCTAGCCCCGGCCCGCAGCGGGAACACCACCAGGCCGCCGAGGCCGAAGGTGAAACCCAGCGGGGGACTGCCGGCGAACACGTCGTCCGCGACCGGCTTCAGCACGTGCCGGGAGAAGGTGTCCGCGATCGCCAGCACGTCCCGGTGGACGTGCATGCAGCCCTTGGGGCGTCCGGTGGTGCCGGAGGTGAAGGCGATCAGCGCCACGTCGTCGGCCGCGGTCGGCACGGCCTCGTACGGCGTGGTGGGCGCCGGACGGTTCAGCAGGTCGCCGGGGGAGTCGCCGCCGTAGGTGGTGAGGGAGAGGCCGGGGACCCCGGCCCTGGCGAGGTCGTCGACGGACCTGATGTCGCACAGGGCGTGGCGGACCTCGGCGATCTCGCAGATGGTGCTCAGCTCGTGCGGGCGCTGCTGGGCCAGCACGGTGACGGCGATCGCGCCCGCCTTCAGCACCGCCAGCCAGCAGGCGGCCAGCCACGGTGTGGTGGGGCCCCGCAGCAGCACCCGGTTGCCGGGGACGATCCCGAGGTCACCGGTGAGGAGGTGCGCGAGCCGGTCCACGCGGGCGCGCAGCTCGCCGTACGTCCAGGTCGTGCCGTCGGGGGTGCGGAACGCCGGGCGGCCGTCGGGCGGGCCGTGCAGCAGCTCGGCGGCGCAGTTCAGCCGGTCGGGGTAGTGCAGATCCGGCAGGTCGAAGCGGAGCTCGGGCCACTGGTCGGGTGGCGGGAGGTGGTCGCGGGCGAAGGTGTCGACGTGCGCGGTGGCCCGTGGATTCATGACGGTTCGCCCCCTTGGCGTGGTGGGCTCGCATCAGGAGCGTATCGTGTTGGTGACGGCAGTCAACGGCCCGCGATAACCTCGGGAGTGGCCCAGCGGCGAGGGAAGGGACCGGCGATGACCGCATTCTCGCTCGAACCGGCACGACTCGCCTGGTGCGCGGAGCTGCGCACCCTGGCCGCGGAACGCCTGCGACCACTCGCCGAGAAGGGTGAACCCGGCCGGGTCGACCGCCCCCTCCTCGCCGAACTCGGCACCCTCGGCCTGCTGTCCCGCCTGTTCACCTCCGGCGCCCTCGACCTGTGCCTGATGCGCGAGTCCCTGGCCCACGC
>NZ_NCTE01000329.1 GCF_002114215.1 Streptomyces sp. 13-12-16 | reverse complement strand
ACCGGAGACGAACGCGGCGGCGGCGCTGGTGCCCCAGCCCTCGTAGTACTTGTGGTCGGGGTCGGCGATGATCACGTCGACGCCGGGGGCGCTGACCGTGGCGTACCAGCGGCGGGTGGAGAACGGGGCGCGGGTGCCGTAGCGGTCGACGGCGGTGGCGGTGATGACGCCCGGGTAGGCGGCCGGGTAGGAGACGTGGTCGCCCTTCTCGCCGCCGTTACCGGCGGAGGCGACGACGGTCACGCCCTTGCGCAGGGCGTACTGGATGGCCTGGTCCTCACCGGGTTCGGGGTGCGCGGAGGCGGAGTCGTCGCCGAGGGAGAGGTTGATGACGTCGGCGCCGTTGTCGGCGGCCCAGCGGATGCCCTCGGCGAGGGCGTTGCCGCGGGTCTTGCGGGCCTTGGCGCGGGCGTCGTCGCCGTCCTCCAGGATCACGCGGACGGGGAGGATCTTCGCCTCGGGCGCGATGCCCATGACGCCGTCGGCGTTGCCGGGGCCGTGTCCGTGGCCGGCGATGATGCCGGCCATGGCGGTGCCGTGGCGGGCCCAGGCGCGGTCGCCCTCCTGCGCGCCGAAGCCGACGAGGTCCTTGCCGGGGAGGACGTTGCCGTCGAGGTCGGGGTGGTCGGCCTCGACGCCGGTGTCCAGGACGGCGACGGTGACGCCCGCGCCCTTCGTGGTCCGCCACACCTCCTCGGTGTGCATGGCCTCCAGGGACCACTGCCGGGCGCGGATGCCGTCGGCGTGCGCGGCGGTGGCGGGGACGAGTACGAGGGCGGTGGCGAGGAGGCCGCCGAGTGCCGCCGCGGCGGGGCGCCGGCCGGTGACGGGCCTCATGACGGCTGCTCCGTGACGGTGCCGGCCTTCTTGCGCAGGCCGCGTTCGACGCGGTCGGCGAGGCCCTGGGCCTCGTGGCCGAGCCCTGCCTGGGCGGGGGCGGTGGTGGCTCCGGACTCCATGGCGTCCTCGGCGGGCTGCGGGGCGTCGACGGTGCGGCCGTCGGCCCAGCCGGAGACGGCGTAGACGACGGCGGGGGCGTCCGTGAGGACGGAGACCGTCCAGGTGGCGCGCTGTTCGGCGCCGAACCCGGCGGCGGCGGTGCCCTTCGCGGCGTACGGCAGGGGCATGAGGTCGGTACGGCGGTCCAGGCGTTCCCTGTCGAAGCGGCGGGCGAGGGAGGTCATGGCGGCGGCGTCGGCCTTGGTGAACAGCAGGCCGACGGTGGTGACATGGCTCCGGGTGGCGTCGGTGTAGGTGGCGCGCAGCAGGCGCTCGCAGCCGACGGGGGCGAGGACCTTGCGCAGGAGGGCGTCGAAGGCGCCCTCGCAGCCGCTGTCGGGGGCCACGGCGATACGGGTCCAGGTCCGGTCGGCGCCGCCGGGGCCCGCGCCCTCGCCCTGGAGGGTGGGCGGGAAGAGCTGGTCGACCGGGACGTTGTGCCACATGTCCTGGGCGGCGGCGAAGCCGTTCCGGGCGCCCGGCCTGTCGGAGTCCCCGGCGAGCCAGCTTCCGGTGACGGCGCCGCCGATGAGTCCCGTCCCGAGGACGAGACAGACGGCGGCCGCGACGGCCTGCGACCGCCCCCGCCGCCCGAGCGGCCGGGGCCGCGCGCCCTCGTCGTACCCCTCGGGCTCCCCGAACGACACCACGGGCCGCCCCGCTGCGGGCGTACCGCCCGGCGCCGTGGGAGCACTCCAGGAGAGCG
>NZ_NCTE01000328.1 GCF_002114215.1 Streptomyces sp. 13-12-16 | reverse complement strand
CACGGGACTCGCCCCCGCCGCGGCGGGGGCGGCCCTGGCGGCCCTGCGACTGCTGCGCGGTGAGCCGGGGCGTGCGGCACGGGCGGGCGAGGTGGCGCGGGAACTGCACTCCCGGCTGACGGCCGCGGGTCTGGAAGCGGTGCGTCCGGACGCCGCGGTCGTCTCCGTGCGCGCCCCTTCCCCGGAGCAGGCCGTGCGATGGGCGGCCGACTGCCGGACGGCCGGCCTGTCCGTGGGCTGCTTCCGTCCTCCTTCCGTGCCCGACGGTGTCTCACGGCTCAGACTGACCGCCCGCGCGGACCTGTCCGGGGCGGAGATCGAACGCGCTGTACGGGTGATCGGCGAGACGCGGCCATGAGTCGGCGGGACACGGCCGTGGGTCGCTCGATGACGGGCCGACCGGTCGGGTCGTCAGCCGAGCGCGGTCACGAACTCCGTCCAACTGGCGGGGGAGAAGAGCAGCGCGGGCCCGTCCGGGGCCTTGGAGTCGCGCACGGCGAGCAGTCCGGCCAGAGGTCCGGCGGCCGGCCGGGCCGTCTCCACGCAGTTGTTCGCCCCCGTGCTGTAGCTGCTGCGCAGCCACCTCACACCGTGCGGTGCGAGACCGGAAGGGATGGTCCGAGGCGGTACGGGCATCGTGCCTCCTTACGCGCCGGCGGCTGTGCCGGCGATGAAATCCAACGAGTCCTCGGGTGAAAGGGCGTGGACCGAGAGGGCGTCGAAGGCCTCCGAGTACACCCGGAGGTCTTCTTTCCGCTCCAGATGGAGGCTACTCGTCAAGTGGTCGAGAACAACCACGTCCAGATCAGAAGTGCGCGAAAATGAAAAGATTACGAAAGGACCGGTCACGCCGATGTGCGCGCCGGCACTGAACGGCAGGACCTGCAACCGCACTTGGGGCAGACGGGCCGCCTCGACCAGCCGGTCGAGCTGACGGGTCATCACGCCGGGGCCCCCGACCTCCCGGCGCAGCACCGCCTCGTCCAGGACCGCGCTCAGCTCCAGCGGCGGTGTCGCCCGCAGCACGTCCTGCCGGGCCAGCCGCACTTCCACCAGCGTGTCCAGGCGCTCCTCCGACGCGTCCTCCAGGGCCGCCTCCGTCACGGCGCGCGCGTACTCCGGTGTCTGCAGCAGACCCGGGATCACCGTGGTCTCCAGGGTGCGCATCGCGCTGGCCTGCGACTCCAGGCTGATGAAGTCCCGGTAGGTCGGCGGCAGTACGCCCCGGTAGGCGTGCCACCAGTGGTGCCGTCCGTCGCCGTCCCCGGAGCCCGACAGCGTCAGCAGCAACTCCCGCAGCTGTGGGTCGGCCACGCCGTAGACGTCGAGCAGTAACCGCACGTCGGCCGGTTTCACCCCGCTCGTGCCCGTCTCGATCCGGCTCACCTTCGACTGGTGCCAGCCCGCGAGGCGGGCCGCCTCACCGCTGGTGAGTCCCGCCGAGGTGCGCAGCGCGCGCAGTTCGGCGCCCAGTTTGCGGCGGCGCACCGCGGGACCGTGCTGCATGGACTTCTCCTTACTCCTTCCGAGTCGCCCGGATACGGTCTCCCGTCGCAGAGTTCACCGTTTTGAGCGACAGATATATGCACATCTTGGCGGATCGCCGTCCTGCGCCGTGCGGGGATGGCAGTCTGACGGCGAAGCACCAGTGCGGGACCGTACTCGAACCATCCGCTCCGTGTCGGACTGCGGTCCCGTGGGAAAGGGACGACGTCGCCATGGCAGACCATCTGGAAGCATCCGTCACTCTGCCGAGCGATCCCGCCTCGGTCTCGGCCGCCCGTGCCCATGTGGTGGGCACACTGGAGGAATGGGGCATGCCGGCGGACGCGGAACTGTGCGACACCGTCCGGCTGATCGTCTCCGAACTCGCCACCAACGCGGTGCAGCACACGTTCGGGCAGTCGCCCACGTTCACCGTGGACGTCGTCCTGGTCCGTGACGAACGGGTGCACATCGGTGTCACGGACAGCCACCCGCGGTTCCCCAAGCGGCTGCCCGCGGCGGTCCAGCAGGACAACGGCCGCGGGCTGGTCATCATCCGCTGGCTGACCGTGGAATGCGGCGGCAGGCTCAGAATCCGCCCCACGCGCGAGGGCGGCAAGACCGTGTCGGTCGAACTCCCGTGGACCGTCCGGCCCGCCGAGGCGGTCACGGCGGCCGGGCAGCAGGAGCAGTAGCCGGGCGGCGGTGTTCCCGGGACACCGCCGCCCCCGGGGTCACCTCACCCGGCCGTAGGAGACGCTGCGGGTCCAGATCTTCTGCAGGCGCACCACGTCCCCGGTCTTCGGGGCGTGCCAGATCTTGCCCTTACCCGCGTAGATGCCGACGTGGTAGACGTAGCCGCCCGAGTGGAAGAACACCAGGTCTCCCGCCTTGCGGTTCCCGGCGGAGATGTGACGCGTCTTGTTGTACTGCTGGGCGGCGGTGCGCGGCAGCTTCTTGCCGGCCTTCTTGAACGAGTACAGCGTCAGACCCGAGCAGTCGAACCTGTACGGTCCCGTGGCGCCCCACTGGTAGGGCGAGCCCTTCTTGGAGGCGGCGACGCTCAGCGCCTTGGCGGCGGAGCTCGCGGCGGCCGCCTCCGAGGCGGCGCCGGGGACCACGATGGAGCCGCCCACGGCGGCCAGGGTGAGGGCCGAGGCCGTGCCGGCCCGGGCCATGAGAGACGGGACACGATTGAGCGCAGTCATGCGCAACCCTTCGTCAGCCGCCTGTGAAGGATGACCTGTCGGATTCGGGCTGGCGAAGTGGCCCGGCCGCACACGTGCGGCTTCACCCCAAGGACTGCTCGGAACTGACGTCCCGGCGGCCCGTCGTGCTTGGGTCCTCCACTCCTGCCGATCCACTCCTGTCGACCGGTCATCCGGGCGGCGGCAGGACTCGGCGTCCGCCCGGATCGCCCCGCCGCGGCGGCGGGGGCTTGTCGTCAGTCAGGGATCTTGGCTCATGGCGCGGTCGAAATCCCAACGGAACGTGGGGTTTGTGTTGTTACTCACCAATCACCCGTTCGGGTGGACGCCTCCGTGTTCGGACCCTCTCCGAGGGCCCGGGGGAGCCGCGGACCAGGGGCGGAAAGCATCGTTCCGGCCGTGCGGTACGCGCGTTGCGCAACTCCGGGCGCCCGAAAACAGCAGGTTCGTCTACGCCGGACGGGGGTACGCCTTTTGGTCCGTTTCAACCCCGGCCGGGGCACGCCGTCGACCGGGGCCGCCGTCCGGGGCCCCCGCGTGTCAACTGCCGGGGGCCGGCGGCAGCGTGACCCTGGCCGTGCGCCGTTCGCCGTCCAGCACGCGCAGGGCGCGGGCCAGCGTGCCGGAGTGCAGTTCGCTCTCGCCGCGCCGGTGCATCAGGGTCAGCGCGTCGCGCAGCGCGACGGCCTTGCCGACCAGCGCCTGAGCCGCGCGCAGTCCGCGGTAGGTGTCACCGCCCAGGGCCGGGTTGACCCGGCCGAGCAGGTCGACGGCCTCGAGGTAACGGTCGATCAACTCGGCCTCCGCGCGGGTCAGCGCGGGCAGCGGCGGCAGCTCCGGTGGCAGCATCCGCGGCTCACCTCGCGCCGGAGGCGGGGGACGGGCTCCTGCGGTCGGGCACGATCCGGTCCGCCAGGCCGTACTCCACCGCCGCCCGTGCGTCGAGGACCTTGTCCCGCTCGATGTCCGCCCGGACCTGCTCCGGGGTGCGGCCCGTGTGCCGGACCAGGATCTCCTCCATCCGCGACCGGATACGGGTCAACTCCTCGGCCTGGATCGCCAGATCGCCGGCCTGTCCCTCGACCGGCTCCAGGAGGGAGGGCTGACGGAGCACCAGGCGGGAACCGGGCAGCAGCAGTCGCTTGCCCGGGGTGCCGGCGGCCAGCAGCAGCGCGGCGGCGCCCTCCGCCCGGCCCAGGCAGATCGTCTGCACGTCGCAGGAGACGTAGCGCAGCGTGTCGTAGATCGCCGACATGGCGTGGAAGGAGCCGCCGGGGGAGTTGACGTAGAGCGAGACGTCCCGGTCGGGGGAGTGGTGCTCCAGGTACATGAACTGCGCCATCACGTCGTTCGCGGAGGTCTCGTCGATCTGTGTCCCGAGGATGACGATCCGCTCCTCGAGCAGCTTCGAGTAGGGGTCCGTCGTCCGGTTCCCCGATGCCGTGCGTTCGGTGAGCTCGGGCAGGACGTGGCGGGCGGACGGTCGGGTCATGGGAGCCCCTCCTGTCTGGTTGTCTCTGTAAAAAATGTACAGGACGTACGTGACGTTATGATGGGTCCATGGCCTACGAGATTCCGGTTACCCAAGCCAGGGCTGAGCTCGCCGACCTCATCAACCGCGTGGTGTACGGCGGTGAGCGCGTCGTCGTGACCCGGCACGGAAAACCCCTCGTCGCCCTCGTCTCCGCCGATGACCTGCGACGACTCGAAGAGCTCAAGGGGGCGCCGGAGGCCGCCGAGGAGCAGGTGATCAGCACGGTGGCCGGTGTCCGTGAGGCCGCGTCCGCTCCCCGCGAACGGCAGCGCTTCGGCATCGCGGCGGAGCACCGGGGGGCGGCGGGCTCGTAGACCCCCGCGACAGGACCGCGCACCCCCGTCCGCTGCGGCGGGGACGCGCGGTCGTTCCGTGCGGCCGGGGGCGGCCGGTCAGCCGACCGGGGCCAGGCCGGGCTCGG
>NZ_NCTE01000327.1 GCF_002114215.1 Streptomyces sp. 13-12-16 | reverse complement strand
GGGCGTACCGGGTGCCGTTGGGCTTCTGCGTCACCGGGGCGCTGACGCTGCTGGTCCGGGTGGGCGGGCCGGGCGGGTTCGTGTCCTGGGCCGAGGACGGGCCGCTGCGCGCCGGGGAGTTGATGCTGCGCACGTCGGCGGCCTCGCTGGGCGTGCTGCTGTTCGCCTTCACCACGCCCATGTCGGACCTGCTGCCGCGTCTGGTGCGGGCCGGGGTGCCGGCCCCGCTCGTGGACGTGGCGCTGGTGACGTACCGGATGAGCTTCCTGCTGCTGGACTCGGTGCGCCGCGTCGGGGAGGCGCAGGCGGCCCGGCTCGGGCACACCACCCGGGCGGCGACGTGGCGGTCGCTGGGCGGGCTGGGCGCGACCGCGTTCGTCCGGTCCTTCGACCGGGCGGCGCGGTTGCAGACGGGGCTCGCCGGACGCGGTTACGACGGCACCCTGCGCGTGCTGGTGCCCGAGGCCCGCGTCTCCGTCCGGTTCACGGTGCTGAGCACCGTACTCCTCGCGGCACTGGCCGCCCTCACCTTCGTACTGGAAAGGCCGCTGTCGTGAACGAGTCCCTCCTGGTGGCCCTGCGGGGCGCGTCGTTCGCGTACGAGGACGGCCCGCCCGTGCTCAGCGGCCTGGACTTCGAGGTGCGCGAGGGGCGCGCGTTGGCGCTGCTGGGACGCAACGGCAGCGGGAAGACGACGCTGATGCGACTGCTCAGCGGCGGACTTCGCCCGGACGGGGGCGAGTTGACCGTCGAGGGCCGGGCGGTGCGGTACGACCGGAAAGGGCTGACGGCGCTGCGCACCACCGTGCAACTGGTGGTGCAGGACCCCGACGACCAGTTGTTCGCGGCGTCCGTCGGCCAGGACGTGTCGTTCGGGCCGCTCAACCTCGGCCTGTCCGACGCGGAGGTGCGCGCCCGGGTGGCGGAGGCACTCGCCGCGCTGGACATCACCGCCCTCGCCGACCGTCCCACGCACCTGCTGTCCTACGGGCAGCGCAAGCGGACGGCGATCGCGGGCGCGGTCGCCATGCGGCCCCGCGTCCTGATCCTCGACGAGCCGACGGCGGGCCTGGACCCCGACGGCCAGGAACGCCTCCTCGCGACCCTCGACGGCCTGCGCGAGAACGGCACGACGGTCGTCATGGCCACCCACGACGTGGACCTCGCCCTGCGCTGGGCCGACGACGCGGCCCTGCTCACCCCGTCCGGCGCGCACACCGGCCCGGCGGCCGACGTGCTGGCCCGCACGGAACTCCTCGCGGCGGCGGGGCTGCGGCTGCCGTGGGGCGTCACGGTCGCGCGGCTCCTGCGGG
>NZ_NCTE01000326.1 GCF_002114215.1 Streptomyces sp. 13-12-16 | reverse complement strand
GCATGCGTCCCGCGGCGTCCAGCGGGCGGGCGGCGGTGAGCGGTATGCCGTACGGGCCCGCCCCGGGCGGGGCGACCCAGGCGCGGCTCTCGGCGGTACGGGCCTCGTCCGTGGCGTTGCGCAGCTCGGCCGCCGACGTCACCCGCAGCAGGCGGCGGGTCTGGAGGATGTCCGGGACGTACAGGTGGGCGCCCTCGGCCCGCGCGGCGGCGGTCATGTCGGCGACGACCGGTTCGGGCACCGGGCGGCCGGTGAACGGCATCCGGCTGGAGTGGCGCCGTGCCACGGCCGGGTACAGGGCGCGGTGGGCCGGCGAGGGGTCCCTGGTGGCGGTCAGCTGCACGGTGGCCAGGAGTTCCGGATCGCCGGGGTCCGGCAGCAGGTGCGGTACGGGCTCCCAGCCCAGGTGGGCGGCGGCGACCCGCAGGTTGAGGACGGCCGAGCCGGCGGACAGGTACAGGGCGCGTCCGTGCGGGTCGGCCAGCGCCAGGGTCCGGCTGCGGTCGGCGTGGACCGTGACCGCCCGGGTGCCCAGGTCGAAGCCGAAGCGCCAGGGCTGGGTGTTGTGGATCGAAGGCGCCGCCACCGCCGCGGCCAGCAGCGTCTCCAGGGCGGTGGCGTCTATCTCCTTGGTCTGCACAGTGGCTCCTCGCTGTCCGGGGAACCTCCGGTGTGGAGGAGTACGGCCCGTACTCCTCCACCCTGCGCCGCCACCGGGGGCGGGGCGATGGGCCGGGCGGCCCCCCGCCCCGCGCCGAGCGGCCCTGGGGGTCTTCGGCGGCGTCCTGAAGGGGCGCGGGACCGTGCCGGCGTG
>NZ_NCTE01000325.1 GCF_002114215.1 Streptomyces sp. 13-12-16 | reverse complement strand
CGTCCCAGGGCGCCCCCGCCGGCTTCGCCGACCAGGGCGGCGGCCCCGGCGCGCCCGGTGGCGGTCTGAGCGACGACACCGCGATCCTCACCCCGCAGCGGCCCGCCCAGCCCGGCACCCCGGGCTACGGCCCCCGCCACGACAACGTCTCCGGGCACACCGTCACCAGCGGCATCCCGGTCGTCCCGCCGGGCGCGGACTTCAACGCCCCCGGGGCCCCGGCCGACGGCCCTCGGCCGCACACGCCCCCGAAGCTGCCCGAGCCGGTCTCCACGCCCCCGGCGAGCTCCTCGAAGCCGGCGAAGAAGAAGGGGCGCAACAAGCTCGTCCTGCTCTGCGGCTGCGTGGTCTTCCTCGCCGGTGTCGCCTACGGCGCCGGACTGCTGATGAACCGCTCCGACGTCCCGAAGGGCACCACCGTGCTCGGCGTCGACATCGGCGGCGGCACCCGCGACGAGGCCGTGAAGAAGCTCGACGCGGCCCTCGACGACCGGCTGGACCAGCCGCTGAAGCTGTCGGTCGGCGGCAGGACCGTCGAGCTGGAGCCGGACAACGCGGGCCTGCAGTTCGACACCGCCGCCACCGTCGGCGGGGCCGCGGGCAGCGACTACAACCCGGTCAACGTCATCGGTTCCCTCATCGGCAACGAGCGCGTGGTCGAGCCGGTCATGCCCGTCGACGAGGAGAAGCTGCAGGCAGCCCTGGAGGACGCCGCCGGCGGCTCCGGCTCGGTGGCCGAGGGCTCGATCAAGTTCGAGTCCGGCAAGGCCGTCCCGGTGTACCCCGAGGGCGGTCAGGGCATCGACGTCGCCAAGGCGGCCGACGTGGTGACGGCGGCGTACCGCACCCAGGTCGAGACCGGGAAGTCCGCCCCGGTGAACGTCCCGACGGCCGCCCAGCAGCCGAAGGTCACCAAGGCCGAGGTCGACCGGATGATGAAGGAGTTCGCCGAGCCGGCGATGTCGGCCAACGTGATCGTGCAGACGGACGCCGCCCACTCCATCGAGTTCAGCCCGGAGAACTCCCTGTGGAAGTTCCTCGGGGTGCAGGCCGTCGACGGCAAGCTGGCGGAGAAGCCCGACCTGAAGGCCCTGCAGAAGCTGTACGGCCAGACGTTCGACGGTGTGCTCATCGCCCGGGGCAACGGCGAGAAGACGGCCGTCACCCCCCAGGACGTCTACGGCGCCCTCCGCCTGGCGCTGACCGACAAGACCGACCGCGTCGCCGTCATCGACACGGACCCGAGCTGACGCGACGTCCGCGAGCGGGCGCCCGGTGGATCACCGGGCGCCCGCTTCCTAGTTGAGCAGCGCCCGCGCCGCCTGCGCCTGGCCCCGGATCCGCTCCGCCGCCGGCCCGTCCACCGCCGCCACCGTCTCCGCGTACGCCTCCAGCTCCCGCGCGCCGTCCTGGAAGTCGCCGCGCCGCACCAGGAGCTGCGCCCGCTCGTAGCGCAGCCGTGCCGGGTGCGAGGGGAGGAGCAGGGACAGGTCCACCGCCCACAGCCCCACACCGGAGTGCTCGGGACGCGCCGCCGACCACGCCCGGACGTTGTTCAGGATCCGCAGGACGACGTCCAGCGTCCCCGCCGGCGTCAGCATCGACGCGTCCAGCGGCGCCCCCGTCGCCCCGGTGACCAGCAGCTCCGCGTCGGCGCCGGTCAGCACCCGGCCCCCGTCGAAGGGGTCGGCGAGCACCTGCCCCTCCGCCTCCCCGAAGCCGACGACGAAGTGCCCGGGCAGCGCCACCCCGTACACCGGCGCCCCCGCCCGCCGGGCCACCTCCATCCACACCACCGACAGCAGGATCGGCAGCCCGCGCCGCCGCCGCAGCACCTCGTGCAGCAGCGACGACTCCAGCCGCTGGTAGTCGTCCGGAACGCCGTGGAAGCCGTACCGCTCGCCCAGCAGCTCCCGCAGCGCCTGCGCCCACGCGCGCGGCGAGCCGGGCCGGTAGGGCAGCTCACCGGCCAGCCGGTCCAGCTCCACCTCCACGGCGTCCATGCCCGCCTCGTCCAGCGTGCCGTCCGCCTCCGCGCCGACCAGCAGGCACAGCGTGGACAGGTCCGGCCGCTCGCAGCGGGCCTCCTCGGCGAACCGCCGGCGCAGTTCGCCGGAGCGCTCGGGCGATGGGGGGCGTGGAGCGCGCATACCCGGTTCGTGCCCGTTCACAGCGCTCCCTCACCTGCCGGAGCCGACGATTCCGGAGCGCGGTGGTGGTGGTACGCGTGGTGCGCGGCGAAGCCCATGCGGTCGTACAGCGCCCGCGCCCCCGCGTTGTCGTCCTCGACCTGGAGCCAGGCCGCCGAGGCGCCCTCGTCCAGCGCCCGCCGGGCCAGCGCCGCCATCACGGCCGTCGCCAGCCCCCGCCGCCGCTGTGCCGGGTCCACCTCGACCGCCGCGAACCCGGCCCACCG
>NZ_NCTE01000324.1 GCF_002114215.1 Streptomyces sp. 13-12-16 | reverse complement strand
CTGGCGGTCGACCGGGACGCGGAGGCCGCGGCCCGTACCGCCGGGGAGGCCCGCGGTCGCGGAGCGGCGGCGGCCTGGGCGGAGACGGTGGACGTGTCCGACGAACGGGCCATGGAGAAGCTCGCCGAGCGGGTCACCACCGAGTACGGCGTGGTGGACGTCCTGGTGAACAACGCCGGCATCGGGCTGGGCGGCTCCTTCTTCGACACCACCCCGGAGGACTGGAGGAAGGTCCTCGACGTCAATCTGTGGGGGGTGATCCACGGCTGCCGGCTCTTCGGGCGGCGGATGGCCGAGCGCGGACAGGGCGGCCACATCGTCAACGTCGCCTCGGCGGCGGCGTTCCAGCCGTCCAGGGCGCTGCCCGCCTACAGCACCTCCAAGGCGGCGGTGCTGATGCTGAGCGAGTGCCTGCGGGCGGAGTTGGCGGGCCGGGACATCGGCGTGACGGCGGTGTGCCCCGGGTTCGTGAACACCCCCATCACCTCCACCGCGCGCTTCGCGGGCGTGGACGCCGAGGAGGAGCGGCGGCTGCGGAAGCGGGCGGCACGCCTGTACGGGCTGCGGAACTACCCGCCGGAGAAGGTCGCCGCCGCGATCCTGCGGGCGGTGGCGCGTGACGAGGCGGTGGTGCCGGTCACCCCGGAGGCGCGGACCGCGTACGCGCTGTCGCGGTGGGCGCCGGGGGTGCTGCGGAGGATCGCGCGGGTGAAGCCGCCGGTGTGAGGGATGGCCGGTGCGAGGGATGGCCGGTGCGAGGGATGGCCGGTGCGAGGGATGGCCGGTGCGAGGGATGGCCGGTGCGAGGGATGGCCGAGGTAAGACCGGTCCACGCGAGTCCAGTTGTCCACAGAGAGCGTCAATTCCCCTGTGGATAAACACACTTGGCTGTGGATCAAACCTCCGGAGCTAAATCGATCGCGTGATGCGCGTCTCTCCCGGCAATCTGAACGGATGGACGAAAGACGCACCGTGAAGGTGTCGAAGTACCTCTCCAAGCATCTGCGCCACCAGCCCGAGAGGATCGGGTTGACCCTCGACGAGGGCGGCTGGGTCGAGATCGAGGCGCTGATCGCCGCGGCGTCCGCGCACGGCTTCCGGTTCACCCGGGAGGAACTGGACCACGTCGTCGCCACCAACGACAAGCGGCGCTTCGCCGTCGAGGGCACCCGGATCCGCGCCAGCCAGGGCCACAGCGTCGAGGTCGACCTCGGACTGGCGCCGGCCACCCCACCGCCGTACCTGTACCACGGCACCGTCGCCCGGAACCTGGAGGCGATCCGCACCGAAGGGCTGCGGCCCATGAACCGGCACGACGTGCACCTCTCCGCCGACCGCGAGACGGCGACCCGGGTCGGCGCCCGCCGGGGCCGCCCGGTCGTCCTGTCCGTGGACGCGGCCGCCATGCACCGCGACGGCCATGTCTTCCACGTGAGCGCCAACGGCGTGTGGCTGACCCGGACCGTGCCGAGCCGGTACCTGCGGTTTCCCGCGAGCCACTGAGACGGAACACGGACGGCGTGATCGTTTCACGTGAAACACGGCCCGACGCATAGGCTCGGTGGTATGACTCTGCGCCTGAGCACCGTGATCCTCCCGTACCGCCGCTGGCACGAAGGCAGCCGTTCGGCGTGGGTGCGTGCCGAGGAGCTCGGCTTCCACACGGGGTACACCTACGACCACCTGTCCTGGCGCACCTTCCGGGACGGCCCCTGGTTCGGCGCCGTCCCCACCCTGACCGCCGCCGCGGCCGTGACCGACCGGATGCGGCTGGGCACGCTGGTGACCTCGCCGAACTTCCGGCACCCGGTGACCCTCGCCAAGGAGCTCATCTCCCTCGACGACATCTCCGGCGGGCGCGTCACCCTCGGGATCGGCGCGGGCGGCACCGGCTTCGACGCCACGGCGCTCGGCCAGGAGCCCTGGACACCCCGCGAGCGCGCCGACCGCTTCGCCGAGTTCGTGCCGCTGCTCGACCGGCTGCTCACCGAGGACTCGGTGTCGTACGAGGGCGACTTCTACGCGGCGCACGAGGCGCGCAACATCCCGGGCTGTGTGCAGCGGCCCCGGCTGCCGTTCGCCGTGGCGGCCACCGGACCGCGCGGGCTGCGGCTCGCGGCACGCCACGGGCAGGCCTGGGTGACCACGGGCGATCCCCGGCTGTACGAGAACGGCACGCCCGAACAGTCGGTTCAGGCCATTCGCGGTCAGGCGGAGAAGCTGGCCGACGCCTGCGCCGAGCTGGGCCGGGACGTGACCGGGCTGGACAGGATCCTGCTC
This sequence comes from Streptomyces sp. 13-12-16, assembly GCF_002114215.1. Taxonomy (GTDB): domain Bacteria; phylum Actinomycetota; class Actinomycetes; order Streptomycetales; family Streptomycetaceae; genus Streptomyces. The sequence goes on along the minus strand of NZ_NCTE01000324.1, from coordinate 3,477 downwards.
ACCGGATTCACCCCGGACCGGGGCCGTCCGCTGGAGTCCCTGGACGCCTTCGTCGACTTCGCGGGCCGCCACGCGGAGCTGGGCTTCACCGAGATCGTGATCCACTGGCCCATTCCCGACTCGGACTTCGCCGCGGACCAGAAGGTCTTCGAACGGATCGCCATGGAGGCGCCGGCGCAGCTGCGGTGACCCCCGCTGCCCCAGGGCGTGGGAGAGACCGCTGGTGACGGCGGTAACCACTCAGATGTGCGGAGTCCCGCACGGCCGTGCGGGCATATGCGGGACAATGACCGGGTGACCTCAGCGACCCGACAGCCCGAGACCCAGGCAGCCCCCACCCGACCGCGGCTCATCGCCACCGACCTCGACGGCACCCTGCTGCGCGACGACAAGTCGGTGTCCCCGCGCACCGTCGCCGCGCTCGCCGCCGCCGAGGAGGCGGGCATCGAGGTCTTCTTCGTCACCGGCCGCCCGGCCCGCTGGATGGACGTCGTCAGCGACCACGTCCACGGCCACGGGCTCGCCATCTGCGGCAACGGCGCGGCCGTCGTCGACCTGCACGGCGGCCCCGGCGCGCACCGCTTCGTGAAGGTGCGCGAGCTGCCCCGGCAGAACGCGCTGGACGCCGTACGGCTGCTGCGCGAGGCGGCGCCGGGCACGGTGTACGCCGTGGAGCAGACCTTCGGCTTCAACCAGGAGCCGGCGTACCCGAAGCTGCACATGGAGGTCCCGGACACGCTCGCTCCCGCCGAGGAGCTGCTGGCCCCGGACTCCCACACCGCCGGCGAGCCGGTGCTCAAGATCCTCGCCCACCACCCCGAGCTCGACCCCGACGCCTTCCTGACCCTGGCCCGGCTCGCCGTCGGCGACCGTGCCAACGTCACCCGCTCCAGCCCCAGCGCCCTGCTGGAGATCAGCGGCCCCGAGGTGTCCAAGGCCAGCACGCTCGCCCTGTGCTGTGCCGAGCGCGGCATCTCGCACGAGGAGGTCGTCGCCTTCGGCGACATGCCGAACGACGTCGAGATGCTGACCTGGGCCGGCCGTTCCTACGCGATGGGCAACGCCCACCCGGACGTGATCGCCGCCGCCTCGGGCCGCACCGTCGCCAACAACGACGACGGGGTGGCCGTGGTGATCGAGCGGCTGCTGAACGAGCACCCGTAGCTCAGAGCGACACCCCGTACCGCGCCAGCCACGGCACGGGGTCCACCGCCGACCCCGTCTCCGGCGTGACCCGCACCTCGAAGTGCAGGTGCGGGCCCGTGGAGTTGCCGCTGGTGCCGGACTGGCCGATCCACTGTCCGGGCACGACCCGCTCCCCCTGGTCGACGGCGACGGCGGCGAGATGGGCGTACTGCGTGTAGTAGCCGCCCGCGTGCCGGATCACGATCTCGATGCCGAAGGCGCCCCCGCAGGACACCTTCACCACCTTCCCGGCGCCCACGGCCCGCACCGGCGTGCCGATCGGCACCGCGAAGTCCTGCCCGGTGTGCCGGTTCGCCCACCGGGCGCCGCCGCTGCCGTAGGAGGCGGACAGTTCGTACGTCTCCACCGGCGCCACCCAGCTGGTGGTGAACCGCGTCCGGGGCTGGTCGAGGCGGACCGCGCCGCGGCAGGCGCCGGCCGCGACGGAGGCGTCCGCCTGGCCCTGGAGCTTCCACCGCGCCGCTTCGAGCTTCCGCTCGATGCCCTGCCGCAGGGCGGCGAGTTCCGTGTTCCGCTCCTCCAGCTCCTTCCACGCCGCCGCGGCCTTCGCCTCGTCGCGGGCGAGCCGGGCCTCGGCCCGTTCGCTCCTGCCGATCGCCTTGTCGAGCGACACCTCCGCCTGCCGCACCACCCGCTGACCACGCATCAGCTCCTCGGGATCGTCGGCGAGCAGCATGTGCGCGGTGAGCGGCAGCCCGCCGCCGTCCCGGTACTGGGAGCTCGCGATCCGGCCCAGGTCCTCGTGCAGCACGGCCATCTCCCGCCGCTCCCGGTCGAGCCGCTCCTCCAGCCGCTGCCCCTCGGCCCGCTGCCTCTCGGCCTCACGCCGACCGGCCTCGTACCGCTCCGTCGCCGCCGCCGCTTCCTCGTACAGCCGCGCCACTTCCGCGCTGACGCCGGACGCGGAGCCGTGTCCGGGGGTGTGGCCGCCGTCGGCGGGCCGGGCGGCGAGCACGGCGAGCGCGCACAGCAGCACGGTGGTGAGCAGCGGATGGCGGCGGGTGAAGCGCATGACTGCGATCCTGGCCCCCGCCCCGGCGCACGGTCCTGTTCACGTCGTACACATGGGGGACCACCAGCCCCGTACGGACCAGTGATACCGCCGAACAGCCGTCTGTTCCCCCACGCTTGACGTGCCGTCACGCGGAAGGCGCCCACCGGGCTAGTGTGCCGCCACCAGGAGTCCCGCCTGCTCCTCCCTGCGCGCCATCGCCCGCAACGGACCGGCCGCGGCGACCAGTTCGGCGTACGGACCGCGTTGCACCACCCGTCCCTCGTCCAGCACGACCACCTCGTCCACCGCCTCCAGACCGGCCAGCCGGTGGGTGATGAGCAGCGTCGTACGGCCCTCGGTGGCGGCCAGCAGGTCGGCGGTGAGCGCGTCGGCGGTCGGCAGGTCGAGGTGTTCGGCGGGTTCGTCCAGCACCAGCACGGGGAAGTCCGCGAGCAGCGCCCGGGCGAGCGCCAGCCGCTGCCGCTGCCCGCCGGACAGCCGCGCCCCGTGCTCGCCGACGAGCGTGTCGAGCCCGTCGGGCAGGCCGTCGGCCCACTCCAGCAGCCGGGCCCGGCGAAGAGCGTCGCGCAGGTCGTCCTCGGTCGCGTCCTTCCTGGCGAGCAGCAGGTTCTCCCGCACCGAGCTGTTGAAGAGGTGCGCGTCCTGCGCGCACAGTCCGACCAGCCGCCGCACGTCGTCGCCGTCCAGGGCGTACGCGTCCACCCCGGCCAGGGTGTAGGCGCCCGCGTCCGGGTCCAGGAACCGCAGCAGCGCCTGCGCGAGGGTCGTCTTCCCGGAGCCGGACGGGCCGACCACCGCGACCCGGCGGCCCCGTTCCAGCGTCAGGTCCACCCCGGCGAGCGCGTCCCGGTCCTGTCCGGGGTGCCGGACGGCCAACCCCTTGATCACGAGCGGGAACGGCGACGCGGGCGCCTGCCGGGGCGCCTGCGGCTCCCGTACGGGGGCCGGGGCGTCCAGGACCTCGTACACGCGCTCGGCGCTGCGGCGCACCCGCTGCCGGTACTGCACGGCGAGCGGCATCCCGAGGACGGCCTCGAACGCGGCCATCGGGGTGAGGACGACGACGGCGAGGGCCACACCGTCCAGCCGGCCGTCGGCCACGGCCTGGACGCCGACGAGGGCGGCGGCCGCGACGGTCAGTCCGGAGATCAGCGCGGTGAGCCCGTCGCCGAGCGCGGTGGCGGTGGCGGCGCGTGAGGCGATCCGGGTGAGCGTGCCGTCGGCCCGGCGCGCCTCGGCGGCCCGCGCGGGCAGGG
>NZ_NCTE01000323.1 GCF_002114215.1 Streptomyces sp. 13-12-16 | reverse complement strand
TGACGATCAGCGGGTCGCAGGCCGCCAGCACCTCCGCCGGGAGCGGACGCGGCGGGGACGGGTTCAGCACGAACCGGCTGCCCGGCACCAGGCTCCGCACCACCTCCACCACCGCCTCCAGCGGGATCTCCAACTGCGCGGAGACCACCCGGGAGGCGTGGAACAGGCTCCCGGCCGCCCGTACGTCCGCCGGCGTCAGCCGGCCGTTGGCGCCCGGCGAGACGACGATGCTGTTGTCCCCCGACGGGTCCACCGTGATCAGCGCGACCCCGGTGGGCGCCCCGCCCACCAGCACGCCCACCGTGTCCACCCCGGCCGTCCGCTGCGAGTCCAGCAGCAGTCGTCCGTGCCCGTCGTCGCCGACCCGCGCCAGCAGGGCCGTACGGGCGCCGAGCCGGGCGGCGGCGACCGCCTGGTTCGCGCCCTTGCCGCCCGGGTGGACGGCCAGGTCGGAACCGAGCACCGTCTCCCCGGCGCCGGGCCGGCGCTCGACCCCGATCACCAGGTCGGCGTTGGCCGATCCGACGACCAGGAGGTCGTAGTCGTACATGAGTCGCTCCCCGATCCGAGTGCGTCCGAGTGTGGGGGCGGGCGGTCGTCGTGACCGCCCGCCCGTGTGTCCCTGCGTCCGGCGTCAGCCCTCGAAGCCGGCCACGTTCTCCCGCGTGACCACCTTCACCGGCACCTTCACCATGCTTTCCACCTTCTCGTCCTCGGCGGCCCGCAGCGCGTTCCGTACCGCGATCCGGCCCAGTTCCGACGGCTGCTGCGCGACGGACGCGTACAACGTGCCGGCCTCGACCGCCTTCAGCCCGTCCGGCGTACCGTCGAACCCGACGACCTGGACCGACTTCCCGGCCTTGGAGCCGAGCGCCTTGATCGCGCCGAGCGCCATCTCGTCGTTCTCGGCGAAGACACCGTCGACGTCGGGGTGCGCCTGGAGCAGGTTCGTCATCACGTCCAGGCCCTTGGTGCGGTCGAAGTCCGCGGGCTGCTTGGCGACGACCTCGATGCCCGGGTAGTCCTTCAGCCCGGCCGCGAAGCCCGCGCCGCGCTCCCGGCTGGCGGAGGTGCCGGCCTGCCCCTGGAGGATGACGATGGTGCCCTTGCCGCCGAGCTTCTCGGCGAGCGCCTTGGCGCCCAGCGCGCCGCCCTCGACGTTGTCGGAGGCGACCAGCGCGGCCGTGTCCGCCCCGTTGACCCCGCGGTCCACGGCGACGACCGGGATGCCGGCCTTGTTGGCGCCGCGCACGGCGGGTGCGGCCGCGTCGGAGTCCACCGGGTTGACGACGACCGCGGAGAGCGAGCCGCTGGTGAAGTTCTGCAGCTGGTTGGCCTGCTGGGAGGCGTCGTTCTGCGCGTCCGTGACCGTCAGGTCCACGCCCAGCTTCTTCGCCTCCTCCTCGGCGCCGTTGCGGATCTGCACGAAGAAGGGGTTGTTGAGCGTCGACAGCGACAGGCCGATCTTCTGCGTCCTGCCGGCCGACGACCCGTTGTGGAGCAGGGAGGTCGCGCCGACGACCGCGACGGCGACGACCGCCGCGATGACGTACGTGAGTGCCTGCCTGCCCCTGTTCCCGCCCCCGGAGGCCCCGGCGGCCGGGGTGGTCGCGCCCGCCTTGCGGCGCAGCGTGTCGAAGAGGACGGCCAGCGCGATGACGACACCGATGACGACCTGCTGCCAGAACGCGGAGACGGACAGCAGGTTGAGCCCGTTGCGCAGCACGGCGAGGATCAGCGCGCCGATCAGCGTGCCCGACGCCTTGCCGGTGCCGCCCGCGAGGGACGCGCCACCGATGACGACGGCGGCGATCGCGTCCAGCTCGTAGCCCTGCGCGGCCTGCGGCTGCGCGGAGGCCAGCCGGGAGGCGAGCACGATGCCCGCGGCGGCGGCGAACAGCCCGGAGAAGGCGTAGATGGCGAGCTTCTGCCGCTTCACCCGCAGGCCCGAAAGGCGCGCGGCCTCCTCGTTGCCGCCGATGGCGTACATGGAGCGGCCGATGTACGTCCGTCCGAGCACGAAGGCGGTGAGCAGCCCCATGACGACCATCACGAGCACCGGCACCGGCAGCCAGCCGCCCAGCGTGTCGCCCAAGTGGGAGACCGAGTCCGGGAAGGCGATGGGCGAGCCCTGCGAGATGACGAGCGACAGACCGCGCCCCACCGACAGCATGGCCAGCGTCGCGATGAACGGCGGCAGCTTGCCGTACGAGATGAGGAAGCCGTTGACCAGACCGCAGGCGATGCCCGTCGCGACGGCCAGCAGGACGGCCAGGGCGACCGGGATCCCGGCCTCGGTCGCGCTCCACGCCAGCACCGTCGCGGACAGCGCGGCGACGGAGCCGACCGACAGGTCGATGCCCGCCGAGACGATCACGAAGGTGACGCCGAAGGCGAGGATCGCGGTCACGGCGGCCTGGACGCCGACGTTGAGGAGGTTGTCGGCGGTCAGGAAGTCCCCGGACAGCGCCGACATGGCGATGACGAGGACGATCAGCGCGGTCAGCGCGCCGTTGTCGAGGAGCAGGCGGCGCAGGCCGGCCGTGGCGCCGCCCTGCGCGCCCGGCTTGCCCTTGAGCGTGTCAGTGGCCACGGGAGGCCTCCGTTCCGTTGGTGTGGGTGCTGACGGCGAGGGCCATCACGGCGTCCTGGGTGGCCTGTTCGGCGGTGAGTTCGCCCGCGACGCGGCCCTGCGCCATGACGACCACCCGGTCGCTCATGCCGAGCACCTCCGGCAGATCGCTGGAGATCATGAGCACGGCGGCACCGGCGGCCGTCAGTTCGTTGATGAGCTGGTAGATCTCGACCTTCGCGCCGACGTCGATGCCGCGCGTCGGCTCGTCGAGGATGAGCACCTTGGTGTCCGCCAGCAGCCACTTGCCGATGACGACCTTCTGCTGGTTGCCGCCGGAGAGCGTGCGCACGTGCTGGCCGAGCCCGGCCATCCGCACGCCGAGCTGCCCGGCGATCCGCCCGGCGGCCTCGTGCTGTCCCTTGAGGTCGACGAGCCCCCCGCGGGAGGCGGACCTGAGGGTGACCAGGCCGAGGTTCTCCTCGACGGAGGCGTCGAGGACGAGCCCCTGCCCCTTGCGGTCCTCGGGCACGAGCCCGACACCGGCCGCCATGGCGGCGTTCACGTCGTGGCGGCGCAGCGGGGTCCCCGCGACGTGCACGGTCCCGGCATCGTACGGGTCGGCCCCGAACACCGCCCGGACCACCTCCGTCCGCCCGGCCCCGACGAGTCCCGCGATGCCGACGACCTCACCGGCCCGCACCTCGAAGCTCACGTCGTGGAAGACACCGTCCCGGGTCAGCCCCTCCACCTTGAGCAGCGCGTCACCGGCGTCGGCGCGCTCGCGCGGGTACTGCTGCTCGATCGACCGCCCGACCATGAGCCGTACGAGCTCGTCCTCGGGCGTGGAGGCGGGCACCTGCCCGACGCTGCGGCCGTCCCGGATCACGGTGACCCGGTCGCCGAGGGCGGCGATCTCCTCCAGGTGATGGGTGATGAACACGATCCCGACGCCGTCCTCGCGCAGCCGCCGCACGATGGCGAACAGCTTCTCGACCTCCTCGGAGGTCAGCACGGCGGTCGGCTCGTCCATGATGAGCACGCGCGCGTCCAGGCTGAGCGCCTTGGCGATCTCGACCATCTGGAGCCGCGCGATGCCGAGTTCGCGCACCCGCGCACGGGGGGAGACGTCCACCCCGACCCGCTTCAGCAGCACCTCGGCGTCCGCGTCCATCCGCTTCCGGTCGATCATCCCGAGGCGGCGCGGCTGCCGCCCGAGGAAGATGTTCTCGGCGACCGTCAGGTCGGGGACGAGGTTGAACTCCTGGTAGATGGTGGCGATCCCGAGCCGCTCGGAGGCCTGCGCACCGTGGATGCGCACCTCCTCGCCGCCGACCGTGATCCGGCCGGCGTCGGGCGTGTAGGCACCGGAGAGCATCTTGATCAGCGTGCTCTTGCCGGCGCCGTTCTCACCGAGGAGCACGTGCACCTCGCCCCGGCGCAGGTCGAAGTCGACGCTGTCGAGCGCGACCACGCCCGGGAAGGTCTTGCGGATGCCCTCGATGCGCAGCAACTCGTCCGGGCTGCTCACGACGTACTCCTTCGTACGGGGGACGGGGACTGTGGGGGCGCCGGCTCACCGCACGAGCGGCGCACGACGAGCCGGGCGGGGAGGGTGACGGACTCGCCGGGCCTGCCCTCGATCCGGTCGACGAGCGCGCGCACGGCGGCCCGCCCCAGCGCGCCGGTGGGCTGGGCGATGGCGGTGACCGGCGGATCGGTGTGCACGAACCACGGGATGTCGTCGAACGCGGCCAGCGCGATGTCGTCGGGCACCCGCAGCCCGCGCGCGCGGACGGCGTCCAGTGCGCCGAGCGCCATCAGGTTGTCGGCGGCGAACACGACCTCGGGCGGCTCGGCCAGGTCGAGGAAGCCCTCGGTGACCCGGCGCCCGCTGTCGGCCTGGAAGTCGCCCTGGCCGATGTAGGCGTCGGGGAGGGGGAGCCCGTACGCGCCGAGCGCCTCCCGGAAGGCGTCCACGCGCTCGCGGCCGGTGGTGGTGGCGGCCGGGCCGGCGATGATCGCGAGCCGCCGGTGCCCGAGCCCGTGCAGGTGCGCGACCAGGTCCCGTACGGCGTCGCGCCCGTCCGACCTGACGACGGGCACGTCCACGCCGGGGATCCACCGGTCGACGAAGACCATGGGCGTGCCCGCGCGGGCGGCGGCCAGCATGCCCGGCGACCCGCCGTCCGTGGGGGAGACGAGCAGCCCGTCGATACGGCGGTCCAGCAGCGTCGTCACGTGGTGGTCCTGGAGGTCGGGCCGCTCGTCGGCGTTGCCGATGATCACGCTGTACCCGAGCGCGCGGGCCTCCTCCTCGACGGAGCGGGCCAGCTCGGTGAAGTACGGGTTCATCACGTCGCTGATGACCAGCCCGAGGGTGCGGGTCTGGTCGGTGCGCAGGGAGCGGGCGACGGCGTTCGGGCGGTAGCCCAGCGCCTCGACGGCGGCCAGCACGCGGGTGCGGGCGTCCGCGCTGACCGACGGATGGTCGTTCAGGACGCGCGACACCGTGGCGACGGACACCCCGGCCCGCGCGGCGACGTCCTTGATGCTCGCCATCGCCGTTCCACCTCCTCGTGGAATCGATTACACGGAGGATTGGAATCGATTACACGGGTGGCTGACAAGAGGGTGCGGGGTGGCCGAAACCGAATCGTGACCGCGGGGGCGGCGGTATACCCCGGGCGACCGGGTTCTGTGTGCTGCCTTCTTGCAGGGCTGTGCGGAAGGGTGGCGTTCGCCCCGCCCCGCCC
>NZ_NCTE01000032.1 GCF_002114215.1 Streptomyces sp. 13-12-16 | reverse complement strand
AGCCCCACCACCGCCACGACGACGACGCTGCCGCCGCCGAGCGGGCCAGGTCCCTCCTCGTTCCCGTCGCCGACCCGGAGCCCCGCGCCCCGGACGAGCCCGCCGTCGCGCCGGTCCTGCCCGGACGTCCCGTCGCCCACCGCCCCCAGGTGCGCGCCGTGGGCCCGCAGTCCGACGCGGAGGGCGGCGTCCCCTGCCCCTGGTGCTCCACCCTCAACCGCCCCGAACGGCACTACTGCTCCCGTTGCGCCATGTCGATGACCCGCGGCGAGGACACCCCGGGACGGCTGCCCTGGTGGCGCCGGGTGTTCGGCGCCCGGGACGCCGAGTCGGCCTGGGCGGGCGAGCGCCCGCGACTGCGCCGGGGCTTCGGCCACATCTGGAACTGGGTCGTCGCCGCCGTCGTCATCGGACTGGTCATCACCCTGATCGTGAACCTGGGCGCGATGATCCAGGCCACCCGCGACCACTTCGCCAAGCGGGCCCCGGTCGGCCCGTCCAGCGTCAAGGCGTCCCGCTCCTACTCCGAGCACGGCGCCCCCCTCGCCTTCGACAAGCTCAACAACACCTGGTGGGGCCCCGGCATCGCGCAGGCCGCCGAGGGCGAATGGCTGGAGGCCACCTTCGACCGGCCGACCCGTCTGCTGGACCTCGTGATCACCCCCGGCACCTCGACCAAGCCGGACCAGCTCTCGGCGTCGGCTCTCCCGCGTCAGCTCGACGCGCAGATCACCCTCGCCGACGGCAAGAAGATCACCCGCACCATCACCCTGGACCAGGGTGCCGGCGGCCAGCGCCGCAAGTTCCGGGTCGGCGAGGTGACCTCCGTGCGCTTCATCCTGCGCTCGGCCTACGGTGCCGACCCGAAGAAGCAGGTGGCGATCGCCGAGATCGAGTTCTTCGGCCCTTCGAGCAACAACACCTAGCGGCCACCGGGGTGGCTCCACGCCCACCCCGGCTTCACCGTTCCCTCATTCCTCCATTCCGTCATGTTCACGTACAACCCTCGGGTCCGCTCGGAGGTCTCTTGATCGGCGATCACCCGTGAACCGCAGGACAACTCAGGGCGAAACACGGGCAACACGGCGCCCCACGACCCGTGGCCGACCGTTCCCGGCGGCCGTCCCGCACACCGGCAGGAGACCTCCTTGCACAAGAACCTCCGCACCGCTCTCGCGACCGCCACCGCGGCCGCACTCACCGGCGGCCTGCTGGTCGCCATGGCCGGCCCGGCGTCCGCCGCCCCCTCGGGCATCGACAGCGACTTCAACGGTGACGGCTACCGGGACGTCGCCGTCACCGCCCCCCTCGCCTCCGTGAGCGGCAAGGGCAGCGCCGGTGCGGTGACGGTCCTCTACGGTTCCCCCCAGGGCGCCGGCGCGGGCAGGATCCAGACCCTCACCCAGGACAGCGCGGGCGTCCCCGGCGCCGCCGAGAAGGACGACCAGTTCGGCGCCCACACCGCCCCCGGCGACTTCAACGGTGACGGCTACGCCGACCTCGCCGTGGGCGCCCCGGGCGAGGACGCGGGCACCGACGCCAACGGCGGCACCGTCGTCATCCTGTGGGGCGGCTCCGGCGGCCTCTCCGGCGGCACCACCGTGTCCGACCCCACCCGCTCCATCCACGACTGGTTCGGCCAGGTGGTCGCCGCCGGCGACTACAACGGCGACGGCAAGGCCGACCTCGCGATCGCCTCGGACATCAACAAGATCGACATCTACCGCGGCGGATTCACCAAGTCCGGCTCCACCGGCGGCCGTTACACCATCACCGCGCCCATCCTGAAGGTCCCGGGCACCGACATCTTCAACCTCACCCCCGGCGACACCAACGCCGACGGCCGCACCGACCTGGTCGTCGACGGCTTCGAGGGCGACAGCGGGGGCGACTACTCGTACAACGCCAACTACTGGCTGCCCGGCTCCTCCTCCGGAGCCACCGCCACCGGCGCCCAGAAGCTCCCCGCCGGCGTCATCTCCGACATCGGCGACGTGAACGGCGACGGCTACGGCGACATCGTCATCGGCAACTCGTGGGACCCCAGCACGGAGACCCCGGGCACCGCCAAGGGCGGGTCGGTGGACGTCGTCTACGGCACGTCGTACGGCCCCGACGCCATCGAGCGCGTCAACCAGAACAGCGCCGGCGTCCCGGGCAGCAACGAGAACGGCGACAACTTCGGCTACGAGGTCTCCCTCGGCGACATCAACGGCGACGGCCACGACGACCTCGTCATCGGCGCGCCGGGCGAGGACCTGGGCGAGTTCGAGGACGCCGGCATGGTCACCGTGCTCTACGGCGGGGCCTCCGGCCTCCTGGAGACCGGCTCCCAGTCCCTGCACCAGGACACCCCGGGCGTCCCCGGCGGCAACGAGAAGGGCGACGGCTTCGGCGGCGAGGTCCTCCTCTCCGACGTCACCGGCGACGGAAAGGCCGACCTGACCGTCGGCCTGCCGTGGGAGAACGACTCCAACGGCTACGCCGTCACCTTCAACTCCGACGGCCTGAAGATCGACACCACCGGCCGCGGCATCGGCCTCGGCACCGCCGGGCTGTCGTCGGCGGGCTACCCGATGTTCGGCTTCCACGTCAACGGCTGACCGTTTCCGTTCCGGCCGCCACCGCGGGCCGGGACCGGCGCTCACCGCCG
>NZ_NCTE01000322.1 GCF_002114215.1 Streptomyces sp. 13-12-16 | reverse complement strand
TCCGGTGACGTCGATGAGGGTGAGCGCGGCGCGCGGTACGACGGTCCCGTCGGGGTGCTGCACGGTCCCGCAGACGGGGATGCCGCCGGTGTGCGGGGAACGGGGCGGGGCGGGGGTCCCCCCGCTCGGGGAGTGGGGGCGCGCGTGCGGCACCTGTGCCGCGAGGTGGGCCGGGTCGGCGGTGGGGGCGTGGTGGGACACCAGTGGTTTCTCCTTGAGGAAGAAGGCGATGAGCAGGCCGAGGACGAGCACCGGCACCAGGTAGAGGAAGACGCGCGGCATGGCGTCGGCGTAGGCCTGCACGTAGGCGTCGCGCAGCTCGGGCGGCAGCGCGTGGACGAGCTCGGGGGTGATCGACTCGGCGTCGAGCGGTCCGCTGCCCGCGTGCGCGGGGAGGCGCTCGTCGAGCGCGTCGGCGAGCCGGCCGGCGAAGAGGGTGCCGAAGACGGCGGCGCCGACGCTGCCGCCGATCTGCCGGAAGAAGTTGTTGGCGCTGGTGGCGGTACCGAGGTCGGCGGGGCGCACGGAGTTCTGCACGGCGAGGATCAGCACCGGCATCACCATGCCGATACCGGCGCCGAGGACGGCCATCCAGATGCTGTAGTGCAGCCGGGGCGTGCCGGTCTCCAGGCGGGACAGCAGCCACATGCCGACGACGGAGAGGGCGGAGCCGACGAGGGGGTGGAGCCGGTAGCGGCCGGAGCGGCTGATGAGCTGCCCGGAGACGATCGAGGCGCCGACGATGCCGCCCATCATGGGCAGCATCAGCAGTCCGGACTCGGTGGCGGAGGCCCCCTCGACCATCTGGAGGTACGTCGGCAGGTAACTGGCGGCGCCGAACAGGGCGACGCCGGTCACCAGCCCCACCAGGCCGGTGACGTTGAAGACGGAGTCCCGGAACAGCCGCAGCGGGATGAGGGGTTCGGCGGCGAAGCGCTCGACGACGAGGAAGAGGACGGTGGTGGCGGCGGCGCCCGCGCCGAGTCCGAGCACGACCCGGGAGTCCCAGGCGTACTCGGTGCCGCCCCAACTGGTCAGCAGTACCAGGCAGGTGGAGGCGGCGGCCAGCAGGAGGGTGCCGAGGACGTCGAAGCGGCCCCGTGCGGCCGGCTTGGGGAGTCTGAGCGCCAGGGCGACGACGGCCATGGTGACGATGCCGAAGGGGACGTTGACGTAGAAGCACCAGCGCCAGGAGAGGTGGTCGGTGAAGTAGCCGCCGAGCAGCGGCCCGGCGACGGACGCGAGGCCGAAGGCGGCGCCGATCAGTCCCATGAAGCGCCCGCGCCGGCGCGCGGGCACGATGTCCGCGATGATCGCCTGGACACCGATCATCAGGCCGCCCGCGCCGACGCCCTGCACCGCGCGGTAGGCGATCAGCTCGTCCATGGTGGACGCGCGGCCCGCCAGCGCGGAGCCGACGACGAACACGAGGATCGCGAACTGGAAGACGCCCTTGCGGCCGATCAGGTCGCCGAGCTTTCCGTAGACCGGCAGTCCGACGGTGGCGGTGAGCAGATAGGCGGTGATCGCCCAGGACATCCGGTCCAGGCCGTGCAGCTCGCCGACGATCCTCGGGAGCGCGGTGGCGACGATCATCTGCTCCAGGGCGGCGAGCAGCAGCGCCAGCATCAGCGCGAGGAAGACCAGCCGGACCCGGCGCGGGCTCAGGCCCTGCTCCACGACCGGGGCCGGGGGCGGTGGGCCCCCGGCCGGTGGTGCCGTGACCGGCTCGTCCTGCGTCAGAGTGATCCCGCCCACGTGCCGCTCCCCTCGTCGCACCGCCGGACAATTCCCGCGTAAAAGCGACAACTACGAGCAAGCGCGGTGAGTTACGGGATCGAGAAGGGTCGTAACGAGATCACTCGAAACGGTGAGGAGCCAACTCCGCACCGTTTACGACGGTTTGCCGCCCCTCACTTCTCGACCTCCGCGGCCAGCCGGGCCAGCAGGGCGTCGTAGATACGGGCGAGGCCCTTGGGCGCGAAGGTCTTCTCGAAGAAGCCGCCGATGCCGCCGGCGCCGTTCCAGACGGTGGTCACCACGACGCGGGAGCGGCCCTCACCGGCCGGGGTGACCCGCCAGGTGGTGACCATGGAGGAGTTGCGGTCCTTCTCGACCAGTTCGCCGTCGGTCGGCTCGGTGACCTCCAGGAGGCAGTCGCGCACGCGCTTGCTGGTGGCCTGGAGCTTCCAGTGCACGAGGGTGCCCTCGCCGTCGCCGCCCTCGCGGACCTCGTACTCGCTGTACTGCTCGGGCAGCACCTTCCCGCGGGTGCCGCTGTAGTCGGCGAGGGCGTCGAACACCGTCTCCGCGTCCGCCGCGACGATCCGCTCCGTAGTGGCCTCGACCTGCGCCATCGCTTACCTCCAGGGCATGGGTTCTCGGGGGTCGGGGCAAGCCAACCACCCCCGTGCCCGGCCGCCCAAATCGGGGGTCCGGATGTGATCGGGAGGGTGACCGAAGATGTCACTCGCACGATCAAGGGAACACTTGTTCTATTCTGTGCCGCAGCGACACCGAGGAGGCGTCATGCGCTGGGAGAACCTCTCACCGGGCTCCGAACACAGCCGGGCCGACACCGCCCTGTTCGGCGCGGAGACGGTCACGACCCGCACCTTCGACACGCCCGAGTTCGCCGGAATCACCTTCCACGAGATCCGGGCCCGCTCCATCGTCAACCGGGTGCCGGGGGCCTCCCGCATGCCGTTCGAGTGGACGGTGAACCCGTACCGGGGCTGCTCGCACGCCTGTGTCTACTGCTTCGCGAGGAAGTCCCACAGCTATCTGGACCTCGACACCGGCCTCGGCTTCGACAGCCAGATCGTGGTCAAGACGAACGCGCCCGAACTGCTGCGCCACCGGCTGGCCTCCCCCGGCTGGCGGGGCGAGCACATAGCGATGGGCACGAACGTCGACTGCTACCAGCGCGCGGAGGGCCGCTACCGGCTGATGCCGGGCATCCTCGCCGCCCTGCGCGACCACGCCAACCCGTTCTCGGTCCTCACCAAGGGCACGCTGATCCTGCGGGACCTGCCGCTGCTGAAGCAGGCCTCCGAGGTGACCGACGTGGGCGTCTCGGTCTCGGTCGGCTTCACCGACGAGGGGCTGTGGCGGACGGTCGAGCCGGGCACTCCGGCACCGGAGCGGCGCCTCGACGTGGTCCGGACGTTCACCGAGCACGGCATCGGGTGCGGGGTCCTGATGGCGCCGGTGATCCCGTTCCTCAGTGACCGCCCGGACCAACTGAGGGCGGCCGTGCGGGCCGTCGCGGCCTCGGGAGCCACCTCCGTCACCCCGCTGGTGCTGCATCTGCGGCCGGGCGCCCGCGAGTGGTTCACGGCCTGGCTCGGGCGGCACCATCCGTACCTGGTGGCCCGCTACCGGCGGCTGTACGCGGACGGCGCCTACGCCCCGAAGTGGTACCAGCGCCGCATCACCCGGCAGGTGCACGAGCTGGCCCAGGAGTACGGCATCGGACCCGCCCGCACGGAGACGCCCCGCCGGATCCGCGCCGCCGGGCCGGCCGGGCCCCCGGCGGCCGAGCCGACCCAACTGACGCTCCTTTAAGAGCGTTCGAGCGCTTCCGGCGATCCGATCGGGTCAAGAATCAGCAGAACATGTTCGGACGTGGCCCCATATCGGGACGATGCCGCGTGAACCGTGAGCCCCGCGGTCCGCAGCACCTCCGTCCTGGGAGGACCCCGTCATGAGAAGAAGCGCAGCCGTGCTGTGCGGTGCCGCCGTCGTCCTGGCCGGAAGCCTCACGGCCGCGCCCGCCGAGGCCGGCGCCCCGCGCGCCGCGGAGACCTTCCACGCCACGGAACCCCTGTGGAGGAAGTGCGGCACCGACGACTACCCGGCGTTGCAGTGCGCCTCCGTCGAGGTGCCGCTCGACCACACCGAGCCCGCCGGGCGGAGGATCACGCTCGCGCTGTCCCGCGTCCCGCACACCGCGAAGCGGTACCAGGGCCCCCTGCTGGTGAACCCGGGCGGCCCCGGCGGCAGCGGTCTGACGCTCGCCGGGTTCGTCGCGGCGGCGCTGCCGAAGGAGGTGGCCGCCCAGTACGACGTCATCGGCTTCGACCCGCGCGGGGTGGGCGCGAGCGAGCCGGCGCTGGACTGCGCACCGGACCACTTCGACCCGGTGCGCCCGGACCCGGTGCCGACCTCGCCCGAGGTCGAACGGGCCAACCTCACGCGCGTGCAGTCCTTCGCCGCGGCCTGCGGGCGCGAGCACGCGGATCTGCTGCCGTACGTCGACACGGACAGCACGGTGCGCGACATGGACGTGATCCGGCGGGCGCTGGGCGCGGAGGAGCTCAACTACTTCGGCTACTCCTACGGCACCTACCTGGGCGCCGTCTACGCCAAGCTGTTCCCCCAGCGGGTGCGGCGCCTGGTGCTGGACTCGGTCGTCGACCCCACCGAGGTCTGGTACGACGCCAATCTGAACCAGGACCACGCGTTCAACGACCGCCACCGCGCCTTCATGGCCTGGGTCGCCGAGTACGACCCGGCGTACGGGCTGGGCACCGACCCGGAGAAGGTCGAGGCCGCCTGGTACGCGATGCGCGCGGCCCTGAAGAAGGACCCGGCCGGCGGGAAGGTGGGCGCCGCCGAACTGGAGGACACCTACCTCCCGGGCGGCTACTACAACGGCTACTGGCCCTACCTCGCGGAGGCGTTCTCGGCGTACGTGAACGAGCGGGACGCCGAGCCGCTGATCGAGGCGTACGAGAACTTCGGCGCGAGCGACGCCGCCGGTGACAACGGCTACAGCGTCTACACCGCGGTGCAGTGCCGGGACGCCGCCTGGCCGCGTGACTGGCGGCAGTGGCGCAAGGACCACTGGGAGGTGTACGAGCGGGCGCCCTTCATGGCCTGGAACAACGCCTGGTACAACGCGCCGTGCGCGTTCTGGCCGGCCGGGTCCCTGCGGCCGGAGCGCGTCCGCAACGGCGAGCTGCCGCCCGCGCTGCTGTTCCAGGCGACGCACGACGCGGCGACCCCGTACCAGGGCGGTGTCACCGTCCACCGGCTGCTGGCTCACTCCGCCCTGGTGGTCGAGTCGGGCGGCGGCAACCACGGCGTCACGCTGAGCGGGAACGCCTGCCTGGACCGGCATCTGGTGGCCTATCTGGCCGACGGAACCGTGCCGCGCGGGGGCGGCGGTGAGGCCGACGCGGTGTGCGCGGCGCTGCCCGACCCCGAGCCGCTGACGTCGAAGGCGGCACCGACGTCGGCGCGCGGTTCGACCCTGCACGGCCTGCTCGGCTTCCGGAGCTGAGGCCTGACGACCCGTCGGGACGGGCTGTCGTACCCGTGGTCCGTCCGGGCCGGGCTGTCGTACCCGTGGTCCATCATGAACGCATGAGCTCTCCGACCCGCATCCCCGCCCCCGACGGCGTGGCCCCCGCGGCCCAGTACACCCACGTGGTGACGGGTACCGGCCGCTTCGTCGCCGTCTCCGGCCAGCTCGCCCTGGACGAGGACGGCCGGCTCGTCGGCGAGGGCGACGCCGGCGCCCAGGCCCGCCAGGTGTTCGAGAACCTGCGGCGCTGCCTGGCCGCCGCCGGGGCGACCTTCGACGACGTCGTGAAACTCACCTTCTTCGTGACGGACATGGCGCACATGCCGGCCATCCGCGCGGCCCGTGCCGAGCACATACCGGACGACCGGCTGCCGGCCGCGTCCGCCGTACAGGTCGCCGGGCTGGTCCGTCCGGA
Organism: Streptomyces sp. 13-12-16; assembly: GCF_002114215.1. Taxonomy (GTDB): domain Bacteria; phylum Actinomycetota; class Actinomycetes; order Streptomycetales; family Streptomycetaceae; genus Streptomyces. The sequence continues at coordinate 943 of NZ_NCTE01000322.1, read as the reverse complement.
GTTCCTGATGGAGATCGAGGCCTTCGCGGTGGTGGGAGGGTGAGCGGGCTCGTGCTGCGGTCCATGACCGCCGGCGACTGCGAGGGCGTCGCCGGGATCCGGACACGCGGGTGGCGGCACGCGTACCGGGGTCTCGTCCCGCAGCCGTATCTCGACGGCCTCGACGTCGAGGCCGACGCCGCGCGGCACCGCGCCCGTCTGACCGGCGGTGACGGCGGCGTGGCGAACCTGGTCGCCGAGACCGACGGCGGCGAGCTCGCGGGATGGGCCGCGTTCGGCCCGTACCGGGACGGCGATGTGCGCACCGGGGACGCGGAGCTGTACGCCCTCTACCTGCTTCCCGAGCGCATCGGCCAGGGCGTGGGACGGACCCTGCTGACCGAGGTGATCCGCCGCTGCGCCGCCGCAGGCCACCCGCGCGTGCGTCTGTGGGTCCTTAAGGGCAACACCCGCGCCCGCCGTTTCTACGAGCGGGCGGGGTTCGGCGCGGACGGGGCGGAGGAGCCCTTCGAGGTGGACGGGGCGGAGGAGCCCTTCGAGGTGGACGGGGTGGTGGTGCCCGAGGTGCGGTACACGAAGGAGCTCACCGGGCGGCCCTAGCGCGGCCGGGGGATCCGGGCCAGTGCGTGGACCGCCGCCTCGGCCAGCGCCGGATGGGCGAGGGCGTCGTTGAGCACGGACTCGGCGCGCGGGTCGCCGAGTTCGCCCAGCCCCTCCACGCAGGCCAGCGCGACCCGGCGGTACGGGTCGTGGGGGCGCAGCCGCCGCCGCAGCGTGGTGATCAGGGCGGGGACCGCCTCGGGGGCGCGCAGTTCGGTGAGCAGGCGGACCGGGTGCAGGGCGTAGGCGACACGGAGTTCGTTGGTGGCGAGGGCGGCGGCGGCGCGGGCGGTGCGCGGGTCGCCCAGGCGGGCGAGGGCGTGGGCGGCGGCGGCACAGCGCG
>NZ_NCTE01000321.1 GCF_002114215.1 Streptomyces sp. 13-12-16 | reverse complement strand
GGTTGGCGGCGTAGACCGCGTCGAGGTTCGCCGCGGAAGGCCCCGCGACCACGGCGGGCACCGGCGCGGGCACCCGAGCCCGCGCCGCCCCGGCAAGCGGCACGGCAACGGCCCCGGCGACAACCCCCGCAAGCACCCCCCGCAAAACCCGCGCCCCGCGCAGCCCGAACGAGCCCCGCCACCTCCACCATCCCCGCGCTCCGCGGGCAGTCGTGCCTCCCCCAGTGCCTGAAGGGCCTGGGAGGTACCCCCAGGGGCGGCACGGGTGGGCGATGGGGGTCCCCCCGCTCATGGGGGTCCCCCCGCTCATGGGGGTCCCCCCGCTCATGGGGGTCCCCCCGCTCGAGCGAAGTCGAGAGTGGGGGAGAAGTCGAGAGTGGGGGAGGAGCCGAGAGTGGAGGAGGCACCCCGCAAGCGCCGGGTCGCGCGAACACCCCCCGGCCCACCCCCACGCCGTGCACCCCTCACGCTCGCGCACCATGGTGGCCGCACCTCCCCGTCCGCCCGCCCATCGGGCCTACTGGAAAGGGAAGTTACGGAGCGCCACGGGTAACCCGCGTCCCACCGGGGGACTCACCTGCGGGGTAGCTCTCAGGTACTACGGGTATGACCGGCTCGCCCCCATCAGGAGAGCCGCTCACCAAGCGAGTTGAGCGATCTCCTCCGCCACCACCGCACACGCGTCCGCCCCCGGATCGATCAGCGGAAAGTGCCCCACGTCCTCCAGCAACGTCACCCCCACGACCTCCCCCGCCTTCGCCGCCGCCTCCGCGTACGCCTCGGCGACCGCCTGCGGAACCACGACGTCGGTACGCCCCTGCACCAGGGTCGTGGCGATCCCGGTGGGCAGCAGCAGCCCGGGATCGGCGTGCGGCCGGCGCTCGGCGAAGTGATCGTCGCCCCCGAGCAACTGCCGCACCGCGCCCCCGCACACGCCCAGCTTGTCGGCGACCTCGAAGTCCGCGATCGGCGCGAGGGCGACCACACCTCGCAGCGGCGCGGGCTCGTCCGTCCGCCAGGGGGAACCGGCCGGCAGGACGTGCCGCGCGGCGGCCCACAACGCCAGGTGGCCACCGGCCGAGTGCCCGGTGAGCACGACGCGCCGCAGGTCGGCCCCCGGCACCCGCTCCCGTATCAGCCCCGGCAGCGCGTCCATCGCGGCGGCGACGTCGTCGAAGGTGTCGGGCCACCGCCCCGCGACCGGGCCACCACCGCCCGGCTCCCCCGCCCCGCGCCGGTATTCGACACTGGCCACGGCGAAACCCCGCCCGGCCAGGAAGGCCGCGAACGGGCTGATGTGGCGCCGGTCGTACGGCGCCCGCCAGGCACCCCCGTGCAGCACGACCACGACGGGCGCGGGCCCGCCCTCCCCACGCGGCGCGTAGAGGTCGACGACCTGGTCCGGGTCGTCGCCGTAGGCCACCGTGGCGTCGGGGTCCACGGGCGGGTGGGAGAAGGCCGACTCCTCCTCGGCGGCGGCCCGGGCGGCTGCGGCGTCGTCCGTCATGGCTCCAACCTCTCAGCGAAGAAACACGGGTGACGGACCGGCGGGAACGCGGCCGTTCGGCCGGGACGGTATCAGCACGCCCCCGTACGCCGACATGCGGATGTCACGCTCGGTCAGCGGGCCCGGGGGCCCGGGGGGCGACACCGTACGACGTCGCCCCCGGCCCCGGAACCCCGAAGCCCCGGAGGACTACGCCAGCACCTCCGCCAGTACCCGCGCCGCCCGCTCCACGTCCGCGAAGCCGACGTACAGCGGGGTGAAGCCGAAGCGGAGCACGTCCGGGTGGCGGAAGTCCCCGACCACGCCCCGCTCGATCAGCCGCCGCATCACCTCACCGGCGGTGGGGGGACCTCCCGCTCGAGCGGAGCCGAGAGTGGGGGAGCAGCGCAGGGCGATCTGGCTGCCCCGCTCCCCGTGCGCACGCGGTGTCACGCACTCGACGCGGCCGTCGGGCACGTACGTCTCGACGCACTCCAGGAAGAAGTCCGTCAGCGCGAGGGACTTGGCGCGCACCGCGTCGACGGCCACGCCGTCCCACACCTCCAGCGCCGCCTCCAGGGCGAGCATGGAGAGGATGTCCGGGGTGCCGACCCGCCCGCGCACCGCGCCCGCCGCCGGCTCGTACGCGGAGCGCATCCCGAAGGGCTCGACGTGGGAGTTCCACCCCGGCAGCGGGGAGTCGAAGCGGTCCTGGAGGTCCGCGCGCACGTACAGGAACGCCGGTGAACCGGGCCCGCCGTTGAGGTACTTGTAGGTGCAGCCGACCGCCAGGTCCACGCCGTGCTCGTCCAGGCCGACCGGCAGCGCGCCCGCGCTGTGGCACAGGTCCCAGACCACCACCGCCCCCGCCGCGTGCACGGCGGCCGTCAGCGACGGCAGGTCGTGCAGCCGCCCGGTGCGGTAGTCGACGTGGTTGAGCAGCACGGCGGCCGTGCGGTCACCGAGCGCGCCCGGCACCTCGGACGGGGTCACCGGACGCAGCGTGCACCCGGTCATCCGGGCCGCCGACCCGGCGATGTAGCCGTCCGTGGGGAAGGTGGTCGCGTCGACCACGATCTCGTCCCGCTCCGGGCCGGCCGACCGCGCCAGTCGCACCGCGGCCACCAGCGCCTTGAACACGTTGACGCTGGTCGAGTCGCCGACCACGATCTGTCCGGCCGCCGCGCCGACCAGCGGCGCGATCCGGTCGCCGATCCGCTCCGGCGCCGTCCACCAGTCGCCCTCGGTCCAGGACCGGATCCGCAGCTCGCCCCACTGCCGGCGCACCACGTCCTCGACCCGGCCGGGCACGGCGACGGGCAGCGCGCCCAGCGAGTTGCCGTCGAGGTAGACCACGTCGTCGAGCACGAACTCCGCCCGCTTGGCGGCCAGTTCGTCGGCGGCGTCCAGCTTCTCCGCCTTCAGCGCGAGCTCAGACATGGGACCGCGCCGTCCACAGCTCGGGGAACACGCTCTTCTGCGCCCGCTTCTCCAGCCAGGCCACCCCGGCGGAGCCTCCCGTGCCGGCCTTGGCGCCCATCGCGCGGCGGGTGGCGACCAGGTGGTCGTTGCGCCATCGCCACACCAGTTCGGCGACATCGGTCAGCGCCTCGCCGAGACGGGCGACCTCGTCCCGCTCGTCGCCCGCGTAGACGGCCGTCCAGACCGCCTCCACCTCCGCCGACGGCTCGTACTTCCGCGACACGTCGCGCCGCAGCACGTCCTCCGGGACGGCGTGCCCGCGCCGGGCGAGCAGCCGCAGCACCTCGTCGTACAGGCTCGGCTCGTGCAGCGCCTTCTCCAGCTCGGCGTGCACGCGGGGTGCGCCCCGGTGCGGGACCAGCATGGACGCGGACTTGTCGCCGAGCAGGAACTCCAGGCGCCGGTACATCGCCGACTGGAATCCGGAGCCCTCGCCGAGGGCGCCGCGGTAGGAGTTGAACTGCGCCGGGGTGAGCCCGCTCAGCGGCTTCCAGGAGGCGTTCAGCGCCTCCAGCTCCCGTACGGACCGCTTCAGCGCGTCGACCGCGACCGGGACGTCGTCCTGCCGCAGCGCCTTCGCCGCGGTCTCCCACTCGTGGACGATGACGGTGAACCACAGCTCCATGACCTGGGTGGTGACCAGGAAGACCATCTCTCCGGGATCGTCGGAGAGGGTGTGCTGCAGGTGGGTGAGGACATCGGCCTTGACGTAGTCCTCGTAGGGGGTCGTCCCCTGGAAGTCGAGATGCGGGGTCTCGGGCTGCTCGTGAGCCTCGTGGGACATCGCTGTCTCCTGTACATGTACTCCGGGTAGCGGTCCGCCCCTGCCGTTACCGGCACGGGGGCCCCGGTCCCCACGGTGCATCCTGCGCAATCGTCCCCCACGACCGCAAGGCCCGCCCGCTCACGGACGGGCCCCGGAGACATCACAGATCAGCCGGCCGGCCGGTCAGCCCAGGACCTGGGCCGCCGTCGGCGAGGAGTCCTTCAGGAACTGCGCGCAGCGCTCGTGCTCCTCCTGCTCGCCGATCGACTGCGCGGCGCGGGCGAGGGCGTGCAGGGCGCGCAGGAAGCCGCGGTTGGGCTCGTGCTCCCACGGCACGGGGCCGTGGCCCTTCCAGCCGTTGCGGCGCAGCGCGTCCAGTCCGCGGTGGTAGCCCGTACGGGCGTACGCGTACGACTCCACGACGCTGCCCCGCTCGAAGGCCTCGTCGGCCAGCCGGGCCCAGGCCAGCGAGGAGGTGGGGTACTTGGCCGCGACGTCGGCGGGCGTGGTGCCGGAGGCGAGCAGCTCGCGCGGGCCCGGGTCGTCGGGGAGGTGGGTCGGGGGCGGGCCCCCGAGGAGGTTTTCGTGAATCGACATGGGTCCAGTCTCGTACATCAGCGGGGCCGGCTCCCGCCCTCCTCCCCCGCCTCCAGCGGGGGCACCGCCACGCTGCCGTGGGTGTGGCACTCGGGGTGCGGGCAGCCGGGTGCCGGGCGGCGCACGGTCGCGAAGGCGATCGCCGATCCGGCCACCAGAACGGCCGCGCACAGCACCATCGCCCGCCGGAACGCGTCGTCGAAGGCGTCGGGGAGCCGGTAGGCCTCCGGGCCCATCCCGGCGAGCAGCGGCAACGCGGCCACCGCGACCAGGCCGGCCGCACGGGCGGCGGCGTTGTTGATGCCGCTGGCCAGGCCCGCCCGCGCGGTGTCCACGGAGGCGAGGACCGTCGCGGTGAGCGGCGCGACCAGGGTGACCATGCCGAGGCCGAGGACCAGCAGCGCGGGCAGCACCTCGGTGGCGTACGAGGCGCCGGGCCCGACCCGCAGCATCAGCAGCATCCCGGCGGCGCACAGCAGCGGGCCGACGGTGAGCGGGATGCGCGGGCCGATCCGGTCGCCGAGTTCGCCGGAGCGGGCGGAGAGCAGCAGCATCAGGGCGGTCGTCGGCAGCAGGGCCGTACCGGCGGCCAGCGCCGACCAGCCGACGACGACCTGGAGCTGGAGCGCGGCGAGGAAGAAGAACCCGCCGAAGGCCGCGTACACGCACAGCGTGACCACGTTGACCGCCGAGAACTGGCGGGAGGCGAAGATGTCCGGCGGCATCATCGGATGCGGGCGGCGCTTCTCGACGAGGACGAACGCGACCGCGGCGGCCAGCCCGGCGACCGCGGAGACGGCGACCAGGAAGGATCCCTGCTCAGCCTCGATCAGCGCGTACGTCACCAGGGCGAGGGCGATCGCGCCGAGCGCGGCGCCGAGGACGTCGAAGCGGCCCTCGGCCTTCCCGCCCGTCGACTCCGGCACGTGGCGCACGGCGACGGGGGCGCAGAGCAGGGCGAGCGGCACGTTGAGGAGGAACACCCAGCGCCAGCCGGGCCCGTCCACCAGCCAGCCGCCGACGAAGGGGCCGACGGCCGCGCCGATGCCGCCGAAGCCGGACCACAGGCCGACCGCGCGGCCCCGGTCGTCGGGGTGGAAGGAGGCCTGGATGAGGGCGAGCGAGCCGGGGGTGAGCAGTGCCCCGCCGACGCCCTGGAGGGCACGGGCGGCGATGAGAACGCCGGCGTTCGGGGCGATGCCGCACAGCAGGGAGGCCGCCGCGAACCACAGCACGCCGACGACGAACACCTTCCGCCGCCCGAACCGGTCGCCCAGCGCCCCGCCGAGCAGGATCAGCCCGGCCAGCGTGACCATGTAGGCGTTGACGGTCCACTGCAGTGCGGCGAGGTCGGCGTCCAGGTCGCGGCCGATGCGCGGGAGGGCGACGTTGACCACGGTCGAGTCGAGCAGGGCCATGCTGGAGCCGAGGACCGTGGTGAGCAGGATCCACTTGCCCTGCGGGGAGGACAGCCGGACGTCGGGCATGCCGCGAGCATACGGAAGAGCCCGGCACCGCGTGCGGTACCGGGCTCGCACTCCGAGAGGTGTTACTTGAGGCGGGTGCCCGTGGAGCGCAGGTTCCGGCAGGCCTCCACGACGCGGGCCGACATCGACGCCTCGGCCAGCTTGCCCCAGGTGCGCGGGTCGTAGGTCTTCTTGTCGCCGACCTCGCCGTCGACCTTCAGGACGCCGTCGTAGTTGCGGAACATGTGGTCGGCGACCGGACGGGTGAACGCGTACTGGGTGTCGGTGTCGATGTTCATCTTCACGACGCCGTTCTCCAGCGCGGTGAGGATCTCCTCCGGGGTGGAGCCGGAGCCGCCGTGGAAGACGAAGTCGAACGGCTGGGAGCCGGCCGGCTTGCCGTACTTGGCGGCGACGCCCTCGTTGAGCTCCTTCAGCAGCTCGGGACGGAGGACGACGTTGCCCGGCTTGTACACGCCGTGCACGTTGCCGAAGGACGCGGCGAGCAGGTAGCGGCCCTTGTCGCCGAGGCCGAGGGCCTCCGCGGTGCGGATCGCGTCGTCGACCGTGGTGTAGAGGGAGTCGTTGATCTCGTGCGTGACGCCGTCCTCCTCACCGCCGGTCGGGGTGATCTCGACCTCCAGGATGATCTTCGCGGCGCGGGCGCGCTCGAGGAGCTCCTGGGCGATGGAGAGGTTGTCGGCGAGGGTCTCCGCGGAGCCGTCCCACATGTGGGACTGGAACAGCGGGTTGCGGCCGGCCTTGACGCGCTCCTCGGACACCGCGAGCAGCGGACGGACGTACCCGTCGAGCTTGTCCTTCGGGCAGTGGTCCGTGTGCAGGGCGATGTTGACGTCGTACTTCTCGGCGACGATGTGCGCGAACTCGGCGAGCGCGACCGCGCCGGTCACCATCTCCTTCTTGTGCTGGCCGCCCAGGAACTCGGCGCCGCCCGTCGAGATCTGGACGATGCCGTCGCTCTCCGCCTCGGCGAAGCCGCGCAGTGCCGCGTGCAGGGTCTGGGACGAGGTGACGTTGATGGCCGGGTAGGCGAACTTCTCCGCCTTCGCCCGGTCGAGCATCTCGTTGTAGACCTCGGGAGTTGCGATGGGCATCTGTCCGCTCCTTATGCGTGCGGTGTGGCGTACTGCGTACGGTCGGCCCTGACCTGGAACCTTGGATGCGACGTCATTGTCGGGGCCATCTTCCCAGACTTGTCCGGCCGGTCGACGGCGCAGGTCAAGTCGTTATGCGAGGGATGCGGGGGGGAGCGCGGGGGCCGCCGGGTCGCCCGGCCGGCGGCCTCAGTCGAGGCCGAGCTCGTCCTTGTCGTAGGCGAACAGGTACGGCACCCCGGCGCCCTCCTGGATCTTCTCGGCGGCGCCGGTGGCCCGGTCGACGATCGTCGCGACGGCCACGACCTCGGCGCCGGCCTCGCGCACGGCCTCGACGGCGGTGAGCGGGGAGCCGCCGGTGGTGGAGGTGTCCTCGACGACGAGGACGCGGCGGCCCTTGATGTCCGGCCCCTCGACGCGCCGCTGCAGCCCGTGCGCCTTGGCGGCCTTGCGGACGACGAAGGCGTCCAGCTTCCGGCCGCGCGCGGCGGCTGCGTGCAGCATGCTCGCCGCCACCGGGTCGGCGCCCATGGTCAGCCCGCCCACCGCGTCGAACTCCAGCTCCGCGGTCAGGTCCAGCAGCACCTGCCCGACCAGCGGGGCGGCCTCGCCGTCGAGGGTGATGCGGCGCAGGTCGACGTAGTAGTCGGCCTCCAGACCGGAGGAGAGGGTCACCTTGCCGTGCACCACGGCCTTGTCCTTGATCTGCTGCAGCAGCGCGCCGCGAGTGTCCGTCATGCCTGTCAGCTTAAAGCCGGGTCCAGCTCCAGGTCGTCGAGGCCTCCAGCGGCTCCAGCGGGGTGACCAGGCGCGGGTGGGTGTTCAGCCCGTTCGGCGGCCCGGTCTGCGGCTCCACGCACACGGCCTCGCGCTGCTCGTCGTAGACCACGACCCACTCCTCCCGGCTGGTCACCTTCAGCTCCAACCGCCCCGGCCAGGTGAGGGTGACGTCGACGCCGCCGGGCATCCCGAAGCAGTCGTCCCACGGTCCGGGCCTCGGGTCGACGCGCCGCCCGGTCGGCAGGTGGTCCTCCCCGCGCTCCTCCTGCCAGGCGGGCGCGAAGTCGATCGTCACGTCCTCGCCGCCGAGGCTGCGGTTGAACCACGGGTGCCAGCCGATCTGCGCCGGGAAGGACGACTCGTACGTCTCCACGCTCATCGTCAGCGTCAGGGAGTCCCCGGTCAGCGCGACCTGCTGGGTGACCCGCCCGGGGTACGGCCACGGCTCCACGAGGTCGTACGTCATCACGGCCTCGTCGGTGCTCGTGCGGGCGGTGCGCCAGGCGGCGTCGCGGGCGGTGCCGTGGATGGCGTTCGGCGGGGCGTTGAGCGGCATCTGCTGCACGGTCGCGCCGTCCCGGAACCGTCCGTCGCGGATCCGTCCGCACCAGGGCACCATCGGGAAGCACCCGAACCGCTCCCCCTGCCGCAACAGCTCGACGCCCCCGACCCGCAGTCCTCCGACCCGCCCGCCGTTCCCCGGCAGCACGGTCACCTCCGCGTCACCCGCGGTCAGCGTGATGTCTCCGTTACTCACGCGACGACCCTACTGGGACGATCAAGAGCACGTCGCCGGCCACGGGCAGCCGTGCCGCCGGGCGGGGGCAGCCGTGCCGCCGGGCGGAGGCCGGTCTCGCTCACCGGCGCTCGCCGGGTGCCTCCCCCAGTGCCTGAAGGGCCTGGGAGGTGCCCCCAGGGCGGCACGGGTGGGCGGTGGGGGTACCTCCCGCTCGAGCGAAGCCGAGAGTGGGGGAGGCACCCCGCAAGCACCGGGCCGCGCGAACGCCCCCGGCCCACACTGGCGCCGGGCACCCGCAAAGGCGACGGCGGCTCAGCGACGCCGACGCAGCGCCCTGATCGCGACGACCACCGAGGCGACCGCCAGTGCCGCCGCCGGTGCGGCCCACCGCAGGGGCGTGACGGAGGCGACCGTCTGCGGCGCGGGAACGGGCGCGTAGCGCCCGCGCGGCGGCGCGTGGTCCACCTCCTCCGCACTACGGCCGATCATCGTCCGCCGAGCGTGCGCCGCCTCGGCCACGGAGTCGTCGTCCGCTTCGAGGGAGGACGGTGGAACCTCCGCGTCGAAGACGGGCGGCGGGACGTCCTCCGCGTCCGGAACCGACGGCGGGACGTCATCCGGAGCGGGCAGCGGAGCGTCATCCGCATCCGGCGTCGTGTCGAAGTCCGTCGTGGCCCGCGGCTCGAAATCCCCCGTCGACAACAGCTCGGGCGACTCCGGCCCGGAACCCCGTTCCGCCGCGTCGGCCCCCAGGTTCTCCGCGAAGCGGTCCAGCAGGCGGGCCACCGCGGAGGCCACCGCGTCCGCCGGGAAGTCCACGACCCGGCCGTCGGCCGTGGCCGTCCCCTCGACCGTGAGGGCGGTACCGCCCTCCACGGACCGCAGCCGCAGCCGCAGCGCGAGCTTCACCGAGCCGCTGCCGCGGGCCTCCGCCGCGTCGCCCTCGACGGCGTAGGAACCGTCGTCCCGTGCGGACACCCGCACGGCACCCCGATAGGTGACGGAGTGGCTGCCGACGCGGATCTTCAGCCGCCCGGCGACGGGATCCGCGCCGGCGTCGTGCTGGAGCCCGGGCACCGCCCGGGCGACCCGCGCGGGGTCGTCCAGCACCTCCCTGAGCCGCTCCGCCTCGACCGGAACGAACACCTCGTGCTCCATGAGTGCGGAGCCTACCCACGCGACGCCGGACCGCACCCCCGTCGGCGGGAAGTCGCGGCGCGTCGGCGCGGAACGTAGTAGGGGGCTCAGCGGGAGTACCGGGGGTGCACCAGCGTGGACGGCGGCGGACCGGCGACCCGGGTGCGCTCCGCCGCCCGGACGTCCGCCGCGAGGGAGGCGTCGGTGAGCGTGCGCGGACGCGGCCCGGCGGGGTCGAGACGGGGTACCGGAACGTTCCGGGCGGCCAGCACGAACCCCCAGTCGCGGTGGACGTGGGCGGTGGCCGTGGCCCCCCGGTCGGGCCCGGCGGCGAAGCCGGCC
>NZ_NCTE01000320.1:21006-24083 GCF_002114215.1 Streptomyces sp. 13-12-16 | reverse complement strand
GGCCCCCGCCCCCGCCGGTGACGAGGGTGTCCACGGTGGTCCCGGTGACCCCATGCACGCCGACGCCGTCCCGGTCGGACCACCGGCGTGCCCGGGGCCCGGGGACGGCCGCCGCGCACCGGGCGGCGGCCTCGGCCTCGTTGCGGTCCGGGCACGCGTGCGGCGGCCCGGGAAGTGCCGGAACGGGGCCGGTCGTACGACGATCCCGTCAGCAGCACGCTCACACCGCCAAGATGTGAAGAGATGACGGATCCCGGGCCCGGGGGTCACCCGTTGCGTTCAATGCATTGACACGTGCATTACATGGGCTTTACGTTCCGGCCATCTGAGAGCGCTCTCAGAGCTTTCTCCTGTCACGACTTGAGGTGACGCATGCCATCCCCACGCACCAGATCCGCGACCGTTCTGCTGCTGGCCTCGGCCCTCGCCGTCCTCGGCCTGGGCCCGGCCGCCACGCCGGCGGCCGCCGCCACCGTTCCCGTAGGCTCGGGCAGTTACTCCGACACCCGGCCCCCCGGTACGTCGGGCCCCACCACCAACACGGGGACGCCGGTCACGCCCAAGGTGACCGCCGCCGCCAAGGACCGGCCCGTGCCCACCAACGACTGGTGGTCCTCCCTCGCCTTCCAGCGCTACGGCGACAACCCGTACTCGACTCCCATGTACGGGCACCCCCTCACCTACCAGGCCACGGCCGGCGGGCTCGACGTCGGCTACCCGACGACCCCCGCGATCGTCGGTGACGGCCGCCAGTACGAGTACGCCCACAAGCGCGACCTCACCATCGGACTGACCGGCCTCAACTCCCCCGACACCAAGGCCGACGACTGGTCCGACTGGACGGTCACCCCCTACTGGTCCGACGGCGCCCGCACCCTGCGCACCACCATCGGCCACGGCTCCCCGTTCGTGTACGCCAAGGGCTCCGGCGGCAACGCCCAGATCACCACCGCCGGCGCGCCCGCCGTCTTCGCCGACCAGGGCAACGTCCTCGGCATCACCGTCGCCGGGCACCACTACGCGCTCTTCGCACCGACCGGCAGCGACTGGAACGTATCCGGCTCCACCGTCACCGCGGGCCTCGGCGCCAAGGACTACTTCTCCGTCGCCGTACTGCCGTCCACCGACGCGCTGGCGACGTTCAAGAAGTACGCCTACAGCTTCGTCACCGGCTCCAAGGTCACCTGGAACTACACCGGAGGCACCGTCGGGGCCACGTACACCCTCACCACCGAGGCGAAGGAGGGCACCGAGCGCGGCACGCTCCAGGCCCTCTACCGTCACCAGTGGCTGAACACCACCGACGCCCTCACCTCGTACACGTACGTCTCGCCGCGCGGCACCATGAAGGTCCGCGAGTCGGCCTCCTTCACCACGCGCCAGAAGGCGTCCGCGGTGCTGCCCGCGCTGCCGAAGTCGAGCGGTGTGGACACCGCCCGGCTGCGCGGATACCTCAACGACGTCGTGAACGCCTCCGATCCCTTCTCCGGAGCCACCGACACCTACTGGACCGGCAAGGCCCTCGGCCGCCTCGCCCAACTCGTGCCGGTGGCCGACCAGATCGGCGAGACCGCCGTCCGCGACCGGATGATCGGCCTGATGAAGGGCAGGCTCCAGGACTGGTTCACGGCGGGAGGCGCCAACGAGTTCAGCTACGACAAGGACTGGAAGACCCTCACCGGCTACCCCGCGTCCTACGGCAGCGACACCGAGCTGAACGACCACCACTTCCACTACGGTTACTACGTCTACGCGGCGGCGATCGTCGCGCAGTACGACCCGGCGTGGGCGGCGGACTCCGCCTGGGGCGGGATGGTCAAGACCCTCGTGCGGGACACCGCCAACCCGAGCCGCAACGACACCGCGTACCCCTTCCTGCGCGGCTTCGACGTCTACGCCGGCCACAGCTGGGCCTCCGGGCACCAGGGCTTCGCCGCCGGCAACAACCAGGAGTCCTCCTCCGAGTCCACCAACCTCAGCGCGGCCCTCGTCCTGTGGGGTTCCGCCACCGGCGACACCTCGCTGCGCGACCTCGGCACCTTCCTGCTGACCACCGAGTCGGAGTCGATCGCCCAGTACTGGTTCGACGCCGACGAGCAGGTCTTCCCGTCCTCGTTCGGCCATGACACGGCCGGCATGGTGTGGGGCAGCGGCGCCGCCTACGCCACCTGGTGGACCGCCAACCCCGAGGAGATCCACGGCATCAACGTCCTTCCCGTGACCGGCGGTTCGCTTCACCTCGGCGGTGAGAAGGCCGCGATCCGGCGCAACATCGCCGAGATGGAACGGGAGAACGGCGGCCCGGCCGTCGAATGGCGCGACATCCTCTGGGAGTTCCAGTCCTTCGCCGACCCGGGTACGGCCAGGGCGAAGTGGGACGCGGGCCACGCCGGCTACACCCCGGAGCAGGGGGAGTCGAAGGCGCACACCTACCACTGGCTCACCACCCTCGACACCCTCGGCGCCCCGGACGCCACCGTGACCGGTGACATCCCCACCTCCGCCGTCTTCACCAAGGGCTCGACCCGGACCTACGCGGCCCACAACCACGGCTCGACGGCCCGCACCGTGACCTTCTCCGACGGCAGGACCCTGTCCGTGCCGGCCCGTTCCACGGCGACCGGCACCGGATCCGGGTCGACCGACCCCGACCCGGATCCGCCGACCGGCAACACCTTCCAGCTGCGCAGCGGTGGCACCCTGACCACGGCGACCGGCGGCACGGCGGGCAGCGACACCATCGCCTCCGCCGGCGGCGCCAACCACGACGGCACCCCGTACCAGCCCCTCGTCTACGAGGTACGCGGCGTCAACGGCACGCTCACCCCGGGCGCGCCGACCGCCTTCCGGCTCCAGCTGGACGCGGGCACCTCGGTCGGGCTGGGCCAGCAGGCCCGGATCAGCTACGACCTCACCGGCGACGGCAGCTTCGACCGGACCGAGACGTACCACTACTTCGCGACCGACCCGGTCACCGGATGGGAGGAGTACACGCAGGCACGCGGGCTCAAGGCGTCCACGGGCACACCGGGCGACCTCGTCGGCGGCACCGTGCGCCTGGAGGTGTGGAGCGCCAT
>NZ_NCTE01000320.1:0-20866 GCF_002114215.1 Streptomyces sp. 13-12-16 | reverse complement strand
CCGTGCTGGTGACCCCCTACAGCTGAACCGGCGAGGGCCTGCGGCGGGGACCGGCGTCCGGCCGGTCCCCGCCGCGCGCTCACTCGGTGGAGTGATGTACCGGCGGGAGGGGATTTCGGGCGCGCCGACCGGATCAGCATCCCGAGTGAGCACCGGTGCACTGGAGATCACGCTCCACGTGCGTCCGTCCCGGTGCGCTGAAGGAGAGTTTTGTGATCGTTCGCCGTTCAGTCCTCTCGTCCGTCGGCACCGCTGTCCTGACCTCGGCGCTGCTGCTGACCCCCGCTCTGTCGGCCGAGGCCGCCGCGCCGACCGCGTGCAAGGGTTCTTCGTGCACGGGAAAGAACCCTCAACGTGAGGGATGCGGTTCCGGCGCCGAGGTCATCGACCGGGTGGACCCGGCCGGTGGCGGGCCACGTGTGGAGCTGCGGAACTCGGCCCGGTGCAGCTCCGCCTGGGCACGGATCCAGAAGGCGAACGAGTCCTGGCGGTTCAGGATCGAGATCCGGGGCGGGAAGTCCTACCTTGCGAACGCTTCCCCCTCCTACCCCGCGTACACGCAGATGGTCGGGTCGAGCAACGCCTACCGCGCGTGCGTGGAGCAGTACGACGGACGAGGGGGCAGCTGGTCCTGCACCGGCTGGCACTGATCCGCCCGCCGCCCGTGGGCTCCGCCGGGACCGGACCGGGCTCGGCGGAGCCCACGGGCCGGAGCCGACCGCGTACAGGATGTACGCGGCCCGCTGCACGAAGGCGTCGGCCGACCGGGCCGAGCCGGACTCCGCTGCCGGTGGGCGGGGCGTGCGGACGTGACGCCGTTCAAGCGCCCACGTGCACGTACGAGGCCCACCGTTCGGGTGCGTGGAGCACCTGCAGGCATACGTCGCTGAACGACTCGGCGAAGCCGACGGAGTCCTCATCCTCGACGACACTGGCTTCGTCAAGAAAGGCACCACCTGCCAGTACTCCGGCACCGCCGGCCGCACCGAGAATCCCCCAAGGGGCACCCCCAGCCAGATCGGCGTCTTCGCCGCCTACGCCACCACCCACGGACGCGCCCCGGCGGACCGCGAACTGTATCTGCCCAAGTCCTGGACGGACGACCGCGAACGCTGCCGCGCCGCCAAGATTCCTGATGAGAGGGTCTTCGCCACCAAACCAGAACTGGCCAGGGCCATGGTGCTGCGCGCACTCGCCTCGCCGCTGCCGATCGCCTGGGTGACCGCGGATGCCGCCTACGGCCAGGAGTGGCGCTTTCGGCGGGCGCTGGAAGAAACCGCCGTCGGCTATGTGCTCGCCGTCCCGAAGTCCCAGCCGGTGCCCCGCTTCGGCCGGATCGACCATCTCTTCAGCCAGGCACCGGATGAGGCATGGGAGCAACGTTCGTGCGGCAACGGCGCCAAAGGCCCACGCGTCTATGACTGGGCGGCCGTCCAGCTCCCGGTGATCGAGGACTTCGACAGTGAGCGGCCCACTCATCACCGCTGGGACACCGTCTACGCGACCAACCTCAGCCAGGCCGGCGTGCCGGTGGAGTTTCATCTGCACCTCGGCGTCTCGCAGGAGTTCAACTCCATCGTCTTCGACTCCGGCGTCGCCCGGTGCCGACCGCGTTCGGGTCCTCAAGCGACTTGAATCGCAGCCGCGTTGTCTGGGCGGGCTGGTGACGCGACCGGCCGATGTTTGGCCGTCAATACCGGTGGGGGCCGGCCCGTCCCTTTTGAGCCCCGTTCGGAGAGCGACTGGAAATGAGGACGGAGGATGTCGGGTTAAGACGTGATCATGGAGTGGAACAGCCCGCGTCGGGGGCCAACGCGGGTTAGGAACGCACGAACAGATAAGGGAACCTCATGGGACTCATGTCCGACACGTTGACTCCGGACCTCCGGGGGAAGATCGCGCTGGTCGCGGGTGCGACGCGGGGAGCCGGACGAGCCATCGCCGTCCAACTGGGCGCGGCAGGTGCGACGGTCTACGTCACCGGCCGTACGACTCGGGAACGCCGCTCGGAGTACAACCGGTCCGAGACGATCGAGGAAACCGCAGAGCTGGTCACGGAGGCGGGCGGGACCGGAATCGCGGTGCCGACCGACCACTTGGTGCCCGGACAAGTCCGCGCGCTCGCCGACCGCGTCGACTCCGAGCAGGGCCAACTCGACGTGCTGGTCAACGATGTCTGGGGCGGTGAGCAGCTGTTCGAGTTCGACAAGAAGGTGTGGGAGCACGATCTCGACGCAGGGCTGCGGCTAATGCGGCTCGGCGTGGACACCCATGCGATCTCCAGCCACTTCCTACTGCCTCTGCTGGTGCGCCGGCCCGGCGGGCTCGTGGTGGAGATGACCGATGGGACTTCCGCGTACAACGGCAGCCATTACCGCAACTCGTACTTCTATGACCTGGTCAAGAACAGCGTACTGCGCATGGGATTCGTGCTGGCCCACGAGCTGAAGTCGTATGGCGGGACAGCAGTGACGCTCACGCCGGGCTGGATGCGTTCGGAGATGATGCTCGAGACACTCGGTGTCACGGAGGAAACCTGGCACGACGCGCTGACCGAAGTGCCGCACTTCTGCATTTCGGAGAGCCCTTCGTACGTGGGACGCGCGGTCGCGGCGCTGGCGGGCGACGCGGATGTCGCGCGCTGGAACGGCCAGTCGGTCTCCAGCGGGCAGCTCGCTCAAGAGTACGGCTTCACCGACCTCGATGGCTCGCGTCCCGACTGCTGGCGTTATCTGGTCGAGGTGCAGGAGGCGGGCAAGCCCGCCGACCCGTCCGGCTATCGGTGACGGGCACCTTTCCCGGACCGGCACAGACGGCGGTCAGCGCTGGTTCCGGACTACTGACTTCGGCTTGTCAGGGTGAGGCTGGATCGTCGAGGGTCAGGCCGGCGCCGGCTATGAAGCCGTCGAGGGTGTTGGGCCGGTACCAAAGGCGCTTGAGCCGGTTGCGTACGAGGGCTTCGAGCCGGTCCAGGGCAACGACGGCGAGGTTGGCCGGGCTGCGTTTGACGTGGGCCCACACGCCCTCGACGGGGTTGAGGTCGGTTGAGTAGGCGGGCAGCAGGAACACCGTCAGCCATGCACGCTCGGCGATCAGCTCGCGCATGGCGTGGGAGACGTGGGTGTTCAGCCGGTCCCAGACCAGCACGATCGGTGCCTTGACGGGCTGGTGGACGCCGTCGATCAGCGCGAGGAAGTCCCGCTCGCCCATGCTGCGGCGCGTGCCCCGGCCCGCTCGGTGGGTGCGCAGGCGGTGGCGCAGCCGGGTGCGGGAGCCGGGCCGCATGGCGATCAGCCCGGCCATGAACAGGCGTCCCGAGCGCTGGCCGCTGATGGTCACGACCGGGGTGTGGCCGCGTCGGCCCCAGGTGCGTCCTCTGGGCGGTCGGCGGGTGAAGCCTGTTTCGTCCTCGAAGCAGAGGTAGCCTCCGCAGGCCGCCCGGGCTCTTCCGCCTCCGCCCAGGTCTCCTCCTTCCACGCGGTGACGGCCTGTTCGTCGCGTTCGGCGACTCGCCGTGCGGGGACCCGCGGGCTGAAGCCGAGCCGGCGCATCAGCCTCGTCGCGCCGGAGACGCTGTAGGAGACGTGGAACTACCGGCCGATCAGGGTGGCCACCCTCGATGCGGTCCACACCTGGTCCTCCACCCGGCCGTGCGCGGCCGGACCCTGCTTGAGATACCCGGCGAGCTTCTCCGGGCAGCGCGGGGACAGACGGCACCGCGACCCGCTCGGGCCACGGGAGGCCAGAGCCTGAACGCCGCCTTCCCGCCACAACTGATGCCAGTGGTAGGCCGACTTCAGGCTCACCCGCAGCCGCCGTGCCACCTCCGGCGGCCTGTTCTTCTGCTCGAACAGCTCGGCCGCCTGCATCCGTACCGTCTCCCGACGTTGCCGCCCCGCAGCAGTCAGCCCGCCCCCATCCGTATACCTCACACAGCACGAGATACAGCCACCGCTTCGGGCCCTTCAGGGACTTCGCGAAGATTCACCCTGACGAGCTGAAGTCAGTAACTGGCTGACATCTCGACGGGAAGCGGCTCCGTGGTCCTCGACCGGTCCGTCCCTGCCGTGGTTCTGCGTCCCGCGCACTGCTCGTGCGACGGGTCCGGCCGTTGCGAAGAGTCAGAGGATGCCGCCGTCCCCACAGGTACTCATCGTCGGCGCCGGACCCGCCGGACTCGCGCTCGCGGCGGAACTGGCCGGCTTCGGTGTCTCCTGCCAGGTGGTCGACAAGCGCACCGGGCGCAGTCGGCTGTCCCGTGCCTGCACGGCTGCACCCCGCACCCTGGAACTCCTCGACATGCGCGGCCGGGTGGGCGACCTGCTGGCCTGGGGCCGGGAATGCCCGCATCCGCCGCTCGGCAACGAGGACGGCTACCCAGCCTACGGGCTACTCGACACCAATATGCCCTTCAGTCCGTCCATCCCACGGACACGGACCGAGGACGCCCTGCAGGCCTCCGCCGAGAAGGCGGGCGCGGTGCTGCTGCCCGGGACCGAGATGACCGGACTGTCACAGGACGACGACGGGGTCGACGTCGAGTTGACCGGTTCGGAGGGCCCGACCACCGTCCGGGCCCAGTACGTCGTCGGCTGCGACGGGGTGAACAGCACCGTCCGTGACGCCATCGGCGTGAGGTTCGGCGGCTGGAACCACGACCAGTCGCTGATGATGGCCGACGTCAGGCTGAGCAGTCCGCCGGGATCGGCCGAGTGCGCACGGATCACTCGGCGCGGCATGGCGGCCCTGTTCCCGTTCCGCGACGGCACATACCGGGTCATCGTGCTGGACCGGGAGAAGTTCCCGTCCCTGCCGACGAGTCGCTGACGCTGGAGGACCTGAGCGAGAGCTGCGCCGCCATCCTGAGCTCGGATATCGGCATCCACGACCCGCTGTGGCTGTCCCGGGGCCGAGCCCAGGGCGTCACCGGCGTCTCAGTGGTCGCCGTGCCCCTCCAGCAGCGGCAGGCCCGCCGTGTACCGGCGGAAGAAGCCTGCGGTCGGGGTGTCGGCCCCGGCCACCTGGTCAGGGGTGCCCACCGCCACGACCGCGCCGCCGTCCGGGCCGGCGCCCGGCCCCAGGTCGATCACCCAGTCCGCGGAGGCCGCGACGGGGATGTCGTGCTCAGCGATGACCACCGTGTTGCCCGAGTCCAGGAGTAGGTCGAAGGCGTCCACCATGCGCTGGATGTCGGAGGGGTGCAGACCCGAAACGGGTTCGTCGAGCACCACCAGTCCGGCCTTGCGGCCCGCGGAACCGCGCTGGATCGCCGACGCCAGCTTGAGACGCTGCGCCTCGCCGCCGGAGAGTTCCGTGGCGTTCTGGCCGAGTTGCAGGTAACCGAGGCCGACCCGGTCCATGGCTTCCAGCGCCTCCGCCAACTGCCGGTGCTCCGTGAGGCGTTCGACGGCCTCGGCAACGGTCAGCTCCAGCACCCCGTCGATGGTCAGCCCCTGGTAGGTGATTTCCAGGGCCTCCGGTGTGTAGCGGCGTCCTTCGCAGGCGTCGCAGACCACCCACACGTCCGGCAGGAAGTGCATGTTGACCAGCTTGCGGCCGTACCCGGTGCAGACCTCGCAGCGTCCGCCGTTGGCCGTGTTGAAGGAGAACCAGGAGGATTTGATGCCGCGCTTGCGTGCCTCATCGGTCTCCGCGAACAGTTTGCGGACGATGTCGAACGCCTTGCTGTACGTGGCGGGGTTGGACCGGGGTGTCCGGCCAATCGGCTCCTGGTCGACTACGGCGACCCAGCCGAAGGTCTCGGCCCCGGTGACCCGACGGACGGTGTCGGTCGCCGTTCCGGCCAGAACCGCCTCCGTCCCGGCACCGAGCGCGCCGAGGAGGCTGCTCTTGCCACTGCCGCTAACCCCGGTTAGGCAGGTCAGCCGACCCACGGGGAAGCGGACCAGGTCCGCTGTCACGTTGTGTGCGGACAGCCCGTGCAGCTCCACCCAGCCGGTGCCCTCCCTAACCGGCCGGCGGGTACGGCGCAGCCGCGGTCCTCTCCCGGCGAGGTAGTGGCCGGTGAGCGAGCGGGGATGCCCGGCAACGTCGGCGGGGGTGCCGGAGACGAGCACCTCGCCGCCCAACCGTCCGGCGCCCGGTCCCATGTCGATCACCCAGTCGGCGCGGGCGATGAGTTCCGGGTCGTGCTCGACCAGGAGCACGGTGTTCCCGGCCGCGCGCAGCTCCAGCGCCATATCCAGCAGATGGGCCTTGTCGGCGGGGTGGAGACCGGTGCCCGGTTCGTCCAGGACGAAGATGATGTCGCTGAGTTCGGTGCTGAGCTGGGCGGCGAGCCGGGTGCGCTGGAGTTCGCCGCCGGACAGGGTGGCTGCGCTGCGAGACAGCTGGAGGTGGGCGAGGCCTAGGCGGTCCAGCACCCGGAGTCTGCGGGCGAGATCCTGGAGGAGGGGTTCGCCAACCGCGCGCTGTACGGTATCGAGGCTGGAAGTGACCCGATCGCCCCAGGCTCGTACCTCGCGGACGTCGACTTCCAGCAGTTCAGGGTAAGCAAGTCCGCCGAGCCGTACCGACCGGGCGATCGCGTCGTAGCCGGTGCCCCCGCAGGTGGTGCAGGGCATCTTGCGCATGTACGGCAGATACCGTTCTTTCGCGCTGGGTGTCGCTGCGTTCGCGAAGACCCGCTCCACCTCGGCGAGCGCTCCGCGCAGCGGTTCGCTGGAAGTGAACGTCCAAGAGGACGTCTCGTTCTTGTTCGGCATGTCGACAGTGGCTTCGATCTTCTCGTCACCTGTGCCGTACAGCACCTCATGCCGGAAGCCCTCGGGCAATGACTGCCAGGGTTGGGCGAGGTCCACGCCGCGTTTCTCGGCCAGTGCGGGAATGAAGGCGTGCTCGCCGGAACGCCACTTGGCGTACCAGGGAGAGGCTCCCTCAAAGAGGGGCAACTCCGGTTGTGTGATGATGAGTTCCTCTCGCGCCTGCCAGCGCCCACCGACGCCGTGGCAGTCGGAGCAGCTTCCCTCCGGGGCATGTCGGTCGAAGTGGGCAGAGCTAAGACGGCCGTCGCCGGGAATCATGTCCGGTCCGATGCCGGGCAGCCGGGAGTAGAGCAGTCCGAGATGGCCGTCGATGCCGGTAATGGTGGCGACGGTGGAGCGAGGATTGCGGTTGAGCCGGCGCTGGTCGACGGCGAGGGTGGCGCCGAGGCCAAGGACCCGGTCCACCTTGGGGCGGTTGCGCTGGGTGATGTACTGCCGGACGAACGGCGATAGCCCTTCCAGATAACGGAGTTGGGCCTCATTGTGCAGGGTGTCGATCGCTAACGAGGTCTTACCGCTACCACTGACGCCGGTGAAGGCCACCACCTGCCCCTTGGGGATGCCCACGGTGACATCGCGGAGATTGTTGGTCCGTGCCCCCACCACTTCGATGGTCTCCGGGGTGTGCACGCTTTCTGTCATTCCTTCAGTCCTCTCCCGCCGACGGGAAGGGGAACGTACGGGCCCGGAGCTCCCGACAGGGGCCGGGTATCATCGCCCTGAGCATCTCGAAGGCCCTTCCCGAATAAATCACTGAGGCTACTACGCGACGCCGGCCGCACATCTGCGGGAGAGTGCTTCGAGCAGCTCCATGGCACAGCCCGTCGCCTCGTACGGCACGAAGAGATGGTCGTGGTGAAATCCGGCCACCACATTGCAACTGATCCCAGCTCCGGCGAGTTCTTGAGCAACGGCGGCGGTCAGGCCTACCGCGTCCAAGGAGGAGTGCACTCGCAGGACCAACCACCCGGCCACGTAGTCGTAGCCCAGCCCTGCCGCCTCGGCGTCCTCCTGCCGCAGCACCAGGGTGAGACCTTCTGGTTCGGCCACCGTAACGACTGGGGTCGCCCCGGGCGGGATGCCACCGGCCACGGTGGTGAACACGTAGCGCCCCGGATTCGGTTCCGGCCGCATGTCGATCAGGAGTCGGCGCAGGTCAGTTTCACCGGGCACGAAAGACACCCTATACAGCCGGGCAAACACAGAGCGCACCGTGACGTGTGGTCCCTTCGGTAAAGATACCGGGTTGCCGTCGGCGACGAGGTTGCCGGGGAACGGAAACGCGCCACTCGGCAGCCGGTGGAGGTTCCTCAGTCCGGAACGCAGGAGGCCGAGGTCCGATGCCGCTGACCATCCGGCACTCGGCCCCGCCTCCGAGCGCGGTTCCTCACGAGTGCCCCCACCGGCCTAGTAGGGCTTGGTCAGGTTCGTAGGGGTGTGGGTATGTCGCGGTGGCAGGTGGGGCAGGCGCCGGTCCATGTGGCGAGGAGCGTCTGGAGCTCGCGGACGACTTGGTAGAGGCTCAGGCCTGCGCCGGATCTTTTGGGTGGCGGGCCAGTCGTTGCAGAGTGCAAAAGGCGTGGGCGGCGGAGACGAGGGTGACGTGGTGGTGCCAGCCGGCCCAGGTGCGGCCCTCGAAGTGGGCCAGGCCCAGGGCCTGTTTCATCTCCCGGTAGTCGTGCTCGATGCGCCAGCGGAGTTTGGCCGGCCGCACCAGGTTGGCCAACGGCATGCCGGAGGGCAGGCTGAAGAGCCAGAACTGCACCGGTTCCGGCTCGGTGGCCGGCCACTCCGCCAGCAGTCACCGCTCGGGCAGCTCCGGATCATCGACGGCCCTGCGGACGCCGCGTCCGGCCGGGCGGA
Source organism: Streptomyces sp. 13-12-16 (assembly GCF_002114215.1). Classification (GTDB taxonomy): domain Bacteria; phylum Actinomycetota; class Actinomycetes; order Streptomycetales; family Streptomycetaceae; genus Streptomyces. The sequence continues at coordinate 12,218 of NZ_NCTE01000320.1, read as the reverse complement.
CCCTAAGGGCGACGAAGCGTGAGTACATGCGCTTGACGCCATTGCGGCCCTTGCCCGGCCGGGATCCCTCCCGCCAGGACACCGGCCGGGCCGACGCCTTCCCGGCCACGATGACCAGGCCCTTCACGGTCTGCGCGGGCTCGGGATACTGCATCTTCGGCGGCCGGCCGGTGCCCGCATGGACCGGTTGGACGGGGTGGGCGTCGACCGGATGCGCGGTGTGACGGCCGGAGATCCCGACCACGTAGGGCAGGTCCCGTTCCTCCAGGCCGAGGCGGAAGGCTGCCGCATCGCCGTAGCCGGCGTCCGCGACCACCGGGGGAACATCAACGCCCCACGAGCGGGTCTCGTCGATCATGTCCAAAGCGAGCTGCCACTTCTCCGCATGCCCCACCTGGCCGGGAATGCCGCAGCGGGTGCGGCGGGCGACCTTGACCGCATCGGCCTCGGGCGAGGCCGGGTCCCAGGAGGCCGGCACGAACAGCCGCCAGTCGATCGCGGCCGAGGCACGGTCGCAGGCCAGGTGCACCGAGACGCCCACCTGGCAGTTGTGACCTTGCCCGCGGTGCCGGTGTACTGCCTCGACACGCACGCCGAGGCCTCCCCGTCCTTCAGGAACCCGGTGTCGTCCACGATCAGGGCTTCCGGACCGATCGCCTCGTGCATCCGCCAGGTCAGCCGGGCCCGCACATGGGCCGCGTCCCACGGACTGGAGGTGATGAAGTGCGCCAGCGCCTGCCGGTTTCCGTCCTCACCCAGACGAGCCGCCATCGGCTCCACCGACTTGCGCCGCCCGTCCAGCAACAGCCCGCGCACATACGCCTGCCCCCACCGCCGCTGATCCGCGCGGAAGAACCCGTCGAACAACTCCACCGCGAACGCCTCCAGGTCCTCCCGGGCCCCGGCCAACTCCTCAGGTGTCACACCAGTCCAACGACACCGACGAACAAGCAGACACGCCACTCACGAGTGAAGACGACCAGGCCCTACTAGCCCCGTGTGACGTCCCTGACGTACACGACCCCGTCGGTCCGGGTCAGGTGGGCCGGGTCGAACGGGGCGTAACCGAAGTACGGGGAGACCCGGGGAGCGGGGCGCGTGTCGGCGAGGGCGGTGGCCAGTCGGGGGGCGTCGATGACGCGGCGGTCCTCCGGGAGGGCGTACAGGAGTCCTTCGAGGGTGTCCGGGGGCGGGGTGCCCACTCCGTGGTGGTGGATCGTGCCGAGGGCCGTGGCCAGGAAGGCGTACCGCTCGCCGAGCCGGGCGCCGACGAGCGCGCCGGCGCTCCACCACTCCAGCAGCGGGTGGTCCCACATGCGCATCGTGCTCCGGTCCCGCTGGAGGTGGCTGTTGTGGGCGTGGACGAGTGCCGGGCCCCGGTCGGCGAGGGCGAGGAGGTTGCCGGCCATCATCGCGTCCCGTGTGGCCAGCAGTCGCGTCATGCGGGCCGGTGAGGTGTCGGCCATCCAGGAGTGGTAGCGCAGCACTCCGGTGGCGGTACGGCCGTACAGGCGCGCACGGTCCCGGTCGTCCCGCGAGGCCGTGGTGTTCAGGTGCGGCGTCTGCGTGTCGAGCAGCGCCACCAGGTCGTCGGCGAGCAGCCGCAGCTCCCTGGCCTCGGCCGAGCGGCCCACGGACCGGGACGGGTCCGTCATCGCGGCCTGGTCCGTCCACCGTTCGTCGGCGCCGAGCAGGCCGTCGAGGGTTTCCGCGGTGCAGGGCAGCAGGTCCGCGTCGACGTGGGCCGCGAGGTGGTCGTGGAGTGCGGTGAGGGCCTGCCGGGGGCTCGCGGCTCCGGTGATCTCCAGAGGGCCGTCGAAACCGGCGAAGCGGAGTCGCTCGGACGCGGGCCGGTCCTCGTTGTACGCCCGCATCCAGCGGACGAGTTCACGGTTGCCCGGGAACGCTCCCCACTCGTGGCTGAATCCGCGCTCCATGACCTCGTCGAGGGTGCCCGTGCCCGACGTGACGTAGGCGTCCACGAGCAGGCCCCGCACGCAGTCGCTCTCGATCGCGATCGTCCGGTAGCCCTCCTGCTCGACGAGCTGCCGGAAGAGCTCGTTGCGCAGGCCGAGGAGCATGTCCTCGCCGTGGGTGGGCTCGCCCAGGGCGAGGAGTCGCGGGCGGGCCGGAAACAGCCTCATGACGGCCGCGGCCTCGACGGCATGGGCGATGTCCGTGATGTCGGTTGCCATGCCTTCAACGGTATCGTTGAACTTTCGGTGGAAACCCTGGCGCGATATCGTCCGCCGCATGGGGCGGAACCTTCAAAGCGGTGGGAAGCTCAGGCCGATCGACCTGGCACGACGGCACGGTCTGTCCACACAGGCCGTCAGGAACTACGAGGAGGCCGGCGTCCTCCCCGCCGCCGCCCGCACGGCCCACGGTTACCGGACCTACACCCCGCTGCACGCGCGGGCTCTGCGCGCGTTCCTCGCCCTGGTGCCCGGCCACGGTCACCGGACGGCGACGGCGGTCATGCGGGCCGTGAACGAGGGTGCGGCCGACGAGGCGTTCCGCCTGATCGACGAGAGCCACGCCCAACTGCTCCGCGACCGGGAGACGCTCCGGGCCGTGGAGAGGGCCCTCCGTGACCTCTCGCCCCGCGCGGACACCGCGGCGTCCCGCCCTCGCCGTACGTTCATCGGGCCGCTGGCCGAGGAGCTCGGCATCCGGACCGCGACGCTGCGCAAGTGGGAGGCGGCCGGGCTCGTGCGCCCGCGCCGCGACCCGCTGACCGGTTACCGCGTCTACGACGAGGCCGACGTGCGCGACGCCCGGCTGGTCCACCAGCTCAGACGCGGCGGCCATCTGCTGGAGCAGATCGCCCCGCTGATCGCGCAGGTGCGGACGGCCGGCGGGCTGGAACCGCTGGAGGGCGCCCTGCGCGAGTGGCACGGCCGGCTGTCCGCCCGTGGACGGGCGATGCTGAGCGGGGCCGCCGAACTGGAGGCGTACCTCCGCGAGCGCGGATGAACTCGTCGAACCGGAGCAGGAACCCTACGTGTTGACATCGCCAACAGGCATGCTTCATTCTCTGGTCAGCACCAAGATCTCCCCCGGCAGCAACGCTGCCGCCGCGGCCCGCGCTCCAAGAGGGACCGTACACGCGGACCGCGGGCCCGATGTCCTGCGGAACCGGCTGGCAGACCTCCGGAGTGTTCCTCGCCCCGGCCGCAGCCGGCATGTTCGAGGACGGGAAGGCCGTCGTCTCCGGGGCCGCCCGCGTCGTATCGGTCCTCGCCGCGGTGCTCTTCACGGCGGGGACCGGCAGCCGCATTGTTGAGGCAGACGACCGCACCGGCGAGAACCCCGCCGGATCGGACCGACCAACCGTTCACCGGTGCCACCGCCCGCGCACACCGTCCCGAAACGGAGCCGCCGCATGACCGAGAGACCGGACACCACGCCCCCGCAGCCCCCGCCGCCCCCGACGGCACCGCCCACCGCTACCCAGGCCTACCCCGTGCCCGTCCCGGCAGCCGCGACAGGACGCCGTCCAGCCAAGCGCGCCCTCATAGTCGGCGCCGTCGTCGCGTTGCTCCTCACCGGTGGCGGCGTCACCTGGTGGGCGCTCGCCGACGAGGGGGACGTCATCGACCACGTCGAGGTCTCGGGCGGCAAGCTCGTCACCGATGACAGCGACGCGTACGAAGACTGCGACGACACCGACGAGTACACGTACAACGACTGCGACTCGGACACCGACGAGACCTACGAGTTCGTGTACGAGATCACGAACGAGGGAGACGGGCCCGCCAACTACTCGGTCATCGTCAACGCCTTCGACGAGGACGGCGACTTCATCGGCCAGACCTACATCGGATCGGCCCACCTGGCCGCCGGCGAAACCGACGCCGACAAGAGTGAGTTCAACGAGTACAGCGAGTTCGAGGACAAGCGCGAGCTGTCCGACATCGCGTCCGTGAAGGTCGCCCACGTCGAGCGCGTCGCACTGGCCAACTGAGCCGACAAACCAGGTCCCGGTGGTGTCCGCGACAGGGCAGCCACCGGGACACGGGCCACACCTCGGTGACGGACCCACGAAGCGCGCGTGCTCGGATCACGGGCGTGTGCCCGCGCCTTGCCCAGGTGCGGGAGGTGGGCGGCACATCGGGAAGCCGGCTTCGCGGGGCAGCACCACCACCGGTCCGGACCGCATCCGACTCGCGGACGGATGGTCGAACGACCAACCCCCGGCCCGGGCAGAACGGATGCCGGGCCGAGAACACCGTCCGCGGCTGACGCCCTCCGCCGGCCTCTGGAATCTTGTGTAGAGTGGCCTCACCGACGCGGGGTGGAGCAGCTCGGTAGCTCGCTGGGCTCATAACCCAGAGGTCGCAGGTTCAAATCCTGTCCCCGCTACAAAAGGAGGGGCCCGGCATCAGCCGGGCCCCTCTCGTGTGGGCGCTGTGTGCGGACGGTGCGGTGAAGCCCCGGTGGACTCGGCCCTGTCGCCCGAGCGCCACGCGGGCACGGAGCGATGTACGGCGGTCTGCACCACGGCCGGATCGACGTTGACCGGCTGCGGACGGTGCCGGCCGTGCTGGGGCCGGGCGCCACGTCCTGGACCGCGGTCCTGGACACCGGTCACGCCCGGCCGGCGAATCTTCGGCAAGGCCCTGTCGCGGGCTCCTGTCGTGGCCGCCGTCACAGGCCCGGGCAGTCTGTTCCGCTTTTCGGCGTCGTCTTCCCTCCCGGCAACCCGCGTTCCACGGCATATCAGGGAACGCACCCTTATCGGTTTCTTCAGCACACCGAATCCCATGTCGAACTGCAGTTCAGTTCCTGTCGGCGGTGGACGGCCGGCCCCGCGGGAAGAATGACCAATCGCTACCTTCTCGGTGTATGGCGTAGTACCCTCCGAAGAATCCGGGGGAACGGCAGGTGGACGGGGGCCCGCCTCATGGTGACGGCTATCGGCGTCAGTATCGATCTGGCCCGTACGGAACAGGCATTGGGAAATGCCCTGTCCTTTATGCGGAACCGTTTTCGACAAGGACGGGTTCCAGGGGTCGGCGGGTGGTACCACCAATTGGACGCGCCCGCCCCCGGCCCCACGGCGACGGCCGTCGGCCTCGAGATGTTCCACCACGTCGGGGAGCCCTTCGACCACTTCGACGACTGCCTGGGCTTTCTCCGCGAGCGTCAGGTCCGGTCGGCGGATCCCCGGGTGAACGGCGGCTGGTCGACCAACACCAGTCTCGGTCATCCGGTCATGGAAGCCACCGGCTGGGTCGCCTACGCCATCGGAACGGCCCGGACCGGCCTGATCGCCGACGGGCCGGACGCCCGAGCGGCGTACGCATGGCTGGTCAACAACCAGAACACCGACGGGGGTTGGGGTTCCCTGGCCGGATGCCCGTCACGTGTGTGGCTGACATGCCTGGGACTGCGCGCGCTGTACCAGCTCAACCCTTACGCGGCCGCCATCACCACGGGCCTCGAGTGGCTGATGGCGGCCCGCAGCGAGTCCGGCGGCTGGGGCGAGATACCCGGGCGGTCCCCCACGGTGACCCACACCTCGTTCGCCCTGGTGACGATCCTCGAACTCCGTCCCCGGTGGAACGACACCCGCACGCTTCCCGCCTTCGAATGGCTCACCGCCCATCTCGACACCACCAGGCTCGACGACCGGGACGCACGGGTGGAGAGCTACAACACCTCGGTTCTCGACGGGAGCAGCACGCCGGTGGTGTGGCAGACGATCATGCCGCACTACGGTCTCGCGTTCGCCGCGTCCGCCCTTCTGCGGCACCCCAGGGGCGCGCCCGCCGAGCTGATCACCGGCGCGTTCGAAACCATCACGTCGGGACAGCTGCCGAGCGGTGCCTGGCCCAACGTGCACGGTGGATCGGGGGAGTCGATCTGGTCCGTGGCGCCGTTCGTGAGCGCGCTGTGCGACCTGCGGCGCGTCTCCCCCGCGATGCCGTCCGATCACATCCTCTGGTCGCCGTCCCTCGTCGTGATCCAGCGTGCCGACGCCGGCGACCAATCGCTGACCGCCATCATCCGGGCGCAGCGCCGGTCCCGGTTCGCCCGTGCCTTCGGTCGCCACTGGTCCGTGGCTCTGCTCTCCCTGTCCGCGCTTCTCGGAATCCTGCTGGTGGGACTGGACAGGTTCTCCTGGCAGGATTTCACCTTGGGGCTCGTCCTCCCCCTGGGACTGTTCGTCACGGAGCACTACAGGAATCGACGCACGACCTGAGGGGGATTCCCTTGGATGATTTAGAGTGCACGTTCTGCCGGATACTTGCCACAGGGGCACCCACGACGGAGTACGTGGAGCTGGCGCGGTCCGCCCACGCGTTCCCTCCCGTCCGGCAGCACTGGTTCGTCGACCGCCACGTCCTGCTGGCCGAAGTGGCTCCGTTGAGCGCCGGGCACGTGCTGGTCATTCCCGACCTGCACATCCTCGCCGCCGCCCTTCTTCCGCCCGCCGAGAGGGTGCGCTTCGAGAAGGTCTGTCGCGAGGTGGGTCTTCGGCTGGCCGAACACTTCGGCCGTGACTCGTACCTGACCTTCGAGCACGGAACGGGCCGAGCCGGAGCGCTGTTGCCCCGCCGGGTGAAATGCGCCCCCACCGAGCACGCCCACGTGCACGTCCTGCCGAACTGCGTCGGGCCGGGGGTCCTGGACCTGCTGGATCAGTACACGAAGGCGGACGGGTACGCGGGAAGCCCCCTGAACCCGGCGGACTGGAGCACTCGCCGGACGGCGTTGGAGGAGCCCGGTTCCTCCTACCATTCCTTCTCGGTCGGAACACGCGAAGGGGAACGCGGGATGTTTTTCCGGCCACCGGACGGCGCCTTGCCGTCACAGTATTTCCGGCGATTCGTCGCACACTTCTCCCAGGGTTCCGCCGAAGCGTTCTCGGTGCGCTCCGACTGGCGGGACGAGGTGGTTTTCGCCGATGCCGCAGTGCTGCACGACATCACGGCGACAGCGCTGTTCCTGGAGGCGGACGAGTGGCGGGAGGGCCTGAGCGTACGCGGGAGTCGCGATATCGCACGACAGGACGAGACCGATCGCACAAGCACGCTGGCGCCCACCCACAGGCATGAATAAAAGCTATGACACGGCGATCATCGAGCCTGATTGCTACTCTGCGACAACAGATTCATACAGAGAAGGTGATCGATATCATGTCCATCAGCTTATTGGACGAAGAACAGGAGGCGGAGTGGTTCTATAGCGGAACGATCTCCTCCTACGATCGTTGCGCCGCCAGTTACGCGGCACAGAACGACTCGATCAGCGAAGTGGAAGATCTCCTCACGTTCTTCGACAAGGAAATCCCCTGCGCCGCGTCCCTGCTCGACGCGGGATGCGGACACGGCCGTGACGCCGAATACCTGAGCTCGCTCGGGCACACGGTGCACGGGATCGACCGCTCCGAAAAGCTCCTGCGCATGGCACGCGAGCGGGGGCCCAAGTCGCACTTCGTCGAAGGTGACATCCGTTCGCTCCCCTTCCGGGACCGCTCGTTCGACGGCCTCTGGATGAATGCGGTCCTGCACCACCTGATCCCTCCGCACATGCTCCAGGCGCTGACCGAATGCCACCGCGTGCTGAAACCCTCGGGCCTGCTCTTCGTCAGCGTTCATCTCGACGACTCGTCCGGCTGGCAGACCAAGGGGCAGGACTTCGTGCGCTACTACGCCCGCATCTCGGGCGCCATGCTTGCCGAATTCCTGCGGGACGCGAGGCTGACCCCCGTCCGGATGACATCCCGCAGCGCGGAGTCCCGCTGGCTGCACTGCTTCGCCCGGGCGCACGCCGGCTGACTCCCTCGCCCTTCTCCTCGCGGGCCTGCAACGATGTCGCCGCTCTTCCGCCCTCCCCCGTTGTCCCCGGGACGCCGGGAAGGGCCCATGCCCCTGCCGGGAGGCCGTGGTCCGCGGAGGCGGTCGCCTCCGGGACCGCCGCATCATGGCGGTCGGCGGCTGTCCTAAGGTCACGCGCATGTCGAGGACCACACCGCCGCGCCCGCTCGATGCCGAGGCTCTCTTCCCGGAGCCGGCCGCCTACCGGGGCACCACCACCCGGCTCCATCCGCGCCCGGGCCGACCGTACGTGGCGGACAGTTCCGTAGGCGGTCCGCTGCTGTGGCCTGCGGACGAGCCCTGGCCGGTGTGCACCGATCCCCACAGCCACACGCGTGGCCTGCGCCCGGCGGACGTCCACCGGCAGCGGCAGATCCTGGCTTCCGCGTGGCTTCGTGAACCGGACCCCTACCTGTGACCCGCCGTCGAGCCGTTCGTGGTGTGCACGAGGGCGCACGGTGCCGAGCGGGGCGGCCGAGCCGGAGGCGTGCCTCCGAGCACGTGGACGAGCGGCGTCGGACGTGGTGCCCGGCCCACACCGGGCCCCACATCCCCTCGCCGCCGGCACCGGGGATGCCCGTCACACAGGGAGGCTCCGTCTCACCGGCATCGGCACTCAGCCGAGGGCACCGAGCAGCGTCGACAGGGACGCGTGCAGTTCGCGTTCCCGGTACGCGCTCCCTGACGGGCGCCTCCTACAGCCCCGCCCGCGCCAGCAGTACCGGCAGGGCCTCCGGTTTCACCTTCTGGACCGACCGCACCTGTCCCAGGCCCAGTTCCTCGCGGCTCACCGGATCGCGGTACAGCGCCTTCGTCGCCTCGGTCACCAGGGTCACGGGGACCACGTAGGGGATGTCGGGGTCCTCGTCGTCCGGGCGGGGTTCCTCGTCGACCTCGGCCACCGCGGCGACCGCCGACTCGGGCCGGGCGAAGAGGAACCAGAGGCGGTCGCCCGGCTCCATGCGGTTGCGGCGGCTGAGCCAGAGCTCCAGCTCCGGTTCCTCCTCGGCGAGTTGGAGCATCGTCTCCTTGTCGGACGGTTCCCCGTCCAGCGTGTCCCTGCGCGGATCGAGGACGTAGATCCAGTCCGCCATGGAATCCCCTTCGGTAGGACGCTCGACCCGCGTGAAGGCACATCGGTGCAGCGACTCATGGTGCCAGACACCCGGGGGATGCGCGTACACGTTTTCGACAGAGGCGTCAGGCGTCGGGTTTCAGGGCACCGTTGCTGAGGCCGTCCCGCGCCAGTGCCGCGATCTGCCGGCTGAGTTCCGCCACCCTCCGCGACCGCTCCTCGAACTCCCTCAGCGCGTGGAACGCGGCCCCGTAGCCGCGCTGTGCCGTGATGTCCATCTGCGGGATGCGGGCACCCTTGCTGTCGAGCCGGAAGGTACCGCTGGCGGTGGTGGAGCGGCGGCTGTTGGCGGCGCTGTGCAGGAAGCCCTGGAGGAAGTCCGTGTCGAGCTGGTCGCTGACCGAGACCGGTTCCGGGTCCGCGTACTCGACCAGCCCGGCCCTGATCAGGTCGGCGACGCTGACGCTCGGGCCGTCCAGAGCGCCGGTGCCTTCGCCGGCGATCAGGGCGGGGAGCAGTTCGGACAGGCGCCGCACCTGCTCGGTCAGCTCCTGGCGCAAGGTGTCGTACTCGGTCACGTAGTCGCGGTGGGACTCCTCGACGTGACGGCTCGGCGTGAGGTCGACCATGTCGTCGAGCAGATCGATCTGGGGGACCTCGGTGATCTGCTGGGGCCGCGGCTCCAGGGGGTCGTCCGGGTCGTTGGAGGTGAGGTCCACCATGCGTACGGCGGTGGCCGCGTCGCCCGGGGTCCGCGGGCGGCGCAGATGCCACAGGTGCACGGGGAGGGAGTGCGCGGCGGCCGTACCCGGGGCCAGCGCGGTGACCTGGGTGAGGATGCCGCGGCGGACCAGCTCGGCCCGGATGCGGCGGCCGGCCTTGCGGTAGGCCACCGAGGCGGGCATGACCATGATGAGACGGCCACCGGGCGCGGTGTGCGCGTAGGCGTGCTGGAGCCAGGCGAGTTCGCCCTCCGCGCGGGAGGGCGTGCCGAGCTCCCAGCGCGGGTCGAGGAGGAGGTCCTCCCGCCCCCAGTCGGTGTCGCTGACCGGCGGATCGCAGACGACGAGGTCGGCCTTGAGGTCGGGCCACCGGTCCGCGCGCAGGGAGTCGCCCTGCTCGATCTCGGTACGGGGAAGTCCGGCGAGGCCGGCGCGCGAGCGCGCGAGCCGCGCGCTGCGGGCGTCCGCTTCCTGGCCGCAGCACCTGGCGCCCCGTTCGGCGCCGATGGTGAGCAGGAGGGTGCCGATTCCGCAGGCCGGATCGAACAGCACCGCGTCGGCCGGCACGTCGCCCACGAAGTGCCTTACGGCCCGGACCACTCGGGGCGAGGTCACCTGGTCCGAACCCGCCCGCCGCACGGACTCGGTGAAACGCTCGGCGAGACCGTTCACCACGTCCGCGGCGGAACCGCCGTCGGCCATGCGGCGGGCGATCCCGACCGCCTGGTCGGGCAGCGCGGCCGGCGTCTCCTCCTCGGGGGCGGCGAGGACGTGCGCGATGTCCGCGAGCCCGCCGAGGATGTCGTCGCCGTAGGCCCCCCGCAGCACCTGCCAGAGCTGGACCTCGTCGGTGACGTCCTGTCCCTTGCTCTGCTTGTCCAGCCAGGCCTGGACCTCGGCCAGGTCGAAGAGCGGGCTGTTGGCGCCACCTCCGACCGGCGCCGGGAAGTCGTCGTACCGCCGTCGCCAGTTCGACACGGCGGCACGGGTGACCCCCGCGATACGGGCGATCTCGGAACCGGTGACCGACGGGTTCGTCGGCGTGGCCGGGGTCTGTGGCATACCGCCTACGGTACACAGCCCTCCAGCCGCGTTTCAATGGACGTCGTTGACGACGTCAACGGCGCGCTCATATGGCCGGCCCGGGCCGCTCGTCTGTCGGTGTCACTCACGGGCCGGGCACGCCTCCACGAGCCCGGTCTCCGGCGCCTGCTCCTCCCACTCCTCACGGGTCGGGCCGCCGCCCGCGGCCCTGCAGGCCATGCCGAGGGTGTCGGCCGCCGCCTCGGGGCAGGCGCCGAGGTCGACGACGTGGGCGGGCCCCGCGCTCGTCGTGATCACCGTCCGCCCGTGCGGTCCGACCGGGACCACCTCGTCGACGCCTTCCCCGTGGCCGCTGAACGAGTGGGCCGGGTGCGGCCGTTCGGGGTCGGCGGTGCTCCACGGGCGTACCGTGCCGTCCTCCCCCGCACCCGCCGGCAGCCGGCCGTCGGGATGGAAGGCCGGCTGGGCGGATTTCGCCCGGTCCGTGTCCATGGGCTCGGTCGCGCCGGGCGCGTGTCCGGCACCGTCCTCTCCGGCGTCCCACGGATCCACCCGGACCCCGGGCCGCTCGGCGACGGCCGCCACCACATCGCCGTGCGGAGAGGGTCTCGCTCTCGCGCCACCTCCGCAGAGGCGGGTGTCACCCGACAGGGAGGTGATCCTGGGGAGTGAGGACGTCCCTGGGACCTCCTCGTCCCTCCCTGCGGACAGCAGGCCCCACCGGGGTCCCGCACGGCACATGTTCCAGGGCGTTGTCAGTGGCTGCCGATAACTTGATCTCGTTGCGCCGTTCTGGCGTTGACGTCCCCTTTCGCATGCATGGGAGATGGTGCGTTGTCGGTCCGGGAGAAGTCGAGTACGGCGCGGGTGGTGCCGCCCGCGCGGCCGCGGAAGCTCGCGAAGGTGCCGTTCGTGGAGCTGGCCGACGGCCGGTTGCAGGGTGTGGTGTCCAGCGGGTCGGACATCGGGCGGGTGTACGTGTCGTCCGTCGAGGCGGGGACGTACGCGTTCGCGTGCAGCACCAACAACAACCGGCCCTGCGGCGGGGCGCGCGGGGGTTTCTGCAACCACATACGCGCCCTCGTCGACGAGGCGGTGCTGCAGTACGGCGTCGAGCGCGTGACGCGGTACCTGAAGGTCGAGGTCACCGGCGAGGACCCGGACGCCCACAGCGTCTTCAGCGCCATGGGCTACACGCGGCCCGCGCAGGGCGGCAGTTCGGCCGCGGCGCAGGTGTTCAGCCGGTTCCTGCGGCATCTGGCCTATCTCGAACTGGCCCCGGACAACAGCCCGTTGCCCGAGATGCAGTGGTTCCCGACGACGAGGGCGGTGGCGTGATGCGTGCCGATCTGCTGAACGACACCGTCGACGGGCTCGACGAGGCCCTCGCGGCCGTGGACGGGTTCGACGAGGTTCTCGTGGGCGGCCTGCTCCGTCCGGGGCCCGCTCAGGCCGTCGGGCTGGCCGCCCTCGCCGAGGCCGTCGCCGGGTCACCGCTGGCCGGGCGGGTCGCCGAGGCGGCCGGGAAGACGGCCGCCGGGGCCGCCGGCG
>NZ_NCTE01000319.1:5031-6738 GCF_002114215.1 Streptomyces sp. 13-12-16 | reverse complement strand
GGCACCTCCCGCGTAAGTCCTCGCCGCCGGCCGCCCGGCCTTTCGCCGCGGCCGCCGCCCCCGCTGTCCGTTCCGCGCCCACGAGGGTGCCGGCCGCTGCCGGTGCCCGCCCGCGCGCGTGACCGTTCGACCATCGTCCGAAAGAGATCCCGTGACCCCACCCCCGGCGCCCGCCGACGCGCCTTCCACCTCCATGACCCAACGGCAGATACTCCAGGCCATGTCGGGCCTGATGGCCGGCATGTTCGTCGCCATCCTGGCGGGCACCGTCGTCTCCAACGCGCTGCCGACGATCATCGCCGACCTGGGGGCCAGCCAGTCCTCCTACACCTGGGTCGTCACCGCCGAACTGCTGGCCATGACCGCGACGGTGCCCCTGTGGGGCAAGCTGTCCGACCTGTTCAACAAGAAGCTGCTGCTCCAGCTCTCGCTGCTGATGTTCGTGATCGGTTCGCTGCTGGCGGGCTTCTCCCACGACACGACGCTGCTGATCTTCAGCCGGGTCGTGCAGGGCATCGGCGCGGGCGGTCTGACCGCGCTCGCGCAGGTCGTCATGGCCGCCGTCATCCCGCCCCGGGAACTGGGCAAGTACTCCGGCATCTTCGGTGCCGTCTTCGCCGTCGGCACCGTGGCCGGACCGCTGATCGGCGGTGTGCTGGTGGACACCGACTGGCTGGGCTGGCGCTGGTGCTTCTTCATCGGCGTGCCCTTCGCGCTGCTGGCCATCCTCCTGTTGCAGCGCACGCTGAAGCTGCCCACCGTCAAGCGCCAGGTGAAGATCGACTGGCTCGGCGCCTTCCTGATCGTCGCCGGTGTCTGCGCGCTGCTCATCTGGGTCTCGCTGGCCGGCAACCGGTTCGACTGGGCGTCGTGGCAGACCGCCGCGCTGGTGACCGGCGGCGTGGTGCTGCTGGCCCTGGCGGTCCTCGTGGAGGCCCGTACCGACGAGCCGGTGATCCCGCTCGACATCTTCAAAAACCGCACGGTCACCCTGACCACGGTGGCCAGCCTCCTGGTCGGTGTCGCCATGTTCGGCGGGACCGTCTTCCTTTCGCAGTACTTCCAGGTCTCCCTGGGCAAGTCGCCGACCGTCGCCGGTCTGATGAGCCTGCCGATGATCCTGGGTCTGCTGGTGTCGTCCACCGTCGCCGGGCAGCTGATCAGCCGGACCGGCAAGTGGAAGGGCTACCTGGTGGCGGGCGCGGTCATCATGACCGTCGGCCTCGCGCTGCTCTCCCTGATCGACGCGGACACGCACTTCGGGCTGCTCAGCCTGTACATGGCCGTCCTCGGTGTCGGCGTCGGCATGCTGATGCAGAACCTGGTGCTCGCCGCGCAGAACGACGTCCCCGCCGCCGAACTGGGTGCCGCGACCTCCGTGCTGTCCTTCTTCCGCAGCATGGGCGGCACCATCGGTACCAGCGTCCTCGGTGCGATCCTCGCCAACCGGGTCGCCGGCGAGATGACCAAGGGGCTGGAGAAGGCGGGCGCCGCCGGAGGGGCCGAGGGCGGCTCGGGCGGCGGCGGGCACAGCGTCCCGGACATGAGCACGCTGCCCGCCCCGATGCGGGAGATCGTGGAGCACGCCTACGGTGTCGCCACCGCCGAGCTGTTCCTCATCGCCACGCCGTTCGCGCTGCTCGCGCTGGTCGCCGTGGTCTTCCTGAAGGAGAAGCCGCTGAAGACCACCAGCGGCATGGAACGCCT
>NZ_NCTE01000319.1:0-4821 GCF_002114215.1 Streptomyces sp. 13-12-16 | reverse complement strand
GGGCGCCCCGCCCCGTTTCCCGCGCACCGTCCGCCGCGGCCCTCAGCCGGGTCCGGTCCCACTCCGTGCCGGGAAGGACCACGCCGCACGTCGAGTACCGGGTGATCCGTCTCCGGCACGGTGAAGCAGCGATGTGCGAGGTCACCCGGGGGAGGGGCGGCCGGCCTCACCGGCGCCCTCGTGGGACTCCTCGGCCGGCCGACCGGACGGACCGGCCCCGTGCCACGGCACGGTCGCCCACCGCGAGGGACACGACGCCTACGGCGAGCACTCCGCCACACCCCTGCCGACCACCGCACATCCCGGAGGCACACTGCCGCTCGCCACCCTGGTGGTCCTCTCCGCCGGCCCGCCCTGCGCGGCGACCTCCGGGCGCTGCTCACGGGAACCGCGGTCCGTGCGGCGGAAGATGGGACGATGGAGATCCACTTCCCCGACGGACACCGCGAGCGGGTGCCGCAGCCACATGTGCGCGGGCCACATGTGCGGTAGCCACACAGTCGGCCCACGGGAAGCACAGCCCTCCGGAAGGGCGGAACACATGCGCACGCACCACCCCTGGCCGCTCCAGGTCCCCGGCCTCGGATGCGGAGGCGACTACAACCCCGAGCAACGGAACCAGGACGTCCAGCTCGAGGACATCGAGCTGATGAAGGAGGCCGGCGTCAACCTCCTCGGCGTCGGCATCTTCTCCTGGGCGATGCTCGAACCGCGCGAGGGCGCCCATGACTTCGGCCGGCTCGACACCGTACTGGACCGGCTGCACGCCGCGGGCATACGCGTCGCCCTGGTCGCCGCCAGGGCCTCCCCGTAGGGGGCGAGGCCGTACGCCGGCACGCCGACGACGGCTCCCGTTTCCTCTTCCTCGTCAACCACACCGCCGACCCCGTCGGCGTACCGGCCCGCGGACGCGAACTGCTGCACGGCCACGACGTCGACGGACGGCTCGTCCTGCCGCCGCGGGAGGTCGCCGTCGTCCACGAGGGATGAGCCGGCCGGGTGATCACCCGGCGGGCGGGGGCGTCGGCCCACCCGGGTGATCACCGGTGGCGGGGCCCCACCCCCGCTCATAGCTTCGGCTCATGGACAAACGACACATCGCCCTTCTCGCCTGTAGCGCCGCCGCGGTGGCCGCGGGGCTGGGCGCCGCCCCGTCGGCGCACCATCCGACCGTGCACCGCGTACAGCCCGGCCAGTCGATCCAGGAGGCCGTGGACGCCGCGAAGCCGGGGGACACCGTCCTCCTCGCGCCCGGCACCTACCGGCAGAGCGTCGACATCAAGACGTCGGACATCACCCTGCGCGGCCACGGCGCCGGACGCACCGTCCTGGTGCCCGCCGGGGAAGCCGGCAAGAGCGCCTGCGCCAAGGCGGGCAACGGCATCTGTGTGACCGGCACCGACAAGAGCC
This sequence comes from Streptomyces sp. 13-12-16, assembly GCF_002114215.1. Taxonomy (GTDB): domain Bacteria; phylum Actinomycetota; class Actinomycetes; order Streptomycetales; family Streptomycetaceae; genus Streptomyces. The sequence continues at coordinate 3,411 of NZ_NCTE01000319.1, read as the reverse complement.
CCGTCGAGAACGTCACCGTACGGTCCCTGACGCTGCGGGGACACGCCGAGAACGGGCTGTGGGCCACGGGCACCGACGGGCTGGAGGTCAAGTACGTACTGGCGGAGAAGAACGGCCAGTGGGGCATCGCCGAGGAGCGTTCCGTGCACAGCGTGCTCAGCCACAACCTCGTCCGGAAGAACGGCGACGCCGGACTGTTCGTCGCCAACACCGTCGACACCGAGGAAGGCGCCCGGGACGCGGAGCGGACCGTGATCAGCCACAACCGGGTGGCCGACAACCGCGTCGGCGTCACCGTGCGCCGGCTGCGGAACCTGACCGTCCACCACAACGAGGCCACCGGCAACTGCGCCGCAGTCTTCGTGGTCGGCGACGAGTCGAAGCCGCGCGCCGGCGACCTGAGGGTGACGCACAACCACATCCACGCCAACAACAAGTACTGCCCCAAGACGCCCCGGCTGCCCTTCCTGCAGGGCTCGGGCGTCGTCCTCACCGGCGCCGAGGAGACCCTGGTCGCCTACAACCGGGTCGAGGACAACAAGGGCACCTCCCCGCTCTCCGGCGGCATCGTGCTCTTCAAGAGCCTCGTCGGCACGCCCAGCGAGCGCAACGAGATCCGCGACAACCTGGTGACCGGCAACAGCCCGGCCGACCTGGCCGACCGGGACACCGCCGAGAACAACACGTTCAGCCACAACACCTGCACGCTCTCCGAGCCCGCGGGCATGTGCTGACCCGCTCGCCCCACCCCCCCAACTGCACGACAGCAGAAGCGAGGCAACGGATGACCACCGTTGATCCGGCTCCCCCGCCGCCCATGCGGCTGCGGGAGCTCGTTTTCGGGGCGGCGTGCGCCGCCGCCGTACGCGCGGCCGTCCGCCTGGGCGTGGCGGACGCGCTGGACGACACCCCCATGACCGTCGACGACCTGGCGACGGCGGTGAAGACCCAGCCGCACACCCTGCGGCGGCTGCTGCGCGCCCTGTGCTGCCAGGGCGTCTTCGCCGAGAACCCCGACGGCACCTTCGAGCACACCGAGATGTCCCGGCTGCTGCGCGAGGACGACCCGCACAGCCTGCGGTACATCGCCCTGTGGTGCACCGAGCCGTGGACCTGGAACGTCTGGCCGCAGCTCGACGAGGCGGTGCGCTCCGGACGGGGCGTCTTCGAGGACGTGTACGACCAGGAGTTCTTCACCTACCTCAACGAGTCCGCCCCCGAGTCCGCCCATGTGTTCAACCGGGCCATGACGACGTCCAGCGAGCAGTCCGCGCGTGACGTGGCCCGGCTGCTCGACCTGGACGACGCCTCCTCCGTCGTGGACATCGGGGGCGGCCAGGGACACGTCCTGGCCAGCCTCCTGGAGAAGCACCCCCACCTCCACGGCACCCTGCTCGACCTGCCGGGCGTCGTCGAGAACGCCGACCCCCGGCTGCGCCGGGGCGGCTCACTCGCCGGCCGCGTCGACATCGTGGCCCGGGACTGCCGCGAGGGCGTCCCCGTCCGGGCGGACGTGTACATCATCAAGAACGTCCTGGAGTGGGACGACGACAGCACCCGCCGGGTGCTCGCGGGCGTCCGCGCGGCGGCACGGCCCGGGGCCCGCGTCGTCGTCATCGAGAACCTCGTCGACGACACCCCGTCGATGCGGTTCACCACCGCCATGGACCTGCTGCTGCTCCTCAACGTCGGCGGCGCCAAGCACACCCGGCAGAGCATGGTCGACCGGCTGACCGACGCGGGTCTCGTCATCGACGGCGTCGACCCGGTCAACGCCTATCTGCACGCCTTCGAGTGCACCGTCCCCGGCTGACCGGGGCCGCGTCGGCAACCCCGAGGCCGCCGGCTCCGCGACTGACGCGGGACCGGCGGCCTCGGGGTTCTCCGCTCAGGAACGGGCGCCGCTCTCCCAGCGGTAGAAGCACTGCGCCATGGCGTCCTTGGGACTGCGCCACGTGGCCGGGTCGTACGGACTGACGTACGCCTCCAGCCGCTCGCTGATGCTGCGGAACTCGGGGTGTCCGGCGACCTTCGCGATCGCCGGCGCCGGGTCCTGCTCGGCCTCGATGAGGTGCAGGTACACGTCGTCGCCGAACTGGAAGAGGCTGCGCCGGCTGACACCGACCAGACGGGGGAGCTCACCCCGGTCGGAGGCGGCGAACACGTCGGCGATGTCCGGCGCCGAACCGGGCTTCATCCGGGCGACGATGAGGGCGTGGTGCATGGGGGGTGTCCTTCCTGGACCGGTGCTCAGCGCGAGGACGCGACGGACGCGCTCTCGCTGTCACGGGCGACCTGCTCGATCCGGTCCCGGATCAGGGCCATCTGCGTACGGGAGTTGCGGTTGATGTTGTCCGTCATCCAGTCGTCGTCGACCGGGGCGTCGGGCTTCATCGCGAAGTCCTGCGTCCAGCGCATCTGCACACCGCCCGGCAGCTCCGCGTACTCCCACACGATGTCCATGTGGGCGAACGGACCCGTCTCGACCCGGCGGGCGCGGACGGTCCGCCTCTCCCGGTCCGGGGTGCGCTCCGACACCCAGCTCCACACCTTCCCGTTCTCGTCCGGGTGCATGGTGAGCCGGAACGTCGTCGTGTCCCCCTCGCGGGAGAGGACCTCCACGGACGCGTACTCGCTGAACAGCCGCGGCCAGTTCTCCAGGTCGTTGGTCATCTCCCACACGAGGTCGAAGGGAGCGTCGATGGTGATGCTGTTCTCGGTGTGTCCGGCCACTTTCAGGCTCCAGCCGTGAGGGTGCTGTTGACGAGGTTCAGGAACTCCCGCGGCGTCCGGCAGCGCTCCGAGTCGGGGGGGAGCGACGCGCCGTACCGGTTCTCCAGCTCGCCGACGATGCCGAGCAGGCCGAGCGAGTCGAGGCCGAAGACGTCGAAGGGGGACTCCGCGGAGTCCTTCAGTTCCTCGGGGTCGACGGTGATGCCGGCCGCCTGCTTCATCAGCGCGGCCAGCTCGTCGAAGGTCACTTCGGTGGTGATCATGGGTGACTGCTCCTTCCCCGCCCGTTCCTACCGGGCGGAATCGTCACCGCGGCGCACGACCAGCGCCGCGTTGGAGCCCATCAGTCCCCTGCTGAGGACGAGGGCGGTGCGCAGCTCGGCGGGGCGAGCGTGCGACATCACCAGGTCGAGGTCGTGGCAGATGTCGAACACGTTGGGTGTCGGGGGCACCTGGCCGTGTTCCATGGCGAGCACGGCGGCCACCGTGTCCAGCACGGGCGCCGCGCAGTGGGCTCGGCCGATGCCCGTCTTGGGCGCCGTGACCGGGACGCGGGTGCCGTGCGCGCCGAGCGCGTCGGCGATCGCCAGCGCCTCGGCGCGGTCCGCCGCGGGGACGCCCATGGCGTCGGCGAACACGACGTCGATCTCCTCCGGCGCGCAGCCCGCCTCGTCGAGG
>NZ_NCTE01000318.1 GCF_002114215.1 Streptomyces sp. 13-12-16 | reverse complement strand
CGGGCGAACATGATCGCCGACTCGGCCACCGTCTTCGCGCCCCGGAGGATCTTGGATCCGGCCACGCCCCGGACCAGCGCGCCCGCGTCCGCCCGCAGCACCACGTCCGGGTGGAGAACGGCGACCAGCGCCTCGAAGTCGCCGCCGCGCGCGGCGGCCATGAACGCCTCGAGGACCTGCTTCTGCCGGCCGAGGTCGGGGTCGGACGGAGGGGTCGTGTCCCGTACCCGGCGGCGGGCCCGGCTGGCGAGCTGCCGGGTCGCGGCCGGGCTGCGCTCCACCACCGGGGCGATGTCGTCGAACGGCACGGCGAACATGTCGTGCAGGACGAACGCCAGCCGCTCGTCGGGCTCCAGCGTCTCCAGGACCACCAGCATCGCCACGCCCACCGAGTCGGCGCGCAGCGCCTCCTGTTCCGGGTCCACCTGGGAGAGGGGTCTGATCACCGGGTCCGGGACGAACGTGTCGTCCATCGGCTGCTCGCGGCGCGCGGTGCGCGAACGCAGCAGGTCCAGGCAGATCCGGCCGGTCACGGTGGTCAGCCAGCCGCCGAGGTTGCCGATGTCGCCGGTGTCGGTGCGGCCCAGCCTCAGCCAGGCCTCCTGGACGGCGTCCTCCGCCTCGGTCAGCGAGCCGAGCATGCGGTAGGCGACCGCCTTGAGGTGTCCGCGGTGCTCCTCGAAGCGCTCCGCCAGCAGTTCCTCGTCGTGGTCCACGGGGCTCACCGGGAGAACACCTCGAAGGTGACCGCGGGCCGGTTCCCGAACCGCTTCCCCGCCTCCTCGGCGAAACCGGTCAGCAGGCCACGGGCGTACGCCTCCGGGTCCTCGTCGGTCAACGCCTCGATGTAGGTCCGGTGTTCGAGCAGCGAGGCGATCGCCCGCTCCAGCCCGTCCCTCGCCTCCACCGCGTGCGTGGGGCTGTCGGAACCTGCGACCGCCACCCAGCGGACCCCGTTCCAGGGTTCGAGGCCCCGCTCAATCAGCTCCGGGAAGATCCACCGGTTGCCGGCGTCACCGGCCGCGTCGAGCACGGCCCGCCCGACGGCCACGTGGTCCGGGGTGTTCCAGTAGGTGCCGCCCCAGGTGTCCCGGTGGTTCAGGGTGATCACCAGCTCGGGCCGGTACCGGCGGATCGCGGCGGCGATGTCCCGGCGCAGCGCGGGGCCGTACTCGACGACCCCGTCCGCGTGGTCGAGGAAGGCGACCTCCGAGACACCGACCACGGCCGCGCTCGCCCGCTGCTCCCGCTCCCTGAGCGGGCCGCTCTTCGCCGGCTCCAGGGTGTCGATGCCCGCCTCGCCGCGGGTCGCCAGGACGTAGGAGACCTCACGGCCGGCGTCGGTCCAGGACGCGACCGCCGCCGCACAGCCGTACTCGAGGTCGTCCGGGTGGGCCACCACGGCCAGGGCGCGCTGCCAATCGTCGGGCATGGGCGGGAGTTGACTGGTCGTCGGCTCGGTCATGCCCGCAGACTAACCCGCCGCACCGACATCCCGCCGGGCGCGCGCCCGGCCCCGGACTCACGCCTCGTCGCGCGCCAGGGCGAGCAGCCGGTCCAGGACGCGGGGACCGCCGGCCCGGACACCGTCGTGCTCGAACTCGTCGGTGACCCAGGTGCGCAGGCCGCGGATCGCACGGGCCGTCCGGAGGGAGTGGGCGGTGTCGACGTACATGTCGTCGTGGTAGACGGCCGCCGCGACCGGGACCTCGTTGACGGCGAGGCGCGCCGGGTCGTACAGGGGCGTCCAGTCGGTGCGCGCGGCGAGCAGTCCGGCGGTCTCGCGCAGCGGGCGCAGCGCGGGGTCGCAGTCGAACATCCACGGGTGGATGGTCTCGCCGGTGAACAGCAGCGGCTCGTCGCCGGCGAGCGTCTTGGCCGCGTCGAACCGCGGGAACTCGGCCCGCACGCGCTCGGCGGACCAGGCGGTGGGCCGGGCGTCCTGGCCGTAGATCGCCTCGTGGACGAGCGCGTACAGCGGGTGTCCGGCGTACGACAGCAGGCCCTGGGCCTGCTCCTGGAAGGCGTCGGAGAGTTCGTGGCCGCCCGGGGTGCGGACGAAGGCGTCCTCCAGGAGGAAGTGCAGCCGGTGGCTGCCCTCGCTGCCGCCCAGCATGATGCCGAGCGACTGGAACGCCTCGACGGTGAACCGGTAGCCGTTCGGGAGGACGACCTCGTGGGTGAGGAGGTGGTCGGCGATGCGGCGGGCGCGTTCGACGTCCTGCGGGTAGCGGGCGTAGTGCGCGGCGACCTTGCGCTCGATGCGCGGGTAGGCGGCCCGGTAGACGTCGTCGGCGTGGGCGTCGAGGGAGGGCAGTCCGCCGGTGATCAGGGCGGTGTCCAGGCCCTCGGGGGCGGTGGAGAGGTAGGCGACGGTGCAGAAGCCGCCGAAGCTCTGGCCGAGGACGGTCCAGGGGGTGCCGCCGGTCACCTCGGGGCGGATGGCCTCGCAGTCCCGGACGATCGAGTCGGCGCGGAAGCGGGTGAGGTGGTCGGCCTGTTCGGCGGGGCCGCCGCGCAGCGGGAGCGTCTGCCGGTTGACGGGGGTGGAGTGGCCGGTGCCGCGCTGGTCCAGGAGGAGGACCCGGTAGTCCTCCAGGGCCCGGCCGAGCCAGGCGGGCTTCCCGACGAAACGGTTCGCCCCGAAACCGGGGCCGCCCTGGAGATAGAGCAGCCAGGGCAGGTCCCGGCCGGCCTTGTCACTGGCGACGACCTCGCGCGCGTACAGCTCGATCGTCTCCCCCGAGGGGTCGTCGTGATCGAGGGGTACGGTGAACCGGCGGTCGGTGAGGACCACTCCGGGCTGGCGGTAGCTGACGGACAACGGGGCTCCAGGGACGAACGGATTGTCGGATCGTGACCCAGTTCAGCACATGTTCGTCCGGCCAACGAGTCCGGGATCATGGAATTTTGCTGAATGTCCGTCAGCGGGCCGCCAGGCTGGAGCGCCGGACCACCAGTTCCGGGCGGAGCACGACCCGGCGGTGCTCGTGCGGCCCGGCCGCGTTCTCGCTCTCGGTCTCCTCCAGCAGCAGCTCGGCCGCCAGGGCGCCCATGGTGACCGCGGGCTGCCGCACCGAGGTCAGCGGTACGGCGGCCGCGGCGGCGAACTCGATGTCGTCGTAGCCGACGATCGCGAGGTCGTCGGGGACGCCGACGCCGGCCGCGTACATCGCCTGGAGCACACCGAGGGCGAGCAGGTCGTTGGCGCAGAAGACGGCGGTGGGCCGGTCGGCGAGTCCGAGCAGGCGGGCGCCCGCGTCGCGGCCGGCGGCGACGTCGAGCCGCTCGGTGGGCAGTTCGTGCAGGCGGTCGGGGCCCAGGCCGGCCTCGGCGAGGGCGTTCAGGGCTCCGGTGCGGCGGTCCCGGACCTGGTTCAGTCCGGGCGGGCCGCTGACGTACGCGATGGAGCGGTGCCCGGCGTCGACGAGGTGCCGCA
>NZ_NCTE01000317.1 GCF_002114215.1 Streptomyces sp. 13-12-16 | reverse complement strand
CGGTCGCCTGCCGCGGGAGGGCGCCGGGCCCGGTGTCGCGCGGCAGTACGTCCGTCGGGGCCCCGGGAGGGCCGACCTGCCGCGGCAGGGGGCCGGGGGGCCGCAGGGCCGTCGTGCTCTCGTCGCCCGGTGCGCCGACCCGGGCGAGGATCTCCCGCGGGGTGGGGCGACGGGCCGGGTCCTTGGCGAGACAGTCGCCGATGAGGGCGTGCAGCGCCGGGTCGGTGACGGTGCTGATGTCAGGGGTGTTGTGCACCACGCGGTAGAGCAGCGCGGGGGTCGGTCCCTCGCCGAAGGGATTCGCGCCGGTCGCCGCGAAGGCCAGCACCGCGCCCAGGCAGAAGACGTCGCTGGCCGGGGTGATCGTGTCGCCGTTGACCTGCTCGGGCGACATGAACCCGGGCGAGCCGGCCACGAGACCGGTGCCGGTGATCGAGTCGGCCTCGACGCTGCGGACGATCCCGAAGTCGATGACCCGGGGCCCGTCCTCGGCGAGCAGCACGTTGGAGGGCTTGAGGTCGCGGTGGACGAGGTTCGCGGCGTGGATCGACACCAGCGCCTCGGCCAGCCCGGCCGCCAGCGCCAGTACGGCGCCCGCCTCGAACGGCCCCCGTTCGACGACCGCCTGCTCCAGCGAAGGACCGGCGATGTAGCTGGTCACCAGCCACGGCAGGGGCGCGTCCGGGTCGGCGTCGACGACCGGTGCGGTGAAGGCACCGCTGACCTTCCGGGCCGCCTCGACCTCACGCCGGAACCGGTCGCGGAACTCGGGCCGGCGCACCAGCTCGGCGTGCACCACCTTCACCGCGACGAGCCGCCCGCCCGGGGAGCGGCCGAGGAAGACCCTGCCCATACCGCCCGCGCCCAGCCGGCTGATCAGCCGGTATCCCCCGACGGAGCCCGGGTCGTCCGGCTCCAGCGCTGACACAAATGCCTCCCGGCGTGCGATCTCGGCCCGTTCGGGCAGGGCCAAGCATAAAGCCAATCGCACCCGTGTTCGTCGAAGTGCCGTACGCCGTACGGTACTTCGACCATCACTCTCCCCCTGGACGCGCCGCGCCCTTGCACGGAGCCGGGCGACCGGTGACGCACCGTCATCCGAGGATCCCTTCGGCCTTCGGGGCGGTGACGGCGCGGGTGAGCCGGCGGCGGCGGAGGCCGGGGCCGGTGCAGCCCGTGACGCGGGCGGCGCACCGCTCCCGGGGCAGGTCAGCGCAGGCGGGACGACGACAGGATCGACAGCAGGTGGGCCGGGACCATCACCCAGGTGATGACGGCGAGTGCGCCCAGGGCCCAGCGGGTCGGCTCGATGCCGCCGGTGACCGTGTCGGCGACGGCCGCGACGAGGAGGACGAGGGACGCCTCGATCCCGTTGGTGACCCGGTGGACCTTGAACGCGGCGGCGATGCGGCGCACGGTCGCGACGCCCTCCGAGCGCGGGCGGGTCGACTCGTCGTCGGCGACGGCCAGGCCGCGGCGGGCGCGGGCGACGTCCACCAGATCGGTGGAGGCCTTGAGCAGGACGACGCCGAGGGCGGTGGCGATGCCGACCGACAGCCAGCCGCCGACGCCCGACTCGGCGGCGCGGTAGCCGGCGCCCGCCATCAGCGCCGCGTCCGCGAGGTACGCGCCGAGCCGGTCGACGTAGATGCCGGCCGCGCTGTTCTGGCCCTTCCATCGGGCGACCTCGCCGTCCACGCAGTCGAAGAGCAGGAACAGCTGCATGAGGATCACGGCGAGGACCGCGCCGGTCAGGCCCGGGATCATCAGCGCGGCGCCGGAGGCCACTCCGCACACCACCATGGTCCAGGTGAGCTGGTCGGGGGTGACGGGGGTGCGGACCAGGTGGCGGGTGGTGCGCAGGGAGATCTTCCGCATGTAGAGGCGGCCGGCCCAGTGTTCGCCGTTGCGGCTGTCCATCTTGGCCCGCGGCTGGCAGACCTCCCGCAGCTCCTCCAGTACCGGAGCACCCATGACGTTCCTCCCCAGGCCCGACCACCGCACGTGCGGCGATGATCGGGCCAGGGTACAGAGCGCGTACGGCGGGCCGTCGGCAGGGGACACTGACCCCATGGAGTCGATCGATCCGGTCACCGCCCGCGCCTGGCTCGCCACCGCCCTCGCGGAGGCCCGCGCCGGACTGGAGGAAGGCGGCGTCCCCGTCGGCGCCGCGCTGTACGGCGCCGACGGGACCCTGCTCGGCCGTGGCCGCAACCGCCGTGTACAGGACGGCGACCCGTCGGCGCACGCGGAGACCGCCGCCTTCCGCGCGGCGGGACGGCAGCGGTCGTACCGCGGTACGACGATGGTGACGACGCTCTCCCCGTGCTGGTACTGCTCGGGGCTCGTCCGGCAGTTCGGCATCTCCCGGGTGGTGATCGGCGAGGCGGTCACCTTCCACGGCGGGCACGACTGGCTGGCCGGACACGGCGTGGAGATCGTGCTGCTGGACGATCCCGAGTGCGCCGCGATGATGCGGGAGTTCGTCGCCCGTCGTCCACAGCTGTGGAGCGAGGACATCGGGACGTGACACGGCGAAGGCCGGTTCCCGTGACTCAGGTCGTGGGAACCGGCCTTCGTGGTGTCCGGGTTCAGAAGCCCACGGACCCCAGCGCGCCCAGGCCGACGTCCGCGTACGAGTGCTTGCCGGAGACGAAGATGTTGACGCCGTAGTAGTTGAACAGCCAGCAGCCGAAGGCGGCCAGCGCCAGGTACGCGGCCTTGCGGCCCTTCCAGCCGGCGGTGGCGCGGGCGTGCAGGTAGCCGGCGTAGGCGACCCAGGTGATGAAGGACCAGGTCTCCTTGGGGTCCCAGCCCCAGTAGCGGCCCCAGGCGTCGCCGGCCCAGATGGCGCCCGCGATGATCGTGAACGTCCACAGCGGGAACACCGCCGCGTTGACGCGGTAGGCGAACTTGTCCAGCGAGGAGGAGGCGGGCAGCCGCTCCAGGAACGAGGTCGCGAAGCTGCCGGGCTTGCCGCCGTTCGCGAGCTTGTTCTCGTACGAGTCCTTGAACAGGTACATCACCGTGGTGATCGCACCGACGTAGAAGACCGCGCCGCACAGGATCGCCGTGGAGACGTGGATGTACAGCCAGTACGAGTGGAGGGCGGGAACCAGCTGGTCGCTCGCGGTGTACAGGACGGTGACGGCGAGACCGAGGTCGAGGAGGACCGAGGTGGTCAGGAACAGGCCGATCCAGCGCACGTTCTTCTTCAGCGCCAGCAGCAGGAGGTACACGCCGACCGCGGTGGTGGAGAAGGTGATGTTGAACTCGTACATGTTGCCCCACGGCGCCCGCTCCACGGACAGCGCGCGGGTGAGCACGCCGCCGAGCGCGAGGAGGAACGCGAGCACGGTGAGGGAGACGGCGATGCGCCCGTAGAGGTCGCCCTTCTCGTCCCCGCCGTGCGCTCCGGGCCCGTCGGGCACGTCACGGGAGCCGCTCGCGGCCCGGACGACGACCTTCGGCCGCTCCAGTACGGCGGTGCCGCCCGCCTTGTTGACGGTGACGGCCGGTGCCGTCCTCGCCGTGGCCGCCTTCGGCGTGAGCGCCGCGGCCGTACGGCCGACCTTGCTGCGGCTGCCGAAGAGCCACTCCGCGATGTACGCGAAGAAGGCGAGGGTGTAGATCGCCATCGCGGAGTAGATCAGTACGTTGCTGATCTCCGCGAGGTTCTCGTTGGTCGCGGCGGCGAGAGTCACTGCTCAGCCCCTTCGGCAGGTACGGCTTCGGTGTCGGTGGGTCCGGTCGTCTTCGGGGAGGTCTCGTCCGGGTCGTCGGAGTCGTCGGGTTCCGGCGCGCCCGGCGCCTTGTCGTAGAGGAGTCCGGCGAGGTCGCCGAGTTCCTCGGGCACCTTCGCGGACTCGCTGCGGCCGAGGCCGGCCATCTCGACGACGGTCACGCCGTCGTCGCCGCGCACCGCGCGCACCCACACGCGGCGGCGCTGGATGAACAGGGAGCCGGCGAGGCCGGCGATCGCGGCGACGGCACCGCCGAGCGCCCAGCCGCCGCCCGGCTCCTGGACGATCTGGAAGCCGGCCCACTCCTTGACGCCGTCGAAGGTCACGGTGCCGGCGCCGTTCGGGAGGGTCATGGTGTCCCCGACGGCGAGCTGCTTCTTGAACAGCTCCCCGTCGGAGTCCTTGAACTCCTCCATGTTGGTCTTGTCGAGCTGGTAGATGCTCTGCGGGGTGCCCGCGTCGACGCCGAGATCACCGTGGTAGGCGGAGAGCGCGAGCATCGGGTTGATCAGCGCCGGGAAGGCGGAGAGCATCGTGCTGCCCTCGCCGCCGTACGTCGGCAGGAAGAACGCGTTGAAGCCGAGCTGCTCCCGCTTCCCCTCGGCGTTGCGGTAGCCGTCCATGACCTTGACCGCGCCCGAGGAGGTCACGTTGCCGTCGAGCGGCAGCAGGGCGACGGCCTCCTTGTCCATGACCACCTTGCCGCTCGCGTCCTTCACGGTGAGGACGGGCGCGTAGCCGTGGCTGACCAGGTACACCTTCGAGCCGTCGATCTCGAGGGGCTGGTTGACCTTGACGGTGGTCCTTCGCTCCTCGCCGTAGGCGCCGACGCTGTAGGTGAGGTCGGCCTCGTACGTCCGTGGGGTGCCCCGGTTCGGCCCGGTCAGCTCGTAGGTTCCCTTGAAGTCCTCGAGATCGAAGCTGAACCGGTCCAGGTCGTCCTCGGTGAACAGGTTCCCGGACCGGAAGTCGTCGTACTGGGTGAGGGTGTTGGCGAAGCCGCCGCCCTCGACGATCAGCTTGTTGCCCTCGTACTTGAAGAGCTGCCCCCAGGCGAAGGCGATCAGCATCACGATCAGCGCGACGTGGAAGACCAGGTTGCCGACCTCGCGCAGATAGCCCTTCTCGGCGGCGACGGCGTCACCGACGACGTGGGCGCGGAAGCGGCGCTTCTTCAGCAGGGCGAGCGCGGCCTCGCGGACCTGCTCGGGCTCGGCCCCGGTGCGCCACGTGGTGTGGGCGGGCAGCCGGGTCAGCCGGCGGGGCGCGCCCGGCGGGCGTCCGCGCAGCTGGCCCACGAACTGCCAGGTGCGGGGCACGATGCAGCCGATGAGGGAGACGAACAGCAGGATGTAGATCGCGGAGAACCACACCGAGCTGTAGACGTTGAAGAGCCCGAGCTTGTCGTAGACCGGTGCGAGGATGTCGTGCTTCTCGCGGAAGTCGGCGACCTTCGTGGCGTCGATGCCGGTCTGCGGGATGAGCGAGCCGGGGATCGCGCCGAGCGACAGCAGCAGCAGGAGCAGCAGCGCGACCCGCATGGAGGTGAGCTGCCGCCAGAACCAGCGGGCCCAGCCGATGACGCCCAGGGACGGCAGGTTGGGCTGCTCCTCCTTGGGCGCGGTGGACAGCTGGGAGCCGGCGGCGCCCAGGTCCTGGTCGTCACCGGCCTTCGGGGCGTTGTCTGTCGTGGTGTCGCTCATCGGATCAGATCCCCACAGTGAAGCCGTTGGACCAGGTCTGCATCTGCTGCACGATGACGTCCCACGCCCCGGTCAGCAGCAGCAGCCCGGTCGCGATCATCATGATGCCGCCGGTGCGCATCACCCAGGTGTAGTGGCGCTTGACCCAGCCGAAGGCGCCGAGCGCCTTGCGGAAGGCGACGGCGGTGAGCACGAAGGGCGCGCCGAGGCCGAGGCAGTACGCGACCGTGAGGAGGGCACCACGGCCGGCGGTGGCCTCGTTGAACGACAGGGCCGTCACGGAGGCGAGCGTCGGGCCGATGCAGGGTGTCCAGCCGATGCCGAACAGGGCGCCTATGACGGGGGCGCCCACCAGCCCGGTCGCCGGCCGCTTGTGGAAGCGGAACTCGCGCTGGGTGAGCCAGGGCATCAGGCCCATGAAGAAGACGCCCATGAGGATCATGAAGACGCCGAGCACCTTGGACAGGACGTCCGACTGTTCCTGGAGGGTCTGTCCGAAGTAGCCGAAGAAGGCGCCGCCCGAGACGAACACGGCCGTGAAGCCGAGGACGAACAGCGAGGCGCCGGCCACCATCCGGCCGCGCCGGGCCTCGGCCAGGTCGGTGCCGGAGACGCCGGTGACGTAGGAGAGGTAGCCGGGGACCAGCGGCAGCACGCAGGGCGAGAAGAAGGAGACGAGCCCGCCGAGCACGGCGACGGGCAGGGCGAGCAGCAGCGCCCCGCTGCGCACCGTCTCGCCGGGGTCCGCGGCCAGCATGGACACTCCGGTCACGTCACTTCTCCGCGAGGACCGGGGCGATCATCTTGCGCAGCTTCTCCTCGCTGAGTGCCTGGAGCGAGCGCGCGGCGATCTTCCCGTCCCGGTCGAAGACGAGAGTGGAGGGGACGGCCTGCGGGTTGAGGGTGCCCTTCTCGAAGCGGAGCATCAGCTTGCCGGTCGGGTCGAACAGGCTCGGGTAGGTGACCCCCTGCTCCTCCTCGAAGGCGAGGGCCGGGCCGACGGTGGCGTCACGGGTGTTGATCCCGACGAACTGGACGCCCTCGTCCTTCAGGTCCTGGTGCACCGTCTCGAAGTTCTTGGCCTCGGCGCGGCAGGGGGGACACCAGGAACCCCATACGTTCACGACGACGACCTTGCCCTTGTAGTCGTCGACGTCGAGGTGATCGCCGTCGACGGTCTCGCCGGACAGGTCCGGGGCGTCGGCACGGTCGCCCTTCTCGACGGTGGCGATGCCGTCCGATCCGGCGACGTAGCCGGTGTCACCGCCCCCGCCCGACGTCCCGCCCGAGCCGCACGCGGAGACGAGCAGCGCGGCCGCGGCGGCGCCGGCGGCGGCCAGGAGGACGCGACGGCGTGCGCGGGGGGCTCGGTTCGAGCGCTGGGGGG
>NZ_NCTE01000316.1 GCF_002114215.1 Streptomyces sp. 13-12-16 | reverse complement strand
CACCACCAGCGCGGCCAGCAACCCGGCGGTGCGCGCGGCGGTCCACCCCGCGCCGATCGCCGTGAGCGCCTGCCCCAGGAGCAGCAGCACGACGCCCGCCCACACCACACCCGCGGTCCGCCGCCACAGCCGCACCAGCCACGCCGTGCCCTCGGCCCGCCCCCGTTCGGCGACGATCTCCGCGGCCTGTGTCAGCTCCTCCGACACCCACTGCCGGGAGGCGGAGGCGGAGTGGGCCACCGCGGCCGGCACCCCGTGTCCGGCCGCGAACTCGTCCCGCTTCAGCAGGAACGCGGCGACCGCCCGCCGATGCCCCTCGCGCACGCCGTGCGGACAGTCCCCGCAGGTGCAGCCCCCCTCATGAGCGCCCATGTCGGGGCCGACCTGCCTCGCCTCCTGCACCGCCACGCCCGAAGCCCGCCTTCCCCACCGTCAAAGCCATCGAAGCCGTCAAGAAAACACGGCACAAGTCCCCTGCGACGAAAGCGAATTGTGCCCTACCCCGCGCCCTTCCCGTCCGGCAGGACCGATCAGGACGAGTGAACTTCGGGGCGCCGGGTTGACTCGCCGCCGAGCCGGGCGGATCCGTCCAGCCCGGCAGGTTCGTCCAGCTCGCCGGATCCGTCTAGCTCAGCAGGTCCGGCTCGCTCCGGCTGATGTCCTGCCACATCGGCTGGTAGTTGATCCACGCCACCAGGTCCCCGCCCAGCTGCTCCCGCGTCGCCACCGCCTGCCGGTGGTCGATGAGGACGGGCCGGCCCGCCGCCTTCGCGGTGAGCTGCACCTGGCAGGACCGCTCCATCGTCACGAACCACCAGGCCGCCGCGTCCACCGAGTCGCCCACGGTGAGCAGCCCGTGGTTGCGCAGCACCAGCGCCTTGTGGGAGCCGAGCACATCCGCGATCCGCCTCCCCTCCTCGGCGTCGACGGTGACGCCGCTGTAGGCGTCGTAGAGGGCGTGGTCCTCGTAGAAGGCGCAGCTCTCCTGGGTGATCGGGTCGAGCAGGTCGCCGAGGGCGGCGAGGGCGCGGCCGTGCACCGAGTGGCAGTGGGCGACGGCGACGACGTCGGGCCGGGCCGCGTGCACCTGGGCGTGCACGGTGAACGCGGCCTGGTTGACGTGGTGGCCCCCCTCGACGACCTGGCCGTCCCGGTTGGCGAGCACCAGGTCGCTCACGGTGACCTGCCGGAAGGGCATCCCGAACGGGTTGACCCAGAAGCAGTCGCTGAACTCCGGGTCGCGTGCGGTGATGTGTCCCGAGACACCGTCCTCGTAGCCGAGCCGCCCGAAGAGCCGCAGCGCGCCCGCGAGCCGCTCCTTGCGGTGCCGGCGCTCGTCGTCGACCGACTCGTGCATGGGCGGCATGGCGAAGCGCAGTTTGCCGGTGGGCAGCGGCAGGGGCGGCGTGGGCCCGTGCATGAGTCCTCCCGCGGGGGGTGTGCGTACGGGGCGGAAGTTACCGGCGGGCCGCACCGGACGACAGCTCTGTTCCGTAACACCGGACACCCGGTGGCACCGGACACCCGGCGACGCCGGATACCCGACACAAGATGTCCGGTATCCCCGACACACTCGGTCCATGCCTACGAACTGGGCGGCCTTCACCGCCGCCGAACCGGAGTTCGCGAAGACCGTGGAGGAGCGCTTCGCCGCGTACACCCACCACGTCCTCGCGACCCTGCGCAAGGACGGCTCACCGCGGACCACCGGTCTGGAGGTCCGCTTCCTGAACGGGGAGCTGTGGTTCGGCATGATGCCGGACTCGCTCAAGGCACTCGATCTGCGCCGCGACCCGCGCTTCGCGCTCCAGGCGAACCCGGGCGACGGCACGGGCATGGGCGGCGGCGACGTCCGTATCGGCGGCCGGGCGGTCGAGATCGCCGACGACGACACGGAGACCCGGCGCCGGTACGCCGAAGAGGTGGAACCGCCGGAGCCGTTCCACCTCTTCCGCACCGAGCTGACGGAGGTCGTGAGGACCTACGTGGAGGACGAGAAGTACCTCGTCGTCCGGGTCTGGAAGCCCGGGGGGCCGGTGCGCACCCTCCGACGGACCTGACCCGGAGGGGTCACTCCCACTCGATGGTGCCCGGCGGCTTGGAGGTAACGTCGAGGACGACGCGGTTGACGTCCCGCACCTCGTTGGTGATCCGGGTCGAGATCTTCGCGAGGACGTCGTACGGCAGCCGGGACCAGTCGGCGGTCATGGCGTCCTCGCTGGAGACGGGGCGCAGCACGATCGGGTGACCGTAGGTGCGGCCGTCGCCCTGGACGCCCACCGACCGCACGTCCGCGAGCAGGACGACCGGGCACTGCCAGATGTCCCGGTCGAGACCGGCCGCGGTCAGCTCCTCGCGGGCGATGGCGTCGGCCTCGCGGAGCAGGTCGAGCCGCTCCTTGGTGACCTCGCCGACGATGCGGATGCCCAGGCCCGGGCCGGGGAACGGCTGGCGCTGGACGATCTCGTCCGGCAGGCCGAGCTCCTGGCCGACCATCCGGACCTCGTCCTTGAACAGCTTGCGCAGCGGCTCGATCAGCTTGAACTCGAGGTCCTCGGGCAGGCCGCCCACGTTGTGGTGGGACTTGATGTTGGCGGTGCCGGTGCCGCCGCCGGACTCGACGACGTCCGGGTAGAGGGTGCCCTGGACCAGGAACTCCACCGCCGGGCCCTCGTCCGCGATGATCTCGGCCTGGGCCTGCTCGAAGACCCGGATGAACTCCCGGCCGATGATCTTCCGCTTCTCCTCGGGGTCGGAGACGCCCTTGAGCGCGGTGAGGAACCGCTCCTGCGCGTCCACGACCTTGAGCTGTACGCCGGTCGCGGCGACGAAGTCCTTCTCGACCTGCTCGGTCTCGCCCTTGCGCATCAGGCCGTGGTCGACGTACACGCAGGTCAGCTGGGAGCCGATGGCCTTCTGGACGAGCGCGGCGGCGACGGCGGAGTCCACGCCGCCGGACAGGCCGCAGATGGCGCGCTTGTCGCCGACCAGCTCGCGGATGGCGTCGACCTGCTCGTCGATGACGTTGCCGGTGGTCCAGTCCGGGGTCAGGCCCGCGCCCCGGTACAGGAAGTGCTCCAGCACCTGCTGCCCGTGCGTGGAGTGCATCACCTCGGGGTGGTACTGGACGCCGTAGAGCTTCTTCTCGTCGTTCTCGAACGCGGCGACCGGGACGATGTCCGTCGAGGCGGTGACGGTGAAGCCCTCGGGGGCGGCGGAGCAGGCGTCGCCGTGCGACATCCAGACGTCCTGCTCGTCCGGGGTGCCCTCGAAGAGGGTGGAGGAGTTCCTGGCGACGTGCAGGTCCGTACGGCCGTACTCGCGGGCGCCGGTGTTGTCCACCTGGCCGCCCAGGCTCTGGGCCATGAGCTGGAAGCCGTAGCACATGCCGAAGACGGGGACGCCGGCCTCGAAGATCTCGCGGTCGAGACTCGGGGCGCCCTCCTCGTACACGGACGAGGGGCCGCCGGACAGGATGATCGCCGCGGGGTTCTTGGCGAGGATCTCCTCGACCGGCATGGTGCTCGGCACGATCTCGCTGTAGACCCGCGCCTCGCGGACGCGACGGGCGATGAGCTGGGCGTACTGCGCGCCGAAGTCGACGACCAGGACGGTGTCGGGCGCGTTGGCAGCGGGAGACGCTGATGACACGAGGTGCCTTCCGGCGGTGGGGCGGGAGTCTTGTGCTCCCCAATTCTACCGAGGCGGCGGCGGACCACGTCCCGCCGCCGGAACCGGGCCCCGTCTCACCATGCGATCCGTGTTGGACGGCCGCGGCCGGCCGGGCATACTTGCCCCATGCTCACGCACCCGACCTTCCTCTTTACCTATGGCGACCGGCCCGCCGGCTGCCATGGTCGTGCTGCTTGAGCAACTGACAAGCGACTTCCCAGGCGCCCCGGGCCGACAAGGTCCGGGGCGCCTGGCGTTCTCCCTCCGGGCCCTGTCGCTCCGGGGCGCCGCACCCACCCACGAGGAGCCCCTGCATGACCACCACCACGACGGAGCCGACCGAGAAGACCGGCGCCCGCACCACCGAGGCCGCCGAGCTGATCACCGGTGCCCGCGAGCGGATCGACGCGCTCGACGACCGGATCATCGGTCTGATGCAGGAACGGATGGCCGTGTCGGCCGTCATCCAGAAGGAACGGATCGCCTCCGGCGGGCGGCGGGTGAACCTGTCCCGCGAGATGGAGGTGCTCGCCCACTACCGGGACGCCCTGGGCAAGCCGGGCACCACGCTCGCGATGACCCTGCTGGAGCTGTGCCGCGGCAGGATCTGAATCCGCGCGGTACGGACGTACGCGCGCTCCTCACCCGTACGGCGCGTGACCGGTGCCGGGACCGCTTCGTTGGTACCGGTGTCCGCGTCGGCCAGGGGCGGACGAGCAGTACCACGCGTGACTCGCCGGAGCGATGAGACGTGCGGATCGTGCCGCACGTCGTGGGACCTCGCTCCGGGGAAGTGACCGGACGGCAGGGGACAGCGGCCCGGTCACTCCAGAGAACGGCCGGTCCCGGGGACGCCCGGGACCGGCCGGCGGGGGCCCGCCGTGCGCCTCAGGTGCGGGTCACGACTCCGCAGCCCGCCTCGTCGTCGGCCGGCTCCAGGTCCTTGCTGCGGTCGTACGGGTCGCGGGCCGGTCCGGTCGGCTCGGGGCGTCCCCGCCGGTCGGCGAGGAACTGCGGCCGGATGACCCCGTCGCCGTCCCGGCAGTCGTCGTTGGATATCTCGCCGTTGACGTCGGTGATCCAGATGTGCCCCTCGCCGGCCTGGAACCTGGCGGGGTCCACGGCGTCCACCTCGATCGTCCGGCGGACGATGGCCCTGCTCACCTCGTCACCGCCGCCGACGCGGGCCATCGGGTACACGAAGGTGTAGTCGGCCTTGATCAGAGCCCGCCCGGCGGTTCCCTTCACGGCCTCGACCGTCATGCGGCCACGCACCCGCACCTCGCCCACGAGTTCGACCTCCGCGGGGTCGAACCGGGTGAACGTCCACACCGGGTCGTTCTTCTCCGTGGGTTCGCGCAGGGCGTCGCGCAGATCGGCGAGGTACTCCTTCTCCGCCGGGTCCACGAGCTCCAGTGCCTTCGTCGGCCGCTCGCCCCTTAGTACGGCGGGGTCGAGGTTGGCGGCGACCAGGAACTCCTTCGTCCCCTTCAGCGCGGCCCGGATCCGGTCGGCGGGGACTCCGCCCACGGCCTTCGCCTCGGGCAGCCGGATGGCGTCCGCTCCCGCCTCCCACCGGGCGGCCGGGGACCCGGCGAACGGCTTCTCCCGGGTGGGGAGGCCGGCGGGGGCGTCGGGGGGCGCGGTGCCGGGGCGGCCGGTCTCGGGGGCGAGCGGAGTGGCGTCGGCCGTCCCCG
>NZ_NCTE01000315.1 GCF_002114215.1 Streptomyces sp. 13-12-16 | reverse complement strand
CTCGCCGCCCGTCCCTGCGCCGGGGCCGCGTCCCGTGCCCTGCCCGGCCGGTATCGGCTCCGGCCGCGCCGGGGCGTCCGCCGCCTCCGCCGTCCTCGCCCGCCGCTCCAGGATCCGCCGCAGCACCGGCCGTACCAGCTCGCCCGCGAGCACCGCCAGCAGCAGGTACAGGGCCAGGGCCAGCCACAGGTAGCCGGGCCAGGCCAGGACCTGCTTGAGCCAGAAGGGAGCACCGCCGCGCCCGGCGACGAAGGCCCCGACGGTCAGCGCCCAGCCGCCGGCGATCACCACGACGCCCGCGCGGCGCACCGCGCCCGGACCCTTCGTGGTGTCCCGGAACAGGCGCCGCCACACGTACCAGTTGCCCGTCACCAGGACGGCCACGACCAGCAGCGCGATGAGTACGAAGACGATGGCCACGAGGCGCAGTTCCCCTGTTCCCGGTCAGGACGTGCGTGACGTCCGGCTCAGTGCGCGCAGTCCGCGCAACCCGATGCCCCCGATGACCGTCCCCAGTACGAAGGAGACGACGGCGAGCGTCAGGTGAACGAAGAAGTACGCCGTCGGGTGCCCGTTCTCGAACGCGAGTCCGCTGCTGTCCTTGACCAGGTTCTTGACGAAAGTGACCCAGATGACCCAGCTCCACACCCCGAAGGCGAGCAGGAACCAGGAGACGGGGCGGCTGAGCTTCATTGCTCCAGTATCACCGGGCGGTGTCCGGATCCTTGCCCGGGGTGGGGACCTGCCCGGGACTTCGTCAGGTATGGCATGTACGTTTCCGGTCGTGCCCGCACCCAAGAACACCGTCCGGCGATCGCTGCTGGTCGCCTCCTCCGTCCTGTTGTCCACCGCGCTGACCGCACCCGTCGCGCTCGCGGCCCCCAAGCCGTCGACGAGTCCGTCGGCCACGCCCCCGGCGAAGATGTCCGTCGTGGGCGGGACCCGGCTCGGACAGGCGGGGACCCAGGTCAACCTCGCGAGCGGGGTGCCGGTGCTGCCGAAGGACCTGTCGGCCCGCTCCTGGATCGTCGCCGACGCCGAGTCCGGCGAGGTGCTCGCCGCGCACAACGCGCACTGGCGGCTGGCCCCGGCGAGCACGCTGAAGATGCTGTTCGCCGACACGCTGCTGCCGAAGTGGCCCAGGACCACGGAGCACAAGGTCGAGCCGTCCGACCTGGCCGGTGTCGGTCCGGGCTCCAGCATGGTCGGGGTGAAGGAGGACGAGACGTACACGGTCGAGGACCTGTGGCGTGGCGTCTTCCTGATGTCCGGCAACGACGCCGTGCACGTGCTGTCGGCGATGAACGGCGGCGTCGAGAACACCGTCGAGGAGATGAACGCGCACGCCGAGGAGCTCCAGGCGCTCGACACCTTCGTGGTCAGCCCCGACGGCTACGACGCCCCGAAGCAGGTGTCGTCCGCGTACGACCTGACGCTGATCGCCCGTTCCGGGCTGCAGAAGAAGGACTTCCGGGAGTACGCCTCGACGGTCAGGGCGCAGTTCCCCGGCGAGACGAAGAAGAACAAGAAGGGCAAGAAGGTCCGCGGATCGTACGAGATCCAGAACACCAACCGACTGCTGCGCGGCGACACCGACGTACCGGTCTACCAGGGCATAGCCGGCGTGAAGAACGGCAACACCACCAACGCCGGCGCCACCTTCACCGGTGTCGCCGAGCGGGACGGCAAGGTGCTGCTGGTCACCGTGATGAACCCGCAGAAGAACGAGAGCAACGGGGTCTACAAGGAGACCGCGAGGCTCCTCGACTGGGGCTTCAAGGCGGCCGGCAAGGTCGAGCCGGTGGGTGAGCTGGTGCGGCCGAGGAGCGCGGAGCAGGCCGCTCCCCAGCCGGGCCCGTCCGCCTCCCCGGGTGAGGCCGGGGGCGCCGGGGACGGTACCGTCGCGGCCGGTTCGAAGCCGGTGGCGAGTGCCGCGTCGGGCGGCGGCACCGACGGCATCGGGGTCGCGCTGGGCATCGCCGGCGGAGTGGTCGTGCTGCTCGCGGGCGGCGCCTTCCTGGTCAACCGGCGCTGGCCGCTGCCGGACCTGGTGCGCCGCCGCTCGCGTCCGTGACCCCGGGGGCCTCGTCCCGCTTGCTCCGCGTCGCCGTCCAGGCGGCGCAGAACAGGACCAGTTTCGAGGTGGAGTTGATCCACAGCAGCAGGGCCACCGGGACGCCGAACGCGCCGTACATGCTCTTCGTGGCCACGCCCTGCATATAGCCGCTGAGCAGCAGCTTCAGCAGTTCGAAGCCGATCGCGCCGGTGAGTGCGGCGACGATCAGGCGGCGCCGGGCGGGTTCGACGCCGGGCAGCAGGGTGAGGACGTACAGCAGGAGCAGGAAGTCGGCGCCGACGGCGACGGCGAACGCGGCGACGTGCAGGACGATCCCGCCCCAGCCGCCCTTCTCCAGCCCGATGGCGTCGCTGATCCGGCCGACCATCGCGGAGGCGACGGCGGAGGCGGCCAGGGTGATCAGGACCGCGCCGCCCAGGCCGACGAGGACGCCCAGGTCCTTGCCCTTGCGCAGGAGGGGGTTCTCCTCCTCGTCGGGCAGTTCCCACACCGCGCGGAGGCATTCGCGCATGGAACCGGCCCAGCTGATGCCGGTGAACAGCAGCACGGCACCGGCGATGAGTCCGACGGTGCCGGCGTTCTCCACCAGTTCCCCGATGTCCAACTGGTCGGAGATGCCGGGCACCTGGTCGGTGATCTTGTCCTGAAGGGTGTTCTGCTGGTCCTGGCTCAGGGTGGCGGCGCCGGCCGCGGCGGCCACGGTGAGCAGCGGGAACAGTGCGACGAAACTCCTGAAGGTCATCGCGGCGGCCAGGCGCGCCCAGTGCACCCGGTCCAGACGCTCGTACGACCGCCACGCGTGCGTGAGCATCAGCCGGGCCGTCCACGGCCCGACGACCGGAAGCCTTTTCAGCCAGTCCATGATCCGACCCTGCCCCCATCGCGGAAGACCCATGTCCTGGTACCCCGGAACCGGACCTCCGTGACCGGTGGCGCAGCGGACGGTTCCTCACCGGCCGGTCTCCCACCGGTCCGTTCCTCACCAGTCGGCCACCGCCAGGGCGTACATCGCCGCCCAGAGCAGGCCGATGACGGCGAGCGCGCGGTCGCCCAGCACCACGTCCTCGGGCTCGCCGGCGGTCCCGCGGTCGGCGAAGACGGCGTAGCGGAGGACGGCGAGGACGAAGGCGACCACGGAGAGCTGCCGCCAGGGCAGCACGCCGGTGTGCGGCACACCGCCCTCCTCCAGGGCCCACAGGCAGTAGCCGAGGACGGCGACGCCGGCGGCGAGCTGCCAGACGAAGCGGAGGTAGCCGGTGGTGTACTCGGTGAGCAACGCGCGCGTGGCACCCGCTTTCCCGGTCATCTGCACGGCCTCGGAGTAGCGCTTGGCGGCGACCACGAACAGCGCGCCGAACCCCGTGGTGATGAGGAACCAGCGGGACAGGGGGATGCCGAGGGCGAGGCCGCCGATCACCGCGCGCATCACGAAGCCGGTGGTGACGGCGACGAGGTCGACGACGAGGACGTGCTTGAGGCTGACGCAGTACGCCAGTTGCACGGCGAGGTAGGCGGTCAGCAGCGCGGCGGCCGCCGGGGGGCACACCCGGGCCGCGACGGCGGGCGCGAGGACGCCGAGGGCGATTCCGGCGGCGTAGGCGGCCGGCACGGGCACCCGGCCGGCGG
>NZ_NCTE01000314.1 GCF_002114215.1 Streptomyces sp. 13-12-16 | reverse complement strand
GCGGACGGAGCGGCGGCGAGCCCCGGAACGCCGGCACCGGCGGTCTGGGCGGCGAGCCCCCGCATGCCGGCCCCGTTGGTCCGGCTCACCAGCCGGTCCACGGCCGCCGTGCCCGAGCTGTAGCCGGTTCCGGTGGCCTGTTCGGGCCCGGCGGCTCCCCTCCTGGACGTCCCGTAGAGCACCTGTTCCAGGCCGGTCACCAGGCGGCGCACGTCCACCTGGGGGCGTACCACGAGGCGCAGGAAGCGACTGGACGAGCCGATCTTGTTGCCGCACTCGCGGACCAGGATCCGGTGCTCGGTGAGCATCCGGTCCCGGACCACGGTGCCTTCGGCGCCCACGGGGAGGCGCACGAAGAGGAAGTTGCCCTGGGACGGGTAGACCGTCAGTCCGGGCAGCGAGGAGAGCTGGCCGGACATGTCCATCCGGTCACGGCGGACCTGGTGCAGACTCTGGGCGTACTCGGCGCCGTGCTCCTTCAGCATGAACACCACGTGCTCGGCGAAGGAGTTGAGGTTCCACTTGGGGAGCATGGACCTCACCCGCCCCGCCAGGGCCGGGTTGGCGACCAGGTAGCCGAAGCGGATGCCGTGCAGGCCGAAGTTCTTGCCGAGGCTGCGCAGCACGATGACGTTGGGGCGCAGCATCGCCTCCTGCACCACGCTCGGTTCGTTCTCCGCGTCGGCGAACTCCAGGAACGACTCGTCGATCACCACCAGGTCCAGGTCGGCCATGGCGTCCATGAACTGCACGATCGCGTGCTTGTGCAGGAAGCCGCCGTCGGGGTTGTTGGGGTTGCAGACGACGGCGACCCGGGTGCCGCGCGCCCGGATGAACTCGGCGTACTGCGCGAGGTCGAGGGCGAAGCCGCCGGCCTCCTGGAGCGGGAACATGTCGACCCGTTTGCCGGTCTCCATGGGCTGGTCGGTCCAGCGGCCGAAGGTGGGGACGGGGACGGCGAGGGACTCACGGACCAGCAGGTGGTCGATCCAGGTGATCAGCTCGGTCGATCCGTTGCCCATCGCCACGCACTGCGGCGGCAGTCGGAGCAGGCTGCACAGTTCGGCCGTGATGGTGTCGGCGCTGCTCGGGTAGTACGTGATGATGTCGCGCAACCGGCCCGCCATGTCCTCGAACATGGCGGGGGTGGGGAAGTACGGGTTGCAGGGGATGCAGAAGTCCACCGGGCCGGCCCCGTCGCTCTCCCGTGTCAGCGCCGCCATCGACGGACTGTGCGCCGTGGTGCTGCGGAACAACGAGGTGACGTTGTCGGCCAAGGGAACCTCCGTGTGCGGCTGGCCCGCCGGGGAGGTGGCGGGCCCGTCATGCCTGGGTGGCCCGCGCGGGGGAGCGCGGGCCACCCAGGAGTACGGAGCGGGACGCGCCGTCGTTCAGCCCGTGTGAGGAAAATGTGACGACGGTGGTCCGCCGGGGCTCACGCCCCGAACGAGTGGACCGTCGTCGTCCGGTACGTCTGCCCCGGCCGCAGCACGGTCGACGGGAACGACGGCTGGTTCGGCGAGTCCGGGAAGTGCTGGGTCTCCAGGCACAGCCCGTCGCCCTGCCGGTAGACCCGGCCGCCGGTGCCGACGAGGGTGCCGTCGAGGAAGTTGCCGGAGTAGAACTGCAGGCCCGGCTCGTTCGTCGCGATCCTCAGCGTGCGTCCGGAGGACGGGTCGCGCAGGACGGCGACCTGCTCGGGGCGGCGGGTGACGCCCTTGTCGAGCACCCAGTTGTGGTCGAAGCCCTGCCCGTACAGCACCTGCTGGTGTGCGGTGCGGATGTCCCGGCCGACCGGCTTGGCCCGGCGGAAGTCGAAGGGGGTGGCGGCGACCGGCGCCAGTTCGCCCGTGGGGATCAGCCCCGGGTCGACCGGTGTGTAGCGGGAGGCGGCGATGGACAGCTCGTGGTCGTGGATCGAGCCGCTGCCCTCGCCGGCGAGGTTCCAGTAGACGTGGCTGGTGAGGTTGACGACGGTGGCGTGGTCGGTGGTGGCCTCGTAGTCGATGCGCCAGTCGCCGTCCCGGGTGAGGGTGTACGTGACCTTCGTGCGCAGCGTGCCCGGGTAGCCCATCTCGCCGTCGACACTGGTGTAGTACAGGTACAGGCCGACGTCGGAGCCCCGGGTGAACGGCTCGACGTCCCAGACCCGCTTGTCGAAGCCCTGGGCGCCGCCGTGCAGGCTGTTCTCGCCGTCGTTGACGGAGAGCTGGTACGGGGTGCCGTCGAGGGTGAAGCGGCCCTGGTCGATGCGGTTGCCGTAGCGGCCGATCAGGGCGCCGAAGTAGGGGCTGGAGGCGACGTACTCCTCGATGGTGCCGAAGCCGAGGGAGACGTTGGCGTACCGGCCGCGGCGGTCGGGGATCTCCAGGGACTGGACGATGCCGCCGTAGGAGAGGACCTTCATCCGGGTGCCGCCGTTCTCCAGCGACCAGCTGTGGACCTTGGTGCCGTCCGCGAGCCTGCCGAAGAGCGACTTCACCGGCTTCCCCCTGCCCGGCGCGGCGTGTGCCGTGCCGCCGAACGCGGTGGTGGTGGCGGCGACCCCGGCCGCCGCCGCGCCCGCGATGACCGTGCGTCTGTTCAGTTCCATCCGTGCGGCTCCCGAAGAGGAAGGGGCCCCGCCTTCCGGCGGGGCCCGAGCTGGCTTACGAACCGGACTTGCGCTTGTTCCACACGTCGAAGCCGACCGCGGCCAGCAGGACCAGGCCCTTGATGACCTGCTGCCAGTCGGTGCCGATGCCGACGAGGTTCATACCGTTGTTCAGCACGCCCAGGACCAGGCCGCCGATGATCGCGCCGAGGACCGTGCCGACGCCGCCGCTCATCGACGCGCCGC
This sequence comes from Streptomyces sp. 13-12-16, assembly GCF_002114215.1. Taxonomy (GTDB): domain Bacteria; phylum Actinomycetota; class Actinomycetes; order Streptomycetales; family Streptomycetaceae; genus Streptomyces. The sequence continues at coordinate 7,561 of NZ_NCTE01000314.1, read as the reverse complement.
CGATGAACGAGGCGGCGATGGCCTCCAGCTCGAAGTTGAGGCCGGCCTTGGGAGAGGCCGCGTTGAAGCGGGCGGCGAAGACCAGACCCGCCAGGGCCGCGAGCATGCCCATGTTCAGGAAGACCAGGAAGGTGACCTTCTTGTCCCGCACGCCGGACAGCTTGGCCGCGGGCAGGTTGCCGCCGATGGCGTAGATGTGGCGGCCGATGACGGCGTTGCGCATCACGTAGCCGAAGCCGACGAGCAGCGCGCCGAGGATCAGCAGCACGATCGGGGCGCCCTTGTAGCTGGCCAGCAGCATCGTCACGACCAGGATGGCGGAGCCGAGCGCGACGAGCTTCAGCAGGAACAGCTTGGCGGGCAGGACGTCGAGGTCGAACTCCTTCTGGCGGCGGCGGTCGCGGACCTCCTGGAGGACCACGAGCGCGATCAGCGCGAAGCCGAGGAGCAGGGTGAGGTTGTGGTAGTTGGTCTCCGGGCCGACCTCCGGCATGAAGCCGTTGGCGACCGTCTGCAGGCCCTTGGGGAACGGGCCGAGGGTCTGGCCCTCCAGGAAGATCTCGGTGAGACCGCGGAAGGTCAGCATGCCCGCGAGGGTCACGATGAACGACGGTATGCCGCCGTAGGCGATGAACCAGCCCTGTACCGCGCCGGCCAGCGCGCCCACGGCCAGACAGAGGATCACCGCGACCGGCCACGGCATGTCGTTCTTCACCATGAAGACGGCGGCCATCGAACCGACGAACGCCGTCAGCGAGCCGACCGACAGGTCGATGTGGCCCGCGATGATGACCAGCATCATGCCGATCGCGAGGATCAGGATGTAGCTGTTCTGCAGCACCAGGTTGGACACGTTGCGCGGCAGCAGCAGGTCGCCGTCGGTCCACACCGCGAAGAGCGCCACGATGAGGCCGAGGGCGATCAGCATGCCGTACTGGCGCATGTTGCGGCGCATGCCGTCCAGCATCAGCTGGAGCAGGCCGTCACCGCCGCCCGTCCCGTTCCTGCCCGGCGGTGCGGCCGCCGGGGTCTTGTCGGTGACTTCGGTGCTGCTCATCGGGATACCTCTTTGTCCTTCGTCATCTGACGCATCAGCGATTCCTGGGAGGCCTCGGCCCGCGAGAACTCGCCGGTCAGCCGCCCCGCGGCCATCGTGTAGATGCGGTCGCACATGCCGAGCAGTTCGGGCAGCTCGGAGGAGATGAAGACGACCGCCTTGCCCTCGGCGGCCAGCTTGTCGATGACCGTGTAGATCTCGTACTTGGCGCCGACGTCGATGCCGCGCGTCGGCTCGTCGAGGATCAGCACATCGGGACCCGCGAAGATCCACTTGCTGAGCACGACCTTCTGCTGGTTGCCGCCGGACAGCTTGCCCACCGGCTCGAACACCGTCGGGGCCTTGATGTTCATCGACTTCCGGAAGCGCTCGGAGACCTGCCGCTCCTCGTGCTCGTCCACCACACCGCGCCGGGCGACCTTCTTCAGCGCGCTGAGCGAGATGTTGCGGTTGATGGTGTCGATGAGGTTCAGCCCGAAGTGCTTGCGGTCCTCGGTGACGTACGCGATGCCGTGCCCGACCGCCTCGGGGACGGTCTTCGTACGGATCTCCGTGCCGTCCTTGAGGACCGTGCCGGCGGCGTACCGGCCGTAGGTGCGGCCGAAGATGCTCATCGCGAGCTCGGTACGGCCCGCGCCCATCAGGCCGGCGATGCCGACGATCTCACCGCGCCGCACCTCGAGGGACACGTCGTCGACGACCTTGCGCTGCTGGTCGATCGGGTGGTGCACGGTCCAGTTGCGGACCTCCAGGGCCGGGGCGGCGCCCTCCTCGGGCTGGTGCGGGGAGCGCTCCGGGAAGCGGTGCTCCAGGTCGCGGCCGACCATGCCGGAGATGATCCGGTCCTCGCTGGTCTCCGCGGCCTTCACGTCGAGCGTCTCGATGGTCCGCCCGTCCCGCAGGATCGTCACCGAGTCGGCGACCTTGCGGATCTCGTTGAGCTTGTGGGAGATGATGATCGAGGTGATGCCCTGTTCCTTCAACTCCAGGATCAGATCGAGGAGTTTGTCGCTGTCCTCGTCGTTCAGGGCCGCGGTCGGCTCATCGAGGATGAGCAGCTTCACCTTCTTCGAGAGCGCCTTCGCGATCTCCACCAGCTGCTGCTTGCCCACGCCGATGTCGGCGACGCGGGTGTCCGGGTGGTCTGACAGGCCGACCCGGCGCAGCAGTTCGGTGGCGTGCTTGAGGGTGGCGTTCCAGTTGATGAACCCGCGCGTGGCGTGCTCATTGCCGAGGAAGATGTTCTCGGCGAGGGAGAGGAACGGCGACAGCGCCAGTTCCTGGTGGATGATGACGATGCCGCGCTGCTCGCTGGCCCGGATGTCCTTGAACTCGCAGGACTCCCCCTCGAAGAGGATGTCCCCCTCGTAACTGCCGTGCGGGTGGACGCCGGAGAGGACCTTCATGAGGGTCGACTTGCCGGCGCCGTTCTCACCGCAGATGGCGTGGACCTCGCCCTTTTGGACGGTCAGTGTGACGTCCGACAGCGCCTTGACGCCGGGAAAGGTCTTGACGATCGAGCGCATTTCCAGGACGGGTCCCGCCATGGTCGTGCCTTCCAATCCTTGAAGGGGCCCGGTTACTTGAGCTGGTCCTCGGTGTAGTAGCCGCCGTCGACCAGGACCTGCTTGTAGTTGGACTTGTCGACGCTGACCGGCTGCAGCAGGTAGGCGGGGACGACCTTGGAGCCGTTGTCGTACGACTTGGTGTCGTTGACCTCGGGCTTCTTGTCGTTGAGGACCGCGTCGACCATGTTCGCGGCGACCTTGGCGAGCTCGCGCAGGTCCTTGAAGACGGTCTGGGTCTGCTGGCCCGAGATGATCGACTTCAGCGAGGCGACCTCGGCGTCCTGGCCGGTGACGACGGGCATGGCCTTGCTGCCGGAGCCGTAGCCGTCCGACTTCAGGGCGGACAGGATGCCGATGGAGATGCCGTCGTAGGGCGAGAGCACCGCGTCGACCCGGGCGCTGCGGTAGCTGGAGGTGAGCAGGTCGTCCATGCGCTTCTGCGCGGTGCCGCCGTCCCAGCGCAGCGTGGTGACCTGGTTGAGGTCGGTCTGCTTGGAGCGGACGACCAGCTGGCCCTTGTCCATGTACGGCTTCAGGACGTTCATCGCGCCCTGGAAGAAGTACCGGGTGTTGTTGTCGTCGTTGGAGCCGGCGAACAGCTCGATGTTGAAGGGGCCCTTCTTGCCGGCCTTCAGACCCAGCTTGTCGACGATGTAGCCGCCCTGCAGCTCGCCGACCTTCTCGTTGTCGAAGGAGGCGTAGTAGTCGACGTTCTCCGTGCCGAGGATCAGCCGGTCGTAGGAGACGACCGGGATGTCGGCGTCCTTGGCCTGCTGCAGGACGTTGCCCAGGGACTTGTTGTCGATCGCCGCCACGATCAGGGCGTCCACACCCTGCGTGATCATGTTCTCGATCTGGGAGACCTGCTGGTCCGGGTCGTCCTCGCCGAAGACCAGCTTGGTCTTGAACCCCTTGGCCTTCAGCTCCTTCTCGACGTTGGCGCCGTCGGCGATCCAGCGCTCGGAGGACTTGGTCGGCATCGCGATGCCGATGGTGGCCCCCTCCGGGCCGCCCTTGTCCTCCTCGCTGCCGCCCTCGCTGTTCTGGCCGCAGGCGGACAGGGTGAGGGCGAGGGTGGCGGCCGAGGCGACGGCGGCGAGTGCGGCTCTGCGGTTACGCATGATCATCATCCTTGATGTGTGCGGGGTCGGTCCGGACGAGCGGGCGCTTCCGGGGTGGAACCAGGAGACCGGGAAAGAGGTGTGTGCGATTGTGCGCGGCTGTGTCTACTTCTGTGAAGCCGAGTTTCCGGAACGTTATGACGAGATCTCGAACCGCTGCTGCTCGCCCGGAAGGCGGGACCCGAGCGGTGCCATGTCGCCGTCCGCGCCGTGGCGGGCCAGCAGGTCCAGGGCCAGCCGGCCGCGCCGCACGCGCTCCTTCGCGGTCGCCAGGGTCAGCTCCCGCAGGTGGTGTCCGTACGGGTAGATGCCGGGCGCCTTGGACAGGCCGAACTTCAGGTACAGCGGGGCGCCGCGCCGGATGAGTTCGGCGACCTCGTACATCCGCACATAGCCGCCGAGGTCGTCGGGGGCCTCGATGTACATGTCCATCGGCGTGGCCGAAACCCGCCGTATCTCGGTGAGGTGGTCGAGCGTCAGATCGCTGGGAACGTTGATCGAGTCGGCGCCGAGCCGCTCGTAGACCGCGAACGAGGCCGGGTTGACCGGCCCGACGAGCGCCGACAGCTTCAGCGTGGTGTCGGCGGGGAGCAGCCCGGCCGCCCGCGCCCGGTGCAGCGTCCACAGCACGCCCTCGTCGGCGACGAGCAGGCACTTGACGCCCAGCTCCGTGGCGCGCACGGCGTCCTCGACACAGCCGGCGACCGCGTCGTGGCCCCGGGCGCGCAGTCCGGCGCCGCCCGAGTCGGTACGGGTGGAGCCGCCGATGTCCCAGGTGCCGCGCGGCCCGGTGAACAGGCAGAGCTCGATGTCGCGCTCCGCGGTGGCCTCCGCCATCTCGGTGATCTCGGCGTCGGACAGCATCCAGACGCCGCTGCCCTGGCTGATCCGGTGGATCGGCACATCGAGGCGCGAGGCCTCCTTCAGGACCACGGCCAGCGCCTCGGGCCCCTCGCACGAGGGGACCTCGGTGCGCCAGCGGCCGCCGCCGGGGAAGGTGTGCGGCGAGGCGTCGGCGGGGTCGAGGGCGGGTGCGCTCATGCCGAGCGCGGCGAGGGTCTGCTCACCGGGCCTGCGGGGAGCCGTGGCGGAAGCGTCGGTCACAGGGTGTCCTTTGGTTCGATATATCGGACGAAGTTCGCGGCTCGGGGTACGAGTCGGGCGGGTTCGGGGCGGGGCCGGGTGTACGCCGGTACGGGGGCCGTCAGGTCGCCCTCGTACCGGCGTACGGACTAGGGACGCAACAGCACCTTGCCCACCTTCGGGTCGCCGGACCCCACCAACTCGATGGCCTGCGGGAACTCGGCGAGCGGCAGCTCATGGCTCACCAGCGGCAGCGGATCGAGCAGCCCGGCGGCGAACACCCGCACGGTGTGCGCCCAGGCGTCCGGCGGAGCACCGAAGACGGTGTGCACCTCCAGCTGCCGTACGACCAGATCCGTGGGGTCGAGCCCGTCGGCGCCCGGCGCCGGGATGCCGGTGAGGACCAGCCGCCCGCCGCGCCGCAGCAGCGAGGCCGCGGTGCGGGCCGCGTCCGCGGACCCGGCGGTCTCGATCACCACGTCGAAGTCGTCCGGGAGTTCACGGTCCTTGGTGCGGAAGTCGGTGGCCCCGTACCGCCGGGACAGCGCCTCGCGGTCGTCCCGGCTGCCCACCACCAGCAGTTCGGCGGGGGAGCCCGCGCGCAGGAACTGCACGGCGAACATGCCCAGCGTGCCGGTGCCGACCACCGCGACCCGCTCACCGGGTACCGCGTTCGCCTTCAGCGCGGCGGCGGCGATGCAGGCGGCCGGCTCCAGGAGCGCGGCGGCGCTCAGGTCGGCGTCGTCGGGCAGGACGTGCAGCAACCGGGCCGGGAGGGTCAGCGTGGCGGCCATGGCGCCCGGCTGGGTGAAGCCGGTCTCCTCGTAGCCCGCCGAGCACAGCGTCGTCTCACCGGCGTGGCAGCGGTCGCAGACCTGGCAGTTGCGGAAGCCCTCGCCGACGACCTTGCGGCCGACCAGCGCCGGGGGCACGCCCGCGCCCACCCGCTCCACGGTCCCGGACCACTCGTGGCCCGGGGTGAGCGGGTAACGCACGTACCCCTCGGGCCGGTTGCCCTGGTACACCTCGCGGTCACTGCCGCAGATACCGGAGGCGTGCACCCTCACCAGGGCCTCGCCGGCACCGGGCTCGCGCGGCTCGTGCGCCACCAGACGGTGCTCGCCGGGTCCCTCGATGACGACCTGGGTGCTCATCGCCGTACCTCCCGGCGGTCCGCGGCGGTCACTTCGAGCCCTTGGGCTTGCGCGTCTCCCAGCCCTCGGCCCACAGGTCGAACCGGGCCTGCTGCTGCGGGAACTCGGCCGCCGCGTCGACGTCCAGCTCCACGCCGAGACCGGGGGCGTCGGAGAGGTGGAAGCAGCCGTCCTCCGGGTTCACCTGCGGCGCGCCCTTGACCACCTTCTTGATCTCCGCGTCCGCGAAGTCGTTGAAGTGCTCCAGGATCTTGAAGTTCGGGGAGGTGAAGCCGACCTGGAGGGACGCGGCGGTCAGCACGGGGCCGCCGACGTTGTGCGGGGCGACCAGCATGTAGTGGGTCTCGGCGGTCGCGGCGAGCTTGCGGGTCTCCCAGATGCCGCCGATGTGGCCGACGTCCGGCTGGAGGATGTCGACGGCCTGGCTCTCGAACAGCTCGCGGAACTCGATCCGGTCGTGGATGCGCTCACCGGTGGCCAGGGGCATGTCGACCTTCGCGGCGACCTTCTCCAGCGCCTTGAGGTTCTCCGGCGGGACCGGCTCCTCCAGCCAGGCCGGCTTGAACGGCGCCAGCTCGTGCGCGAGGCGCACGGCGGTGGCGGGGGAGAAGCGGCCGTGCATCTCCAGCATCAGCTCGGCGTCGGGACCGATGGCGTCACGGACCGCCTCGATCAGCGAGACCGCGTACAGCGTCTGCTCGTGGTCCAGCTCGAAGTGCCCGGTGCCGAACGGGTCGATCTTCAGCGCCCGGTACCCGCGCTCCATGACGCCCTGCGCGGCCTTGTGGTACGCCTCGGGGGTGCGCTCGGTGGTGTACCAGCCGTTGGCGTACGCCTTGACCTTGTCGGTGACCTTGCCGCCCAGGAGCTGCCAGACGGGCACACCGAGGGCCTTGCCCTTGATGTCCCAGCAGGCCATCTCGACGACGGCGATGCCGGACATCACGATCTCGCCGGCGCGGCCGTAGTCGCCGTACTTCATCCGGCGGACCAGGTCCTCGACGGCGAACGGGTCGGAGCCGAGAATGTGGTTGACCTCGGCCTCCTTCAGGTAACCCAGGAGGGCGTCGGTGTGGCCCAGCATCCGGGTCTCGCCGACTCCGGTGATGCCCTCGTCGGTGTGCACCTGGACGTACGTCAGGTTGCGCCACGGCGTCCCGACCACGTGTGTGCTGATTCCGGTGATGCGCACGGCAGTTAGCCCCTCGCTGTGGTGGTGGACCTTGTCTTCGTCGTCAGCGGTTCGACGCGTTCGATATTTCGGCACACGTTCGAAATGCTGGCGTGACACTAAGGACGGGGCGGTGGGGGTGTCAATGGGTCACGCGCATAACGGTTTCGACAGTTTCGAAACCATTGAGCAATGGTCCGCACCAAACCTTCACAGCAAGGCCTATGAAGCGGGCCCGAACGGAACCTAACCTTCCCGCGTCATGGACTTTTGCCACCCGTGCCGACGGCACCTCAACGGCGCCCTTGCCTGCCCCGGCTGCGGCACTCCCGCCGAGACGCTCCGCGCCCAGCAGCCGCAGGATCCCGCAGGGTCTTCGGGGTACGAGGGGGAGACCTACGGGGCGG
>NZ_NCTE01000313.1 GCF_002114215.1 Streptomyces sp. 13-12-16 | reverse complement strand
CCCGCCCTGCTCGACCGCCCCGATCGTCTGCGCCGCCGCCAGCTGCCGCGAGGCCCGCCGGGCCAGCCAGCGCAGCGGCTGCCGCACCGGCTCGACCGAACCGAGATCGGGGCAGGTGCCGACGACCACCTCCGCGCCGGCCGTCCGCAGCCGCCGTACCGCCGAGGACAGATGGCGTACGGAACGGGTGGGCGGCATCCGGTGGGTGACGTCGTTGGCGCCGACCATGATCACGCAGATGTCCGGTACCCGGGAGGGGTCCGCCAGCGCCCGCGTCACCTGCCGGTCCAGATCGTCGGAACAGGCCCCGGGCACCGCGACCGTGCTCAGCCCCACCGGACGTTCCGCGATCGCCGCGACTCCCGACGCCAGCAGCGCGCCCGGTGTCTGCCCGGCCCGGTGCACGCCCTGCCCGGCCGCCGTGGAGTCGCCCAGCATCGTCAGCCGCAGCGCCGGTTCGCCCGGCACCGTGTACGCCGCGCCGTACAGCCCGTCCGCGTTCGGCACGTGAGGAGTCGTACCGTTGCCCACCCGGCGCCGCGCCAGCTGGGCCTCGGCCACCAGGAGTCCCACGGCGGCCGCCCCGGCCAGTCCGATGCCCCCGCCGCCGTACGCCGCGCCGGCCGCGATCCGCCGGGCCACCCTCGCCCTCGACAAGCCCGTCATCCCTCGCCGCCACCTCCTCGAACCCGTACACCCAGTGCTTGCCCCGTACGGACCGTGCTCCAATCCCCACAGCGAGTGAAGGACCCGGCCGGGTTCGGACCGGTGAGGGCCTAGGCTGGCAGCACCACTACGACCACCCCTTTTGCAGCATCCGGAGACAACGGTGCAATTCCACGACTCGATGATCAGCCTCGTCGGCAACACCCCGCTGGTGCGGCTCAACAGCGTGACCAAGGGCATCAGGGCGACCGTCCTGGCCAAGGTGGAGTACTTCAACCCGGGCGGTTCCGTGAAGGACCGCATCGCCCTGCGCATGATCGAGGCGGCGGAGCAGAGCGGCGAGCTGAAGCCGGGCGGCACCATCGTCGAGCCGACCAGCGGCAACACCGGCGTCGGACTCGCCATCGTGGCCCAGCAGAAGGGCTACAAGTGCATCTTCGTCTGCCCGGACAAGGTCTCCACGGACAAGATCAACGTACTGCGGGCCTACGGCGCCGAGGTCGTCGTCTGCCCGACCGCCGTGGACCCCGAGCACCCCGACTCCTACTACAACGTCTCCGACCGGCTGGTGCGCGAGACGCCGGGGGCCTGGAAGCCGGACCAGTACTCCAACCCCCACAACCCGCTCTCCCACTACCACTCCACCGGCCCGGAGCTGTGGGAGCAGACGGAGGGCAGGATCACCCACTTCGTGGCCGGCGTCGGCACCGGCGGCACCATCTCCGGGACCGGGCGCTACCTGAAGGAGGCCAGCGACGGCCGGGTGAAGGTGATCGGCGCCGACCCCGAGGGCTCCGTGTACTCCGGCGGCTCCGGGCGGCCGTACCTGGTGGAGGGCGTCGGCGAGGACTTCTGGCCGACCGCGTACGACCGTGACGTCGCGGACGAGATCGTCGCCGTCTCCGACAAGGACTCCTTCCAGATGACCCGCCGGCTCGCCAAGGAGGAGGGCCCGCTGGTCGGCGGCTCCTGCGGCATGGCGGTCGTGGCGGCGCTGGAGGTGGCCTCGCGGCTCGGTGAGGACGACGTGGTCGTCGTCCTGCTGCCGGACAGCGGCCGCGGCTACCTCAGCAAGATCTTCAACGACGAGTGGATGGCCGACTACGGCTTCCTGGAGGACGCCGGCACCAGCGCCCGCGTCAACGACGTCCTCGACGACAAGGAGGGCGGCCACATCCCCTCCCTCGTCCACATGCACCCCGACGAGACGATCGGCCAGGCCATCGAGGTGCTGCGCGAGTACGGCGTCTCGCAGATGCCGGTGGTCAAGCCGGGCGCCGGTCACCCGGACGTGATGGCCGCCGAGGTCGTCGGCTCGGTGGTGGAGCGGGAGCTGCTGGACGCGCTGTTCAGCAAGAGCGCCTCGCTGGACGACCCGCTGGAGAAGCACATGTCCGCGCCGCTGCCGCAGGTCGGCTCCGGTGAGCCCGTCGCGGACCTGATGGCCGTGCTCGGCAAGGCGGACGCGGCGATCGTCCTCGTCGAGGGCAAGCCGACCGGTGTGGTCAGCCGTCAGGACCTGCTGTCCTTCCTCGCCAAGACCGGGAAGTGACGGGGCGTCGGGCCGGAACGCCGGTGAACCCGCGCTGAACGGCCGGGTGCCGGCGGGTTCGTGATCTTCGTGGACTTCGCGGAAGTGGTACGAGCGTGTCACGTCCGCGCAGCACTCGCTTAACACGGGTCCGGCACATTGGTGGGTGTCGGCAGGGGTGGGAGCGGCTCCCCGCCCCGGCCGGCGGCCGAACGGCGTCGAAGGAACCTCCGGAGCGGCTCCCGGACCTCCACGGACGCCTCGGACGCGCAGCCCGTCCCGACGGGCGCGCGTCCCTCGCGGGGACCGCCGTCGTCCCGCCCCCCGGTGACGGGGGTGCGGCGGTCCCCGCGCAAGCCGGCCTCAGTCCTCCCAGTCGCTGTCCTGCGCGGGCCTGCGGCGCCCGAAGAGGCCCGGATGGGTGCGCGCGGCCTGTACGACGTTGACGCCGACGATGCCCAGCCAGGCGACCAGCAGTCCGGGCAGGTCGCCCACGCCCCCGCCGATCGCGGACAGCGGCACCGCCAGGACCAGCGAGACGATCCCGAAGCCGAAGCGCTCGCCCCAGGAGTCCGTGGCCTGCGGCGACCGGGAGTCCCGGGCCACCGTCATCTGCTGCTCGGCGAACTGCCGGCGCACCCGGCGCTCCACCACTCCGTCGATGCGCTGATCGACCTTCTCCAGGAACGAGTCGACCAGCGCGGATTCGTACTCCTCGCCCAGCTCCCTGCGGGCCTGCAGGGAGGCGTCGAGTTCCTTCTTCAGCTCGGTGTCCCGCGCGTCCATTCCGGTCATGCGGTCCAAGGTAGGCAGGCGGGGGACCGATGGCACTGGGGGTAACCCCCCTCTCGGTCTCGGGTTCGCCGCGTCGCTGCTCCTCGCACGTCTACTTCTTGCACATCTTCTCGTCGGCCCGGGACTGCTTGACGTCGACCTTCTTCGGCAGGGTGATGGGGACGCCGGCCTCCTTGAAGTCGGGGCCGAGGGTGAGCGTCATCGGGGTCGTCGCGTCGGCGTCCTTCGTGCCGGGCTTCATGGCCGAGGAGGGCAGGCCCATCAGGTCGGCGAGCTTGCGGGCCTGGTCGGCCTGGTTCGGCGCGTACTCCAGGCGGGTCTTGTCGACGTCGGCCGGGGCGTTGCCCCTGTTGGTGGACCTGGCCACGCCCTGGCCGGTCTGCAGCCAGGTCAGGGTGTCCTGTGCGGCGCCGGACGGGCCGCCGCCGTTGAAAACGTCGACGCGGATCTCGGACGCCTCCGCCCGTGTGCCCTCCAGCAGCTCGGCCTGCTTGTCCTTGGCGTCCTTCTCCTTCTTCTTCACCTCGGTGAGGGAGACGTCGTTCTGCAGCATGCTGAAGAGCTTCGGGGCCTCGGTCGGGTTCAGTACGACGGTGACGGGCGTGGGCTCGGCCGGATTGTCGATCACCGGCAGGGTCATCAGGGTGATGTTCTTCAGGTCGATCTTGCCGAGTTCCCTGGCGAGGGTGAGGAGCTTGCTGGGGCTGCCTATGCCCTTGTCCACGGTGAGGGACTTGGTGGCCGCGTCGGCGACGTCGAGCATCTTCGACGGGCTGTCCAGCGTGTCCTCCTTGAGCTGGCGGAGCATCGACGCGACGAACTTCTGCTGCATCTCGATCCGGTCCAGGTCGCTCTCGTTCTTCAGACCGTGCCGGTTGCGGAGGAAGGAGAGCGCGTCCTCGCCCTGGACGGTGCTCTCCCCGGCCGGCAGATCGAGTCCGGAGCCGCCGTCCAGATCCTTGAGGGGCTTGTCCAGGCACACCTTGACGCCGCCGACCGCGGTGGACAGCGTCTTGACCGCGTTGAAGTCGAACATCATGAAGTGGTCGAGCTCGAGGCCGGTGATCTCCTCGACGGTGAGCATGGTGCAGCCCGGATCGCGGCCGTTCACCCCGTAGGACTCGTTGAACTTCGTGGGGACCGTCGAGCCGGGGATCTTCTTGGTGGAGCCGTCGGACTGCTTGGACTCGCAGTCCGGGATCTTGATCATCAGGTCGCGGGGGATGCTCACCACGGTCGCGTTGGTGCGGTCCTCGGCCACGTGGAAGAGGAGCGTGGTGTCGGCGTGGCCGGTGACGTTGGTCCGGTTGCCGTAGGCCTCGTTGCCCTCGCCGGTGCGGACGTCGTTGCCGATGACCAGGAGGTTGACCGGCCCGTCCGCCATGGCCTCGTCACTGCCCACGTCACCGATGTCGACGGTGTTGATGTTGCCGTAGAGGCGTTCGTACCAGTAGTACGCGAACGCCGAACCGCCCACGAGGACCAGGCCGAGGACGCCTCCCGTCCACATCAGCGCCTTCTTCTTGCCGCTCCGCTTCGGCTTGCGCTTGCGGCGGCCGTGGCCGGGCGTGTCCTCGGACGCCGGTTCCGGTTCCGGCGCGGGTGCGGCACGGCGGCCGCGCTGGCCGGGGACGCGGACGGGCGCGGTGGAACCGGGGCGCGGGGCGCTGCGGG
>NZ_NCTE01000031.1 GCF_002114215.1 Streptomyces sp. 13-12-16 | reverse complement strand
GCAGGATGAGCCCGCGGCCTATCAGCTTGTTGGTGAGGTAACGGCTCACCAAGGCGACGACGGGTAGCCGGCCTGAGAGGGCGACCGGCCACACTGGGACTGAGACACGGCCCAGACTCCTACGGGAGGCAGCAGTGGGGAATATTGCACAATGGGCGCAAGCCTGATGCAGCGACGCCGCGTGAGGGATGACGGCCTTCGGGTTGTAAACCTCTTTCAGCAGGGAAGAAGCGCAAGTGACGGTACCTGCAGAAGAAGCGCCGGCTAACTACGTGCCAGCAGCCGCGGTAATACGTAGGGCGCGAGCGTTGTCCGGAATTATTGGGCGTAAAGAGCTCGTAGGCGGCTTGTCGCGTCGGTTGTGAAAGCCCGGGGCTTAACCCCGGGTCTGCAGTCGATACGGGCAGGCTAGAGTTCGGTAGGGGAGATCGGAATTCCTGGTGTAGCGGTGAAATGCGCAGATATCAGGAGGAACACCGGTGGCGAAGGCGGATCTCTGGGCCGATACTGACGCTGAGGAGCGAAAGCGTGGGGAGCGAACAGGATTAGAT
>NZ_NCTE01000312.1 GCF_002114215.1 Streptomyces sp. 13-12-16 | reverse complement strand
AGGCGGCGCGGCTGGCCGTCGGGCTGCGGCTCGGCGTCCGGATCGCCGCCGTCTGGCTGCTCTACGTGCTGCCCGCCGCCCTCGTACCGGCCGTGTACGGCACGCGGATCGCCGGACCGGTGAGCCTCGGCGCGCTCCTGGCCGTGGTGCCCGTCGCCGTCGGCGTGCACGCGCTGGTGGTGCACGGGCGACGGGCCGACCGGCTCGGACCGCGGCCGGACGCCCGGAGGTGGCCGTGACCACGCTGCTCGATCCCTCGTCCCGGTCCCTCGTCCTCGCCGTGTTCTCGGTGTTCGTCGTGATCTGCCTGATGCTGTGCGTCGTCACCGGCGCCGACGAGGACGACCGGGCCCTCGTACGGTCCGACAGCCGCCGGCTGCGCTCCTGGCAGCAGGGCGTCGCGATGGGCGGTGACACCACCACGGTCGCGACGGTCACCGTGCTGGTGGGCATGGTCGCCACGTCCGGCTTCGACGGGCTCGGCGTCATGCTGGGCAGCCTGATCGGGGTCATGCTGCTCCTCGTGCTGATCGTCGAGCCGCTGCGCGGGCACGCCTCGCTGACGGCCGCGGACATGCTGGACGCGCGCGGCAGCGGCGGGCCCGCCGTGCGCGTCTCGTGGGGCGTGGTGACCCTGCTCGTCTGCTTCCCGCTGCTGGTCGTGCAGTTGGTGGTGGTCGGCAACGTCGCCGCGGCGCTGATCGGGCAGCCCGGTGTGCGGACCGGCTGCATCGTGGTGATCGGCTGTGTGATGACGGCGCTGGCCGTCAGCGGCGGGATCCGGGGCACGGGCGTGGTGATGATCGCGAAGTCGGTGATCACCCTGCCCGTCCTGGTGGTCGCCGCCGTGCTCGTGCTCCACCGCTTCGGCGGGGACCCCGGCCGGCTGCTCGACGCCGCCGCGCACGGCTCGCGGACGGGCGGGGCGTACCTGCGTCCGGGCGGCTACACCGGTGAGGGGTGGGTGGGGGCCGTGAACCGGATCGGGCAGACCTTCGGCATGTCGATGGCCACGCTGGCGATGCCCGCCGTGCTGATGCGGGTGATCTCGGCGAAGAGCCCGCGCGGCGCCCGGTCCGGCGGCCGCTGGATGCTCGGCGAACTCACCCTGCTGTACGGCGCGCTAGCCGTCGTCGGCGTCGGCGCGGCGGCCCTCGTCGGCGAGGCGCTGCACGAGGCCGGTCCGGCGGCGCAGGTGTTCACGCCGCTGCTGCTCGGCCGGGCGCTCGACAGCGGCGGCGTCCTGGTGGCGGCCTTGGCCTGCGTCCTCTTCCTCACCGCGCTCGCGGCCGTGGTGGACGTGACCCTCGCCGCCGGCATCGCCCTGGGACGGGACGTGCTGGGCGCGTCCGGCAAGCGCCCGGCGGGCACGGCGGACGGTGCCGCGGCGCGGTGGTCGGCGGCGCTGACGGGGGCCCTCTCCGCGGTCGTGGCGGTCGGCGCCCCCGCCC
>NZ_NCTE01000311.1 GCF_002114215.1 Streptomyces sp. 13-12-16 | reverse complement strand
GGGCGGGACTGTTCGGCTGGTGGGTGGCCCGGCGGATCACCCGGCGCCTGGTCGTCCTCACCAACACCGCCGAGGCCGTCGCCCGTACGCGGCGGCTCGGCATCCAGGTGCCGGTGGCCGGTTACGACGAGGTGGGGCGGCTCGGCCGTGCCTTCGACCGGATGCTGGGGCGGCTCGCCCAGTCCGAGGAGGACCAGCGGCGACTGGTCCAGGACGCCGGGCACGAGCTGCGGACGCCGCTCACCTCGCTGCGCACCAACATCTCCCTGCTGCGCCGCATCGACGAGCTGCCGCCCGGCACCCGTGAGGAACTCGTCGCCGACCTCACGCAGGAGGCCCGCGAGCTGACCGACCTCGTCAACGAACTCGTCGACCTCGCGGCCGGGCAGTCCGACACCGAGCCGCCGCAGCGGGTCGACCTCGCGGACGTCGCCGAGGAGGTGGCGGGGCTGGCGCGGCGCCGTACCGGGCGGGAGATCGTGGTCGGGGTGAGCGGTGACACCACGACCGACGGACGGCCGGGGATGCTGACGCGGGCGCTGTCCAATCTCGTCGAGAACGCGGTGAAGTTCGACCGGGGCGGGCGTGCTCCCGTGGAGATCCGGGTCGCGGGGCCGGCTCGGGTGGGGGCGGTGCGGGTGGGGGCGGTGCGGGTGGAGGTGCGGGACCGGGGGCCGGGGATCGCCGATGACGATCTGGTCCGGGTGTTCGACCGGTTCTACCGTGCCGCCGACGCGCGGTCCCTGCCGGGGTCGGGGCTGGGGCTCTCCATCGTGCGGGAGGTCGCGCTTGCGCATGGCGGGGCGCCGTACGCCTTCTCCCGTGAGGGTGGGGGGACGGTGATCGGGTTCACGGTGGGGGGTGTGGCCGCGGAGCCGGATGGGTGAGCGGTG
>NZ_NCTE01000310.1:16354-21607 GCF_002114215.1 Streptomyces sp. 13-12-16 | reverse complement strand
ACCCGGCGCCGCCGCCCTGGCCGCCGAACTCACCGGGCTGGGCGCCCGCGTGGAGGTGGCCGCCTGCGACGCCGCCGACCGGGACGCCCTGGCCGCCGTGCTCGCGGACCGCGTCCTCGCCGGGGTCGTGCACACCGCGGGCGTCCTCGACGACGGGATCATCTCCTCGCTGACACCGCGGAGAATGGCCGCGGTGATGCGCCCGAAGGTCGACGCCGCGCTCAACCTGCACGAGCTGACCGCCGGCCAGGACCTCTCGGCGTTCGTGCTGTTCTCGTCCGCCGCAGGCGTCACCGGAGGCGCCGGACAGGGCAACTACGCCGCCGCGAACTCCTTCCTCGACGGCCTCGCCGCCCACCGGCGCGCCCACGGACTGCCCGCGCAGTCGCTGGCCTGGGGACTGTGGGCGGAGGCCAGCGGCATGACCGGCGCGCTGGACGAGTCCGACGTGGCCGGCATGCGGCGCGACGGCGTCCTGCCCATCGCCTCCGACGAGGGCCTGGCGCTGCTCGACGCCGCCGGAACGCTCGACCGGGCCTTCCTGGCGCCCGTCCGGCTCGACCTGACCGGTCAGCGCCGCGCGGACGTGCCGTACCTGATGCGGGACCTGGTGCGCGGTCCGGCCCGGCGCATCGTCGAGGCCACCGCCCCCGAACCCGCCGAGAGCCTGCGCGACCGGCTGGCCGGTCTGCCCCCGGCCCGCCGGGAACAGGCACTGCTCGACATCGTCCGCGCCCAGGCCGCCGCCACCCTCGGCTTCGCCGAAGCCGACGAGGTCGACGCGGAACGGTCGTTCCGCGACATGGGCTTCGACTCCCTGGCCGCCGTCCGTTTCCGCAACAGCCTCGGCGAGGCTGTCGGGGAACGCCTGCCCGCGACCCTCGTCTTCGACCACCCGACCTCCCTCGTCCTCACCCGCCACCTGCTGGAGGAACTGGCGCTCGGCGAACCGGAGACGGACCCGGAGCGGGCCGAGGACACGGGAGGCGCCGAGGACCGCACCGCGGCGATCCAGAACATGAGTCTGGCCGAACTGCTCCGTACCGCGCGAGGATCAGGAGATCCGACATGACCCGACTGCTCGACGCCACCGACCGGCATGTCCACCCCACGGACGAGGAACTGCTGCACCGCGTGCTGACCCCGTACCGGGCCAAGCGGTGCGAGTACCTCACCTCGGCCACGGTCACCCTGCACGACGGCCGCGACGACGTCCTCCTCAGCGCCGACTGCTCCTTCGTGATCCCCGAGTCCTGCTACATCGACGACACGGGGCACTTCAACTCGGTCGAGTTCAACATCTGCTTCAACCAGATGGCCTACTACCTGATGGCCAAGGCGGTGAAGGAGTCCCTGATCGAACCGTTCTCGCGCTGGACCATGGAGCAGTTCTGGGTCCGCCAGCTCGCCGACGTGTTCATCACCGACTTCAGGAGCACGTTCCGCAACGCCATGAGCGGCCGTGCCTTCCGGGGCCGGATCGAGATCGTCGACATCGCCGACTGGGACGGGAACGACCTGCGCGACGCCCTGGTCGTGCTGCGTACCCGGTGCCGCTACTGGGACGAGAAGGGCGGCGAGAGCCACGGCGAGATCGCCGCCGCCATCACCAACCCGCCCGAGAACTGATCCGGCCCGGCCACCGCGGAGGAAGCGACGATGAGCAGCACGCAAAGGCCTGGGCTTCCCGAGGGAGCGCGGCAGGTCGACACCGAGCACATATACGACCGGCTGGCCGAGCGCGGCCTGCGGTACGGGCCGGCCTTCCGGAACCTGCGGGCCGTGTGGTCGCACGGGGAGGAGGTCTACGCCGAGGCCGGTCTCGAGGGCGCGACCGGCGGCGACGACTACCTCGTGCACCCGGCGCTGTTCGACGCCGCCCTGCAGGCCGCACTGGTACCGGGCCTCGACAGCGAGGGCGGTACGTTCCTGCCCTTCGCACTGCGCGGCATCCGCCTCCACCAGGCGGGCGCCAGCACCGTCAACGTCCACGCCGTGCCCCGCGAGGGCGGCGTGTCCCTGGAGCTCACCGGCGACGACGGCGAACCCGTCGTCACGGTCGACACCCTCGTCAGGCGCGCCGTCTCCGCCGACCAGCTCGACGCCGCCGCGCAGCGCACCCGGCTGCTGCGCGTCGCCTGGAAGACCGTCGAGCAGCCGTCCACCGGCACGCACCGGACGCACTGGGCGTTCCTCGGCACCGACCACATCGGCGTCACCGGCGCGCTGAAGTCCGTCTGCCGCTCGTTCGACTCCTACCCGTCGTTGGCCGCCCTGGACGCCGCGCTCCGCGAAGGCGCGCCCGTGCCCGACGTGGTCGTGGTCTCGTGCACGGACCAGGACTCGCCGGTGCGCTCCGCCGCCCAGCGCGCCCTCATGCTCGTACAGGAATGGTCGGCCGACCACCGCCTGGCCGGCTCCCGCCTCCTGCTGGTCAGCAGCGGTGCCGTCGCGTCCCGCGGCCAGGAGGACCTGTCCGACCTGCCGGGCGCGGCCGTGTGGGGCCTGCTGCGCAGTGCCCAGTCCGAACACCCCGGCCGTTTCGTCCTGGCCGACGTCGACCACCCCGAGGACTCCGGCCGCGCCCTGGTCGCCGCGGTGGCCTCCGGAGAACCCCAGGTCGCCGTGCGCCACGGCGCCCTGTTCCGGCCCCGTCTCGTGCGCTGCCCGCCGCCGTCCCGGCGCGTCGGCCTCACCGGGACCGTCGTGATCACCGGCGGCACCGGGGCGCTGGGCCGCCTGTTCGCCCGGCACCTGGTCACCCGCCACAACGTCCGGCACCTCGTCCTGCTCAGCCGCCGGGGTCCGAACGCCCCCGGAGCCGCCGACCTGGACACCGAGCTCACCGCGCTCGGCGCCCGCGTCGACCTGGTGGCCTGCGACGTCACCGACCGGTCGTCGCTCGAATCCGCCCTGGCGGACTTCCCCGCGCCCTCCGCCGTCATCCACACCGCGGGCCTGCTGTCCGACGCCACCGTCGACGCCCTCACCCCGCACAGGCTCGACCAGGTCCTGCGCCCCAAGGTCGACGCGGCGCTGCACCTGCACGACCTGATCCGCGACCCGGACTGCCGGTTCCTGATGTTCTCGTCCGTCGCCGGGCTGGTCGGCAACGCGGGGCAGGCCAACTACGCCGCCGCCAACTCCGTCCTCGACGCGCTGGCCCACCACCGCCGCACCCTCGGCCTGCGGGGCCTCTCCCTCGCCTGGGGCCTGTGGGAGAGCGAGGACGGGATGGGTTCCGAGCTGTCCGCCACCGACCTCAACCGCATCAAGCGCTCCGGGTTCGCACCGCTCGGACACGACCAGGGCCTGGCCCTCTTCGACGCGGCACTCGCCGGCGACGAGGCCGTCCTCGCCCCCGTGCGGCTGAACGAGGCCGCACTCACCGGGCACGTCCCGCCGGTCCTCGCCGACCTGGCGCCCGCCCCCTCCGGCACGTCCGACAACGCGCTGAACCTCCGCCTGGACGACCTGCCGGAGGACGAGCGCGACGGCGCGGCCCTGCGGTTCGTCCGCGCGTCCGCGGCCGCCGTCCTCGGCTACGACAGCTTCGAGGACATCGACGCCGACCGGGAGTTCGGCGCCGTCGGCCTGGACTCCATCGGCAACCTCGAACTCAGCCGCCGCCTGGCGGCCGGCACCGGGCTGCACCTGCCCGCGACCCTCGTCTTCGACCATCCGACGCCCGCAGGGCTGGCTTCCCATCTGCGGCGACTTCTCGAGGAGAGCGAATCATGAACACCGTCGTCGTAGGTGGTGGCGTCATCGGCCTGGCCACCGCCTGGCGGGCCGCGCGCCGGGGCGTCACCGTCACCGTGATCGACCCGGCCCCGGCCACCAAGGCGTCCCACGTCTCGGCGGGCATGCTCCCGCCCGGCCACGAACAGCTCATCGGCCAGGAGGACCTCCTGCGCCTGTGCATGACCTCCCGCGACCTCTACCCGTCCTTCGTGGCGGAGCTGGAGGAGTTCGCCCCCGCCGGCTTCCGGCGCGACGGTGTGCTGGACGTCGCCTTCGACGAGGACTCCATGCGCAGCCTCGAACGACAGCGGGACCTCCAAGAGTCGCTCGGCATCCGCACCCGACGGCTCTCACCGGAGGAGTGCGACGCGTTCCAGCCGGGCCTGGCCCCGGTCGTCGGCGGCCTGCTCTCCCCCGACGACGGCTCCATCGACCCGCGCGTGCTCAACGCGGCGTTGATCACGGCGGTCGAAGCCCTGGGCGGCACCGTCGTCCGGCGCAGCGTCGTACGGGTCGGTGACCACACCGTCACCCTCGACGACGGCGACGCGGTGGCCTTCGACCGCCTCGTCCTGGCCGCCGGCTGCTGGACCCACCACATCGGGGGCCTTCCCGACGGCGCCGTCCCGGAGATCCGCCCCGTCAAGGGCCAGGTCCTGCGCCTGCACGCGGACCCCGCGCTGCTCAAGGTGACGACGCGGGCCTTCGCCAAGGGCTCGTCCCTCTACCTGGTGCCCCGTCCGGACGGCGAACTGGTCATCGGCTCCACCTACGAGGAACGCGGCTACGACGAGGTCGCCACCGCCGAGGGCATCAGCGCACTGATCGCCCGCGCCGCCAAGGTGATACCCGGCGTGGGCTCCCTGCGCTTCGGCGAGATCAGCGCGGGGCTGCGTCCCGGCTCCCCCGACGACCTGCCCGTCATCGGCCCGACGGCCGTCCCCGACGTCTACATGGCCTCCGGCCACTTCCGCATGGGCGTCCAGCTCGCGCCCGTCACCGCGGAGGGCATGGCCGCCTACCTCACCGACACCGCCCCGCACGCCTCGGTGGTGCCGTTCACCCCGCTCCGCTTCTCCTCCTGACCCCTTCCGCGCGTACGGCTCCGCCCCCTCACCGGTCCGGTGAGGGGGCGGAGCCGTACGCGCGGGCCGCCGGCGCGGCCCGCGCCGGGTTCTCAGGAGGGCACCGCCACGGGGCTGCCCAAGGTGCCGGTGGCGTTCTCGGTCCAGGAGTGGTCCTCCTCGGAGCGTGACCTGATGGTGAGGGCACGCCCCCCGGACGGGTCCTCGGCACCGACGACGACCTGGAGGAGCGCGGCGTCGTGCGTGCCGAAGGTGACCGGGGCGTTCAGCACGAGCTCCGCCACCTCGTCCAGGCCCACCGTACGGGCGGCGTGCAGCGCGAGCTCGACGAAGGCGGTGCCCGGCAGGATCACGGTCCCCATGACGATGTGGTCGGCCAGCCACGCATGCGTGGTCAGCGTCACCCGACCGGTGAACAGGTGGC
>NZ_NCTE01000310.1:9836-16201 GCF_002114215.1 Streptomyces sp. 13-12-16 | reverse complement strand
CAGCGGATGCGAGGCGGACTCCAGGCCGAGGCCGGCGGGCGAGCCGATGGGGCCGGCCATGTCGAGCCAGTAACGACGTCGCTGGAAGGCGTACGTGGGAAGCGCGACGCCGCGGGCCCCGCGCCGCGCGAGGAACCCCTCCCAGTCGACGGCCGCGCCGCCCGCGTGCGCCTGGACGAGGCCGTCGAGCAGGGCGGTCGGCTCGACGACGCCGGACCGCAGCACCGGCACCACGGTGGCCTCGGGCAGCGCCTCACGCGCGAGCGCGGTCAGCACGGCGTCCGGGCCGATCTCCAGGTACACGCCCACGCCGTCGTCGTGCAGTGCCGTCAGAGCGTCGTGGAAGCGGGTCGTGCCGCGGGCGTGGGCGGTCCAGTAGCCGGCACCGGTGACCTCGGACCCGGCCGGCCGGCCGGTGACCGTGGAGACCAGAGCGGCACGGGGCGTGTGGTAGGTGAGGGTCTCGGCGACGTGGCGGAAGTCGTCGAGCATGGGGTCCATGAGGGGGGAGTGGAAGGCGTGGGAGACGGTGAGGCGTTTGGTGCGGCGTCCCTGTGCGGAGAAGTGGTCGGCGATGTGGGTGGTGTCGGTTTCGTCGCCGGAGACGACCAGGGCGCGGGGTCCGTTGACGGCGGCGATGCCGGTGCGTTCGGTGAGGTGCGGGGTGAGTTCTTCCTCGGTGGCCTCGACGGCGATCATGGCGCCGCCGGTGGGCAGGGCCTGCATGAGGGTGCCGCGGGCGGCGACCAGTCGGCAGGCGTCGTCCAGGGACAGGACCCCGGCGACGTGCGCCGCGGCGATCTCACCGATGGAGTGGCCCACGAGGTGGGTGGGCACCACGCCGAACTCGTCGGCGAGAAGCCGGCAGAGCGCGACCTGCAGCGCCAGCAGGCCCGGCTGCGTGTAGCAGGTCCGGTTCAGCAGGGTGGCGTCGTCGGCGAACACGACCTCCTTGAGGGGCCGTTCGGCGCCCAGGTGAAGGTCGAGGGTGGCGCAGACCTCGTCGAAGGCGTCCCGGAAGACGGGATAGGTCTCGTGCAGCAGCCGGCCCATGCCCGCACGCTGGGCGCCCTGACCGGTGAACAGGAAGGCGACCTTGTTGGTACGGGGCCGGGTGGGAAGGGCGACGAGGGACGGGTCCTGGACGAGCGCGTCCAGGCGGGCGAGCAGGTCCTCACGGGTGGCGCCGACGACCGCCGCCTGGTGCTCGAAGGCGGTACGCGTGGTGACCAGCGAGTAGGCGAGGTCGGCCGGATGCAGCTCGGGCTGCGCCGTGACGTGGTCGAAGAGCCGCTGCGCCTGGTCGCGCAGGGCCTGCTCGGACCTGGCGGACAGCATCCAGGGGACCGTCATCACCTGGGGAGCGGTGCTCGGAACCGGCTCCGCCACGGCGGGAGCGGGGGCCTGCTCCAGGACGAGGTGGGCGTTGGTGCCGCTGATGCCGAAGGAGGAGACGGCGGCGCGGCGGGGGTGGCCGGTCTCGGGCCAGGGCCGGGCCTCGGTGAGCAGGCGTACGTTGCCGGTGCTCCAGTCGATGTGGGGGCTGGGTTCGTCGGCGTGCAGGGTGCGGGGCAGGACGCCGTGGCGCATGGCCTGGATCATCTTGATGACCCCGCCGATGCCGGCGGCGGCCTGGGCGTGACCGATGTTGGACTTGAAGGAGCCGAGCCACAGGGGCTCTTCACGGTTCTGCCCGTAGGTGGCCAGCAGGGCCTGCGCCTCGATCGGGTCGCCCAGCGGAGTGCCGGTGCCGTGGCCCTCGACGGCGTCGACCTGGTCGGGGGTGAGGCCGGCCCCGGCCAGCGCGGACTGGATGACGCGCTGCTGGGCGGGGCCGTTGGGCGCGCTCAACTGGCTGCTCCTGCCGTCCTGGTTGACGGCGGAGCCGCGGATGACGGCCAGGACGGTGTGTCCCTTGGCCTCGGCGTCGGAGAGCCGTTCGAGCAGGACCATGCCCGCGCCCTCCGCCCAGATCGTCCCGTCGGCGCCCGCCGCGAACGACTTGCACCGGCCGTCGGCGGCCAGCCCGCGCTGCCGGCTGAACTCCACGAACATCCCCGGCGTCGGCATCACCGCCGCGCCGCCCGCCAGCGCCATGGTGGACTCGCCGTTGCGCAGCGACTGGCAGGCCATGTGGAGGGCGACCAGCGAGGAGGAGCACGCGGTGTCGACCGTGACCGCCGGACCCTCGAGACCGAGCGTGTACGCGAGCCGCCCGGAGGCCACACTGAGCGTGTTGCCGGTCAGCAGGTGACCCTCGACGTCCTCGGGGCCCCGGTGGAGCAGCGAGGCGTACTCGTGCCCGGACACCCCGCTGAACACCCCGGTGGCGCTGCCGCGCAGCTCATCGGGGGCCAGACCGCTGCTCTCCAGGGTCTCCCAGGTGACCTCCAGGAGGAGCCGCTGCTGGGGGTCGAGCGCGAGGGCCTCGCGGGGGCTGATGCCGAAGAACTCGGGATCGAAGCGGTCGGCGTCGTACAGGAAGCCGCCCTCACGGGCGTAGGTCTTTCCCGAGGCGTCGGGATCCGGGTCGTACAGGCCGTCCAGGTCCCAGTTGCGGTTGTCCGGGAACGGCCCCACCGCGTCGCGCCCCTCGGCCACCAGCTCCCACAGGCCCTCGGGTGTCGTGGCCCCGCCGGGGAACCGGCAGGCCATGCCCACGACCGCGATCGGCTCCCGGTCGCGCGACTCCACCTCGGCCAGCCGCAGGCGGGTCCGTTGCAGGTCGGCGGTGACCCGCTTCAAGTAGTCGCGAAGCTTGTCCTCGTTCATGATGCGGCGTCGCTCCCTAGTCGCCGGGTCAGGAGAGCCCGAGCTCGTTGTCGATGAAGTCGAATAGCTCGTCGTCCGTGGCGGTCTCCATCTCCATCCGCGGTTCCTGCCGCTCCGCCTCGGAGTCCTCCAGGTCCTTCAGCTTCAGCAGGAGGGCCTGCATACGGGCCGCGACGGCGGTCCGTACACCGGGTACGACGGTCCGCAGACTGCTCTCCAGCCTGTCCAGCTCGGCGACCAGCGCCTCCGAGGGATCGCCGGAGGCCTCCTCCTGGGGCACCAGCTCGGCCCGCAGCATGGAAGCCAGCCGGGCCGGCGTGGGGTAGTCGAACAACGTGGTCGGAGGCAGCCGGAGCCCGGTCGCCCGATTGAGGTTGTTGCGGAACTCGACGCTGGTCAGCGAGTCGAGGCCCATGTCCAGGAACCCGGTGTCGGCGTCGACGGCGTCCGGCGAGCCGTGACCGAGGACCGCGGCGACCTGACCGCGGACGTAGGCCAGGAGGATCTCCGTCTGCGTGGCCTCGTCCTGGGAGACGAGCCGCTGCCGCAGCGTGTCCGACCCGGTCCCGCGGCCCTGGGCGGCGGCCCGGCGGGCCCGCGAGCGGACCAGTCCGTGCAGGACCACCGGGACCGTGGCGTCGTCCTCGCCCAACCGGGCGAGGTCGAGCTTCGCGGGCACCAGGAGCGTCTTGTCCGGCGACTCCAGCGCGAGGTCGAGCAGGCCGAGCGCCTGCGCCGTCGGCATCGCGCCGATGCCGCCGCGGCCGAGCCGCGCCCTTCCGACCGGATCCAGCGCCGCGGTCAGCTCGCTGGTCCGGGCCCACAGGCCCCAGGCCAGCGACAGGGCCGGCAGACCCCGGCCGCGGCGGTGCTGGGCGAGCCCGTCCAGGAAGGTGTTGGCGGCCGAGTAGTTGGCCTGTCCGGCGTTGCCGATCGCTCCGGCCGCCGAGGAGAACAGGACGAACGCGGCCAGGTCCATGTCCTGTGTCAGCCGGTGCAGGTGGTAGGCGGCATCGACCTTCGGACGCATCACCGCCGCCAGCCGCTCCGGCGTCAGGGAGGAGAGGGCGGCGTCGTCGAGCACACCGGCCGTGTGGAACACCCCGGTCAGCGGGTGCGCGTCGGGGACCGACCGCAGGAGCCCGGCCAGCGCCTCGGCGTCCGCGGTGTCGCAGGAGGCGACGGAGACGTCGGCGCCGAGCGCCTCCAGCCCCTCGGCCAGTTCCGCCGCGCCCTGCGCGTCCGGTCCGCGCCGGCTCGCGAGCAGCAGGTGCCGTACGCCGTGCCGTTCCACGAGGTGACGGGCCAGCAGGCCGCCCAGAGTGCCGGTACCGCCGGTGATGAGCACGGTCCCCTCGGGGTCGAGCCCGGCGTCGCCGGCGTCCCCCTCGTCCTCGGGTGCGGCCAGGGCCGCGCGGGTCAGCCTTGGTACGCGCAACGTGCCTTCCCGAATGGCGAGTTGCGGCTCCTCCGTGGCCAGGGCGGCGGGCAGCGCACGGCAGGAGGCCTCCGACTCGTCCATGTCGACGAGCACGAACCGGCCGGGGTGTTCCGTCGCCGCCGTACGCACCAGTCCCCACACCGCGGCCGCGGCCGGATCCGGCACCTGCTCGCCCTCCTCGACGGCGACGGCGCCACGGGTCAGCACCACCAGCCGCGCGTCGCCGAGGGCGTCGTCGGAGACGAAGCCCTGGAGCAGCGTGAGCATTTCGTTGGCCGCGGTGTGCGCCTGTGCCGCCAGGTCGCCGCCGGGGGAGCGGTCGGGTCCCGCCAGTACGATCCGCGGCGGCTCGCCGCCGTTCGCCTCCGCTCCGCGCAGCGCGGCGAGGACGGAGTGGTCCACGGCGTCGACCCCGGCCGCCCGGAGCGCGGCCGTCACGTCAGCCATGTCGAGGCCCACCCACCTGCCACCGGTCTTCGCCGCGGGCGCGGGCACGGGGATCCAGCCCAGCTCGTACAGGGCGTCGCTCTGCCGGGCACGGGCCGCCGTCAGGTGCTCCGGCGCCACCTCGCGCATGGTCAGCGCGGTGGTGAGGACGGGGGCACCGGTGGCGTCGGCCACCGCGAGCGACAGCAGGTCGTTCTCCGAACGGGACAGCCGTACCCGCAGCCGGGTCGGGCCGACGGCGTGCAGCGCGGCGCCGCTCCAGGAGAAAGGCAGCCGTACGCGGTCCGACTCGTACCAGAAGAGCATCAGCGGGTGCAGCGCCGAGTCGAGGAGAGCCGGGTGGACGCCGTACGTCTCGGGGTCCGCGTCCTCCGGGAGGGCGATCTCCGCGTAGAGGTCGTCACCGACCCGCCAGCCGGCCCGGAAGCTCCGGAACAGGGGCCCGTACTCGTATCCGCGCTCGACGAACCTGCCGTAGAACTCCTCGACGTCGACGGCCTCGCCGCCGGCGGGCGGCCATGCCGTGAGGTCGAACGCCGGCTCCGGCGCGGAGTCGGTGAGGAACCCGGTGGCGTGCCGCGTCCACTCGCCCGTCTCCCCGGCCGCCTCGCTCTCGGGCGACGAGAAGAGGGAGAACGACCGTCGCCCGTCCTCGTCCGCGGAACCGACGGTGAGCCGCAGTTCCCGGGCGCCCTGCTGCGGTACGGCCAGGAAGGCGTGGTGCGTGAGCTCCTCGACCTGATCGCATCCGACGTAGCCGGCCGCGTGCAGCAGCAGGTCCACGAAGGCGACGCCGGGCAGGACGACCGTCCCGTGCACCACGTGGTCGTGCAGCCAGGGCTGTGCCTTGAGCGACACCCGGCCGGTGAACACGGCGCCTTCCCCGTCGGGGAGGGTGATCGCCGCGGTGAGCAGCGGGTGCGCGGACCCGTTCGCGGCCTCGCCGGCGGGCTTGGGTGCGTCGAGCCAGTAGCGCCGGCGCTGGAAGGCGTAGGTGGGCAGGTCGACCGGCGTGGTGGCGCCGGCGGTGAAGGGGGCCCAGTCGACGGGGGCGTCGGTGTGGGCGTGGACGGTGGCCAGGGCGGTGAGGAGGGTGCGGTGTTCGTCGCGGTCGCGGTGCAGGAGGGGGACGACGGTGGTGTCGGTGTCTCCGGGGAGCGTGTCCCGGGCCATGGCGGTCAGGACCGGGTCGGGGCCGAGTTCGAGGTAGTGGCGGACGTCGTTGGTGTGGAGGGTGTGGATGCCGTCGGCGAAGCGGACTGCCTGGCGGATGTGCTGGACCCAGTAGGCGGGGGTGGTGATGTGGTCGGGGTCGGCGAGGCGGCCGGTGAGGTTGGAGACGATGGGGATCGTCGGCGTGTGGTAGGTGAGGGTCTCGGCGACGTGGCGGAAGTCGTCGAGCATGGGGTCCATGAGGGGGGAGTGGAAGGCGTGGGAGACGGTGAGGCGCCTGGTGCGGCGTCCCTGTGCGGAGAAGTGGTCGGCGATGTGGGTGGTGTCGGTTTCGTCGCCGGAGACGACCAGGGCGCGGGGTCCGTTGACGGCGGCGATGCCGGTGCGTTCGGTGAGGTGCGGGGTGAGTTCTTCCTCGGTGGCCTCGACGGCGATCATGGCGCCGCCGGTGGGCAGGGCCTGCATGAGGGTGCCGCGGGCGGCGACCAGGCGGCAGGCGTCGTCCAGGGACAGGACCCCGGCGACGTGCGCC
>NZ_NCTE01000310.1:6311-9562 GCF_002114215.1 Streptomyces sp. 13-12-16 | reverse complement strand
TGTCCGGTGTCGAGGTGGCGGTCGAGGGTGGTGCAGACCTCGTCGAACGCCTCGCGGAAGACGGTGTGGGTGTCGTACAGGGTGCGGCCCATGCCCGCACGCTGTGATCCCTGACCCGTGAACAGGAACGCCGTCCGGCCGGGAAGGGGCGTGCCACGGACCACGGCCGGGGACGGGCCGTCGACGGCGAGGGCGTCGAGGGCGCGAGCGAACGCCTCCTGCTCGTCGGCGATGACCACGGCCCGGTGCGGGAAGAGGGTGCGGGTGGTGGCGAGGGCGTGCGCGACCTGGTCAGGACGTGCCCCGGGGGCGTGCGCGAGATGCTCGCGCAACTGCCGGGCCTGGTCGCGGAGCGCCTGCTCGGTCTTGGCCGACAGCATCCAGGGAACGACGGTCCCCTCGGGGGCGTCCGGTTCCTGCTCGGTTTCCACTTCCTGCGGCGTGGGCGGGGCTTCGAGGATGAGGTGGGCGTTGGTGCCGCTGATGCCGAAGGAGGAGACGGCGGCGCGGCGGGGGTGGCCGGTCTCGGGCCAGGGCCGGGCCTCGGTCAGCAGCCGTACGTTGCCGGTGCTCCAGTCGATGTGGGGGCTGGGCTCGTCGACGTGGAGCGTCTTGGGCAGGGTGCCGTGGCGCATGGCCTGGATCATCTTGATGACCCCGCCGATGCCGGCGGCGGCCTGGGCGTGACCGATGTTGGACTTCAGCGAGCCGAGCCACAGGGGCTCTTCACGGTTCTGCCCGTAGGTGGCGAGCAGGGCCTGCGCCTCGATCGGGTCACCGAGCGAGGTGCCGGTGCCGTGCGCCTCGACGGCGTCGACCTGGTCGGGGGTGAGGCCGGCCCCGGCCAGCGCGGACTGGATGACGCGCTGCTGGGAGGGGCCGTTGGGTGCGGTCAGGCCGTTGCTGGCGCCGTCCTGGTTGACGGCGGAGCCGCGGATGACGGCCAGGACGGTGTGTCCGTTGGCCTCGGCGTCGGAGAGCCGTTCGAGCAGGACCATGCCCGCGCCCTCCGCCCAGATCGTCCCGTCGGCGCCGGCCCCGAAGGACTTGCACCGGCCGTCCGGGGCCAGCCCGCGCTGCCGGCTGAACTCCATGAACATGCCGGGATTGGCCATCACGGTGGCGCCGCCCGCGAGCGCCATGGTGGACTCGCCGTTGCGCAGCGACTGGCAGGCCAGATGGAGCGCCACGAGCGACGACGAGCAGGCCGTGTCGACGGTGACCGCCGGACCCTCGAAACCGAACGTGTAGGAGAGGCGTCCGGAGGCCACGCTCGCCGTGGTTCCCGTCAGCAGGAAGCCGTCGACCGGCTCGCCGCCCCGGTGGACCAGGGAGCCGTACTCCTGGGTGACCACGCCGGTGAAGACCCCGGTGTCGGTGGAGCGCAGGGTGTCGGGCCGGATGCCCGCGTTCTCGAACGCCTCCCAGGCCGTCTCCAGGAGGAGCCGCTGCTGGGGGTCGAGCGCGAGGGCCTCGCGGGGGCTGATGCCGAAGAACTCGGCGTCGAAGCGGTCGGCGTCGTACAGGAAGCCGCCCTCACGGGCGTAGGTCTTCCCGCGGACGTCCGGGTCCGGGTCGTAGATGTCGGCGAGGTCCCAGCCGCGGTTCGTGGGGAACGCCCCGATGGCGTCCACCCCCTCGGCGACCAGCCGCCACAGCTCCTCCGGTGAACCGGCGTCGCCGGGGAAGCGGCAGCCCATGCCCACGATCGCGATCGGCTCGTCGTCGGCGGGAGCGGCGCCCCCGTCCTCGGCGGCCCCGGCGGACTCCGTGGCCCCGGTCCCGGTCTCGGCGCCGGCCGTGCCGAGGGCGGCCAGGAGAGCCTCGTCGTCGACCAGTTCGTCCTTGAGGTAGGTGATCAGTGCGGCGGGCGTGGGGTAGTCGAACAGCATGGTGGACGGAAGGTGCAGGCTCAGCGTCTCGCTCAGCGCGAGGAGCAGCTCCATGCCGGCCAGCGAGTCGAAGCCCAGCTCCTTGAACGGCTGCTCGGGATCGATCACCGGTGGAGAGCTGTGGCCGAGGACGATGGCGGCGTGCCTGCCGAGCACGTCCAGGAGCAGGTCGCGCTGCTCGGCCTCGGGCAGGCCGGCGAGCCGCCGCCCCAGCGAGGAGTCGTCCTGGACGGTGTCGTCCTCCCGCTCGGCGGGCGGTGCCTGGGCGGGGACCAGATCCGCCAGCAACGGGGACAACCGGGCCGGCCCCCGCTGTTCGCGTGCGCCGGCGACGTCGAGCCCGGCGGGCACGAGTGCCGCCCGCTTCGTCCCGAGGGCCGCGTCGAAGAGCGCGAGCGCGCGTGCGGCGGGCATGGGAGTAAGTCCGCCGCGGCTCATACGGGCCAGGTCCTGCTCGTCCAGGGTGTCGGCCATGCCGCTCTCCCACAGGCCCCAGGCCAGGGACGTGGCGGGCAGCCCCGCCGTGCGCCGCTGCTGGGCGAGTGCGTCGAGGAAGGCGTTGGCGGCGGCGTAGTTGGCCTGGCCGGGGGAGCCGAGGACACCGACCACCGACGAGAACAGCACGAACGCGTCCAGGTCCAGGTCCAGGTCCCGGGTCAGCTCGTGCAGGTTCCACGCCCCGTCCACCTTCGGACGCAGCACCGTGTCCAGCCGGTCCCGGTCGAGCTCGGTGACCACGCCGTCGTCCAGGACACCCGCGCAGTGCACGACCGCGCCGAGCGGATGCTCCTGCGGCAGGCCCGCGAGCAGGGCCTCCAGCGACCGCCGGTCGGCGACGTCGCAGGCCGCGACGGTGACCTCGGCGCCGAGGCCGGTCAGCTCCTCGACGAGTGTGCCCGCCGCGCCGGGTCCGCTCCTGCTGGTCAGCAGCAGCCGGCGGACACCGTGCCGGGTGACGAGGTGACGCGCGAGGAGGGCGCCGAGGGCGCCGGTGCCGCCGGTGACGAGTACCGTCCGCCGCGCGTCGAACGCCGTGACGGGCACGGGACCGGCGGTGACGGGGGCGAGCCGGGGAACCAGCAACCGGCCTTCACGAAGGGCCAGTTGAGGCTCCCCGGTGGCCAGGGCCGCTGCGAAGACCTCGGTGGAGGCCGGTGAGCCGTCGAAGTCGACGAGGGTGAACCGGTCCGGGTGCTCGGACTGCGCCGAGCGGATCAGGCCCCACACCGACGCGCCGGCCGGATCGGCGCCGGAACCCTCGCGTCCCGCGTCCGCGTCGGTGCACACCGCGCCTTCGGTGAGGACCACCAGACGGGAGGTGTTCGCCCCGTCGGCCAGCATCTCGTGGAGCAGCTCCAG
>NZ_NCTE01000310.1:0-6301 GCF_002114215.1 Streptomyces sp. 13-12-16 | reverse complement strand
ATGCCGGCGGCGGCCTGGGCGTGACCGATGTTGGACTTCAGCGAGCCGAGCCACAGGGGCTCTTCACGGTTCTGCCCGTAGGTGGCGAGCAGGGCCTGCGCCTCGATCGGGTCACCCAGGGTGGTGCCGGTGCCGTGCGCCTCGACCGCGTCGACCTGGTCGGGAGTGAGGCGGGCGTTGGCGAGTGCGGCGTTGATGACGCGCTGCTGGGAGGGGCCGTTGGGTGCGGTCAGGCCGTTGCTGGCGCCGTCCTGGTTGACGGCGGAGCCGCGGATGACGGCCAGGACGGTGTGTCCGTTGGCCTCGGCGTCGGAGAGCCGTTCGAGCAGGACCATGCCCGCGCCCTCGGCCCAGGCGGTGCCGTCGGCGCCCGCCGCGAACGACTTGCACCGGCCGTCCGGGGCCAGCCCGCGCTGCTGCCCGAACTCCACGAACATGCCCGCGGTCGCCATGACCGTGACGCCGCCCGCCAGGGCCAGCGTGCAGTCCCCGACCCGCAGGGACTGCACCGCCTGGTGCATCGCGACGAGCGACGAGGAGCATGCCGTGTCGATCGTCACCGCCGGACCCTCGAGACCGAAGGTGTAGGCGAGACGTCCCGAGGCGACACTCGCGGTGTTGCCGGTGAGCAGATAGCCCCCCAGCCCGTCACCGCCCTCGTGCAGCCGCGGACCGTACTCCTGCGACATGGCGCCCACGAACACGCCGGTGCTGCTGCCGTGCAGCTCGCCCGGGTCGATTCCGGCGCGTTCGAACGCCTCCCAGGCGACCTGCAGGAGGACCCGCTGCTGCGGGTCCATCGCGGTGGCCTCACGCGGGCTGATGCCGAAGAACTCCGTGTCGAACTCGGCGGCCTCGTGGAGGAACCCGCCCCGCCGCGTGTAGGTCTTGCCGCGGACACCGGGCTCGGGGTCGTACAGGCCGTCCAGGTCCCAGCCCCGGTCGGTGGGGAACCCCGAGATCGCGTCCACACCGTCCTCGACCAGCCGCCACAGGTCCTCGGGTGAGCCGGCACCGCCGGGGAAGCGGCAGGCCATACCGACGATCACGATCGGGTCGTCGGCGTCCACCGCCGAGGCCGTCGGCACCACGGCCGGTGACGTGACGTCGCCCAGAGCCAGTTCGCACAGCCGCCGGGCGAGCCGGGACGGGCTCGGGTGGTCGTAGACGACGGTCTCCGGCAGCGCCAGCCCGGTGGCCTCCGCGAGGCTCTGGCGGAGCTGGACCGCCATCGTGGAGTCCAGGCCCAGCTCACGGAACGCCTGGTCGACGCCGACCGTGTCCGTGCTCAGGTGACCGAGCACGATGGCCGTGCGCAGTCGCACCAGCTTCAGCGCCTCACGGTCGCGCTCGTCCCGCGGCAGGCCGGCCAGCCGGTCCGACCACGTCGGACCCGCCCCCGCGGCCTCCTCGCTCTCTTCCAGCAGGCGGGGGACGGCGGTCCGCGCGGTGGACTCGAAGGCGGCCGAGACCTCCGGCCAGTAACTCTTGTGCTGGAAGGCGTAGGTGGGAAGCGCGACGCGGCGCGGCGTGCGTCCCGCGAAGACGGCGGACCAGTCCACGGCAAGGCCGCGCACGTGAAGCTCCGCCAGGGAGGTGAGCAGCGGCGGCCACGGCGCTTCGTTGCGTCGCAGCGACCCCACGACCACCGCGTCCGGCAGCGTCTCCCGCAATCCGAGAGTGAGGACGGGATGCGGGCTCGACTCCACGAACGTGCCGAAGCCGTCCTCCGCCATGGCCCGGAGCGTCGCCTCGAAGAGGACGGGCTGACGGAGATTGGTGTACCAGTACCCGGCGTCGAGCCCGGCCGTGTCGATGGCGCTCGCGGTGACCGTCGAGTAGAACTCGAGATCGCCCGAACGCGGTGTCACTCCGGCGAGCTGCTCCAGCAGCTGCTCCCGGATGGCTTCCATGTGCGGCGAGTGCGAGGCGAAGTCCACGGCGGGGACGGCCTTCGCGCGGACTCCGTCCGCCTCGCAACGGGCCAGCAGCCCGGCCACGGCGTCGGGAGCCCCGGCCACGACGGTGGTGCCGGGCCCGTTGACCGCCGCGATGCTCAGCTCGCCGTCGAAGGGGGCGATGTACTCGGCGACGCGATCGGCCGGCAGCGGCACCGACGCCAGGGCTCCGGTGCCGGCCAGCGTCATGATCGTCCGGCTGCGCAGCGCCACGATCCTGGCGGCGTCCTCCAGGTCGAGGGCGCCCGCGATGTGCGCTGCGGCGACCTCGCCCTGTGAGTGCCCGACCACCGCGTCCGGCCGCAGGCCCAGCGACTCCCACACCCGGGCGAGCGAGACCATCACCGCGAAGAGCACGGGCTGGACGACGTCCGCGCGGTCCAGGGCGGGCGTCCCGGGCTCGGAGTTGAGCGTGTCCACCAGCGACCAGTCGACGTACGGGGCGAGAGCGTCGTGGCACGCCTCGATCGAGGCGCGGAAGACCGGCGAGGTGCGGAGCAGCTCCCGTGCCATGCCCTCCCACTGCGAGCCCTGTCCCGGGAAGACCAGCGCGACCTTGCCGTGGTCGCCGGTGACGCCGGTGACGAGCCCCGGGATCTCGGCGCCGGTCCGCAACGCCTCCAACTGTGCGTCGTGGTCGGGACCGAGGGCGACGGCGCGATGTCCGAAGTGCGTGCGGGTGCCGGCCAGCGACGAGCCGATGTCGAACGCGTCGCCGTCCGCCGTCCGCCATGCCAGCAGCCGGCCCGCCTGGGCGCGCAGGGCCGCTTCCGTACGTCCGGACACCGGCCACGGAGCCAGCGGGATCTCCGGCTCGCCGGGCTGCGGCGCGTCCCCCTCGGGCGCGGTCCGCCCGGGCACCTCACCGAGCACGACGTGGCAGTTCGTCCCGCCCACGCCGAAGGAACTGACTCCGGCCAGCAGCGGTGCGTCCGGCCACGGGCCGTGCGCGGTCTGCACACGCAGGTTCAGCGCCCCGAGGTCGATGTCCGGGTTGGGCGTCTCGTAGTTGAGGCTCGCCGGGATCTCCCGGTGCCGGATGCTCAGCGCCGTCTTGATCAGCCCGACGATGCCCGCCGCGCCCTCCAGGTGCCCGACGTTGGTCTTGACCGAGCCGACGAGGACGGGTGAGTCCGCAGGACGCGCGCTGCCGTACGCGGCGCCCACGCCGGCCGCCTCCAGCGGGTCGCCCGTCGGGGTGCCCGTCCCGTGCAGTTCCACGTAGCGCACCTGCCGCGGGTCCACGCCCGCGTCCTCGCAGGCCTTCCGCAGCACCGCTGCCTGGGCCTCGGCGCTGGGCACGGTGAGGCCTTCGGTGGCACCGTCGTTGTTGACCGCGCTGCCGAGGACGACCCCGTACACCGTGTCCCCGTCGCGCACCGCGTGCGCCAGCGGCTTCAGCACGACGACTCCGCCGCCCTCACCGCGCACGTATCCGTTGGCACGGCTGTCGAAGGTGAAGCAGCGTCCGTCCGGCGACAGACCGCCGAACCGTCCGGCGATCTCGGCGCTCTCCGGCGCGAAGTTGAGCGCCACACCGCCCGCCAGCGCCAGGGTGCACTCGCCCCTGCGCAGACTGTCCACCGCCAGGTGTACCGCGACCAGCGACGACGACTGTGCCGAATCCACCGTCAGGCTCGGGCCGTTGAGGCCCAGCGCGTAGGACACCCGGTTGGCGATGCCACCGCGGTTCAGACCCGGCAGCGAGTGCTGCGTGATCGCGCCACCGCGCTGTGCCAGCGCCGCGTAGTCACCCGCGATCGCCCCGACGATGACGCCCGTCGCGGTGGAGCGCAGCGTCTCCGGGACGACGCCCGCGTCCTCCAGCGCTTCCCAGGCCAGTTCGGCGAACAGCCGCTGCTGCGGGTCGATCGCCACGGCCTCGCGCGGCGAGATACCGAAGAACTCGGCGTCGAACCCGTCCACCCGGTCGAGGAACCCGCCCCGGCGCAGTCCGGCACGGTGCCGCTCCGGCGCGTCCGGCAGCACCTCGTCCGGGTCCCAGCGGTCCGGCGGTACCTCGGTGATCGCGCTGCGGCCCGCTCGCAACATCTCCCAGAAGGCGCCGGCGTCCGGTGCCTGGGGGAGGCGGCACGACAGGCCGATGATGGCGATGGCGTCAGTACCGTGCACAAGATCACTCGTCATGGTGGCGAGCGCCTCCCTCATCATGCGCTCCGAAAACGCCGGGCTGGCGTTCGTCCTGAGGGATCGATGATCGGCCGCGCCGGCCACCCCCAGCTACCCGTAGAGCCCCCTACGTGTGCTGTCCGGGGACGTTGGTCGCACACGGCGATGACCGAACCGCGGGAACGGGGAAGGGCGCGCCCCGGAACCATCGCCGGCGACATCGACGGTGAGGACCGGTCAAGGCCTGACGCGGAGGGGTCCGGTGCCGGGTCGCGGGAGCTGGAGGATCTCGGACGGAGGGAATCCGCCCCCGCCCCCGACGCGCCGAGGGCTCCACTCCCGATCAGCCCGTCCATATCGACGGAGGGGACGGCATATCCCGTATGGCGGGAACTCGACCTCCGCCGTCTCGCCGTCGACCGCGGCTGCCGCGTCTTCCGGAAACCCGATCACTTCGTGCACCGCATTCCCGATCCCCGTCTCATGACCGGGTGGTGCACGGATCCGACGGCCGGCCGATCGGACCGGCACCTCCCCTCCTCACGGAAGAAGAGTTCGATGCCGTCCGGGAAAGGCTCGATCGGAACGCCGGACACGGACGTGAGTCCTCCCGGGGGAAAGAAGCCGTCCCTCTTCCTCGGGGCGATCAAGCGCGGCAGATGCGGGGCCGACATGTGCGAGCGCGTACCGGCCGGGAAGCGGTGGGACGGAACGGCCAAGGCGTACTCCTGCACCGGAGAGCCGCGCGGTGCCCCGAACTTCGACCCCG
This sequence comes from Streptomyces sp. 13-12-16, assembly GCF_002114215.1. Taxonomy (GTDB): domain Bacteria; phylum Actinomycetota; class Actinomycetes; order Streptomycetales; family Streptomycetaceae; genus Streptomyces. Next base: position 1,444 of record NZ_NCTE01000310.1, on the reverse strand, counting down.
ACGAGATGTACGGGCACCGGCAGGCACAGTCCTTGACCGGTCGGGAGACTTCGAGGCGGTCCACCGCTAATACGCCCGGGTGCGGAGAACCCGGCGCGGCGGCACGGAAATCCGGGCGTCTGTCGAGTAACGCATGGACGGTCTCGCCCCCGGCGGCGCATTCGCGGTCGGTGGGTTCGTCCGGGAGCAAGCGGAGGAAATGTTCCAGGATCTCAGTGGCGAATTGAAGAAGAGCGACCCGGAGAAAATAAAGGATCGCTGGATGTGCAAGCCCATGGACGTCCCCACCGCCAGTGCTGGACTACGCCGGTAACGGAAAAATGGAGAACCGGAACATTCCGGCCTTCTCGTATCGGGTAACGTGAAGAGCAGCCTGGTCGTGGAGGAAGAATGCTTCAAGCGGGCCGTTCGAACCGCCGAGCACACCCGGGTGCGAACCCCCACAACGGTCGTCACGAGCGACTCGCGGCGACAAAAGGCCGCGCGCATCCATGAAGCCGCACGACCTCGTCCGGGTGGGCGGCCACTCCGTTCTCGACAACCGTCTCGCGGAACGTGGGCGACCCGTCCCGCCATGCCCGGCGACACCTGGATGCCTTCTGGCGCGCGGCGGTGTCGCCGGAGCCCGCGCGTTGTACGGCTTCGGCCCGCCGTGGCTCGGGAAGCACGGGGAGCGGGTGAACACGATGTCCGTGCCATGGTGCGAACCGAGCGCCGACGTCACCGCCTCGCGCCCGGTTCTGTCGCCACCGCCGAGCCGGCTGCGCTTCCTGCGACTGATCCGGGACAGACGGCCGCCGTACGCTCCGGGGGCGCGTCGAGCCGCGCCGCCGTCCCCTCGGGGTCCGTGGTGTGGCGGACGGTGCGGATGCCGAGAGCTCCGGCCGGCGGCGGATTCCCGGCGTGGTCACCGACGAACACGCGCTCCGGTCCGGTCGGACCCGGTGCGTCCGGCACCCGCCGGCAGGCGAACGCCGACGGTTTCCGGACGCCTTCCCTCCCGGGAAGGATCACCGCGTCGAACGTGCCTTCCCGGTGCCCGGTGCCCGGTGCCCGGTACGGGGCTCCGGGCCGAAGCCGCTCGACAGCGTCGCCCCCTTGGTTCCGGCGGCACGGCCGCGGTCCGTGGCGGCCACGACGGCCGGCTCGGGGCGCGGGAGACTCCTTGCGAGACGCATGCCGCACGGGCGGCTCCCGGCGCAACCGGATACCGGCAACACGGCAGGGACCGTCAGGAGATGCGACGTACCGTGTGCCGGGCCGCCTGCGCCCGCGGGCGCACCACCGACAGGCCGGTACTGACGTGCGGCGGCCGGGCCACTGCCCGGCCCACCATGCCGACGGCGTCCTCGGCGACCGGCAAGGCCGGGCACGCCCGCACGGGCGGCGTCGGGCTCCTCGCCGCCGCCGTGGTGGAGACCGGGGAGGACTCCCCGGTCCGGCC